>CAZAOE010000010.1:0-40295 GCA_964486685.1 uncultured Gammaproteobacteria bacterium
ATAATATATTATTTAGTTAATAGCAAAAATATAGTTATTTTAATTTTGTTTTGATGATAGTTTCTTTTCTTCTACCTTTTCCTAGAAAAAGGTAGAACTAAAAAGTCGCTCCTGTACAAAAATTTATCACCGCAGAGCGGGATCCCGTCACAATTATAAAATATATAGAAACGGGAGACAATTCATCATTAAGCCAAATGAATTTCAATACTCGTCATTCTCATTCCTCGTAGAAATTCTATTTGTCTTTATTCGAATTGTATCTAAATTGTTGTAAGGGCGCCTAAAATACAAATAAAATACAAATACTATAAAAAAAACTACTGTAATAATTATATTTTATTGTCTTAAGTACCACAGTGTTTGACAGAGATCCAATAAAAATGCGAGTAAAATAAATAAAACATCTTTTACCCGCGTAATAAAAATATTAGATTCCATGTTTTTTCTGTGCCCAGACAAGCAAAACTACCCTTCCTCTATTAATTATCTTTTTGAAAAATAGACGAATATATTTTTAAAGTTTCTTTAGCCGTTTTTTGCCAATCATATTTTAAGAATAATTTTTGAGAATTAATAATTAATTTTCCTCTTAATTCTTGGTCATTAATAATTTTATTAAGTTTTTCTAAAAAATCAGCCTGGTCTTGGGGATTAAAATATAAAACAGCATCTTCTAAAATTTCCGGCAAACAAGAATAATTACTAGATAAAACTGGTAGCTTAAATTGTAAGGCCTCTAAAGGTGGCAAACCAAAACCCTCAGATAAGGAAGGAAAAATATAGGCCTGGGCATTTTTATAAAACTCTGCTAATTTTTCATCTGATATATAGCCCGTTAAAATTACTTTTTTTTCTAAACCTAAATCCTGAATTAATTTTGCTAAACGCTGATAAAAATAATCTCTTTTACCAATTAAAACTAATTGATAGTCCTCTTTAAAATCGCTAAAGGCCTGAATTAAAAATTCTAAATTTTTATGGGGATAGGCGTTGCCTACATATAAAACAAATTTTTTCTCAATACCATATTTTTTAAAATCAATTTCAACATTATTATCTTCTAATTTTGTAACTCCTTCATAAACTACTTTAACCTTTTTCTCTGCAACTTTAAACTTGTCTACTATTTCATTTTTAGTAAAATCTGCCATAGTAATAATGGCGTGCGACTTTTGGATTGCTCGCTTAATTACCAGGCGATAAAATAAATTCTTTAAAAAATATTTTAAGGGCGATAAAGTGCTGGCTCTTTGGCTGGGATATTTAGTTAAAATTAAATCATGGATAGAAACAATAAAAGGATATTTACAAAAAAGTGGCACATTAAAATGCGGAAAATGAACTAAGTTTGGTTTGATTTTATTTAAAATCCTCGGTATTTTAATTTGTTCAGCTAAACCATACCAAGGAATATCAACTATAATTTTTTTAAAATTTAAATTATTGGGCTGGTATTTGTCTTTATTTTCTTGATTGATTAAAATAAAATACTGATTTTTTAAGCTCCCTCCGCTTTGGCCTATTTCTTCGACAATTTTTTCCAAATTTAAAACTAATTGTTCAACATAACGACCAATTCCAGTTCCGGTTCCAAAAAAACGAGCGTCTATAGCTATTTTCATATATTTAGTTTAGCCTTGGGCTTGTAGAAGCTTAGCTTGTAGGGAATTAGGTTGTAGGAAATTAATTATAAGTTGTAAATAATCCGTACTGCGTAATTCGTAATTCTTACTTCTTACTCCTTAATACTTACTTCTTAATACTTACTTCTCGCCCCGTTACCTAAACAAACCCAATAACCTCTCTGCCGCCTTATCCCAATTATTATAATATTCTTGATTAAACTCTTTATTTTTATAAAAAGAATAAAATTCTTTATTAAATAATAACTGCTTCAGGGCCTGGCATAAATCTTCTATATCAAAGGCCTCAATTAATAAAGCATTATTTTTAACAACCTCTGGCAAG
The DNA here is from genome assembly GCA_964486685.1 of uncultured Gammaproteobacteria bacterium. GTDB lineage: Bacteria > Patescibacteriota > Patescibacteriia > UBA1558 > S5-K13 > JAIOTH01. The sequence continues at coordinate 1,972 of CAZAOE010000010.1, forward strand.
GAAGAATTATTAGAACTTATAACTGGACAACCACAAGCTAAGGCCTCTAAAACTGGCAAACCAAAACCCTCATAAAAAGACGGCCACACAAAAACCTTGGCTAAATTATATAAAGCTGGTAAATCTTTTTCTGGACAATAATCTAAAATTTTTATTCGCTGTTTAATTTTTTGTGGTAAATCCTGATAATAATTTCGCCAAATATTTTCTTTCCACCCTGCTGGTCCGAGAATAAGTAAATCAATCTCTGAATCAATTTTTTTAAATGCTTTTAAAATTGCTAAAATATTTTTCCGCGGTTCTTTGGTGCCTACAAAAAAAATAAAGTCGTTCTTGATTTGATATTTATCTTTAATCTGCTGTAAATATTCTTGATCTGTTATTTTTTTAAATTTCTGATTCACTCCTAATGGCGAAACTATAATTTTATCTGTTGGAACATGATAAATATTTTGTAAATCTAAAGCTGTGTTCTCAGAAACAGCAATTAATTTATCGCTGCGTTGAATAATTTTTTTTGGACAAATAAATTTATGCCATAATCTGCGTGACCAATTTAAAAATTGCGGATATTTAATAAAAGACAAATCATGTATTGTGCTAATTAATTTAACGCTTTTATTTTTCAAATGACAAATATTAAAATTGGGCAACCAAAAAATATCTATATTTAGCTTCGGCCAATTAAAAAACAAGCTCTGAATAAACATTAGCTTGCTGGGAATATTATAATGAATTAATTCGGCATCTTCGCTTTTCAAATTAACAATTACATCTTTATTTTTTCTACCAAAACTAATTAAAAAATATTTATTTTTTTGGTCTAAAATTAATAATCTAGACAATATTTCTTTTAAATATTTTCCCACTCCGCTTAAATTTTCTTGCTTCAAAGGAGTGATATCAATTGCTATTTTCATAATAATTTACAATTTACAATTTTCGTATTCTAATGGCAATTTTTTTTGATTTAATTTATCTGCAATAAAATCTCTAATTTCTTCTTTAAATCTCTGCACATTAAAACGAGCGGCCTGGTCTTTAATAAAATCATGATTAAAATCAAGTTTATCAGCATCTAAAACTGCTTCGGCCAAAGATTCCCATTCTTGTTCTGCAAAAAATAATCCTGTTTTTTTATTTTCAATTGTTTCTAAGACGCCCCCTGAACCATAAGCTATAACTGGACAACCCGAAGCCATAGCTTCTACAGCTGATATTCCAAAGTCCTCTTCTTGGGGATGAATAAAGGCCTTAGCTCGAGACAAATATTTATACTTTTCTTCATCACTTATTTCTCCTAAAAATTGTATATTGGGCTTGGCTATTTTTTTCAAAGTATTAAGGTATTCACCGCCACCAATTATTTTAATAGGTAATTTTAACTGATTAAAGGCCCGGACAATCAAATCAACCTTTTTATAAGGTCTAATTCTAGAAACAACTATATAATAATTTTCTTTCTGCGGATTAGAATAACATTTATGAATATTAACTGGCGGGTAAATGACCTGCGCATTTCTGCGGTAATATTTTCTTATTCTTTCAGCTACAAAATGAGAATTAGCAATAAAATGGTCAACTCTTTGAGCAGCCGCAAAATCCCAAGTCCGCAATTTTTTTAATTCTGAGATTAAAATCCTTTTCATTAAAACCGGAATTCTTAAATTACTCACATATTCATGGGTATCACTCCATAAATAACGCGTTGGCGTATGACAATAACAAAAATGCAAACTCTTGCTCGGTGTAATAATGCCTTTAGCTAAGGCAGAGGTGGAAGATAAAACTATATCATATTTAGAAAAATCAAAACTCTCCCAAGCCGAAGGCATAAAAGTTAAAAACCATTTGAAAAAATTAAATGAGCCCGGCACATTTTGTAATAATGAAGTAATGATTTTACAATTCTTAAAAAGCGGAATTTTATTTTTATCATAAATTAAGGTATAAATCGGACTTTTTGGAAAAATATGATGAAATTCTAAAAGAACCTTTTCGGCTCCGCCCATTTGGTTTAAATGATCATGTACTAAAGCAATTTTTTTATCTTGCATATAGGAATATTATAACAAAAAAAATCCTATTTACATATTGACAAAATAAATTAGAAATGATATAAAGTAAAATCCTTTAAATTTAAAGGAAATAAAAAAAACACGGAGGAGTAAATGAAAAAGATTACTTTAATCTTTGTTGTGATTAATCTTTTCTTATTCTCAACTCTATTTTCAGAAGGAAAAAAATGGGGGAAGTCTTTAAAGAGGGGTTGGGTAACAGAAAAAATCCAAAAACAACAAGAGAAAAAAGGGATTTATTTCATGGTCCCTGAACTCTATATCGGAGTAGAAAAAGACCCTGGTAAAATAATGTATTCAGCGTCAGTATTGGGATGTTATAATTTCCCTGAATTTGGAGCTATCGGTCTAAAAATAGGAAATTACAAATCCCAAAATGACAACTTACTGGCTTCATCAAAATCTACAACTCGAATAATGACTGGATATATTGGATCAATGTTCTCTATATTGGCTGGAATTGACTTTAATGAAGCTACGGATACTCAGAAAAAATATAGTACCCCGGTAATCGAAGCTCGCTTCATTTGGCCCCTTTTACTATACGAAGAGGCCCTATTAATAACTCAACCCAGTAAAGATAAGCTTTTGTTTAAGAATAGACTGGGTATAGGATTAGTTGTGTTTGAAGCCGGCTGGGAATATGAAATTATTAATATTGAAGAAGAGGTTAAAACAAGAAATGCTGTCTTTGTTGCGGTATTTCATGTTTTAACATTTAGTTTCGGCAAAGATTATTTCTATGGAGGATTAAGATTTATGATCTAACCTTCAAAAATACAAAATTTTAGAGACTCCTCACAAGAGTCTCTTTTTTATTTTCATCGAGTTAAACTCGACAAACAAAAAAATCTGCATTAACAGATTCCTAAAAGCTAATAGCTGTCCCGCAAGGCGGGATCCCGTTTGCGGGAAAAGCTGACAGCTAATTTAAACCGCGCTTTTAGTAAAAAGAACAACTTTGATTGTTTTAAATAAAATTACAAAATCTAACATAAAGCTCCAATTTTCAATATAATAAATATCCAATTTAACTTCTTCTTCAAATTCTAAGTCCGAACGTCCAGACACTTGAGCCATGCCAGTCATCCCTGGCTTAATAGCCAAAAGCTTTAAATGGTGGTCTTGATATTTAGCTACTTCTTGGGGCTCATGGGCTCGCGGACCAACTAAACTCATTTTTCCTTTTAAAACATTAATAATCTGCGGTAATTCATCTAAAGATGTTTTTCTTAAAAATTTACCAATCGGAGTAATACGTGGGTCATCTTTCATCTTAAATAATGGCCCATCATCTCTTTCATTGTATTTCATTAAATTTTCTTTCATTTTATCGGCCCCCATAACCATTGACCTAAATTTATACATTTTAAAGGGCTTATTTTTGGCACCAATGCGTTCTAATTTAACTAAAACTGGACCTTTAGTGTCTAACTTAATTAATGCTCCGATTATTAAATAAAGCGGAATAAAAAATATCAAACCAATAAATGATAAAATAACATCAAATAATCTTTTCCAAACCCGACCCCAGCCATCTAAAAATGTTTCCTTGATTTCTATTAAAGGAATTCCGGCTACAGCATTCATTTCAAAATTAATGATTTTGGTTTCTAATAAAGAAGCCGCATATTTATAAACCACATGATGAGTATTACAAAAATTAACTAATTTATTAACAAATTCTCTATCACTATATGGTTCGGCCAATATAATTTCATCAATTTCTGTTTCTTGACTGGTTTGATTTAATTTAAAAATAGTATTGTCATCCAAAACATCATATTTTTTTATAATTTTATACCCCCAAAATTTATTTTTCTTAAATTCGCTAATCAATCTATAAGTATTATTATTATGACCAATAATAATTATTTTAGTACTAAAATATCCTTTTTTAACTAAAGCCCGATGAATTGCTTCTAAAACAATTCTTTCTAAAATCAAAAAGAATAAACTAAAAACCCAAAAAAATATTACTATAAAACGAGAGTTAAATAATTTTTGATTAAAAAAGAAAGCGATAATTAAAATTAAAACAAAAGTAGAGCAACCCGTAAATATCTTAGAAATTTTATATTGTAATTTTTTTCTCTCTAAATTATAAACACCAGATATAAAAAGTATTAATAAAGCAAATAAAGAAGCCCCTAAAAGTATTTTTAAATAAAGCAATAAAGATAAATCAAAAAGAACGGGTCTATATTCCACCACAAAAGACCTGAACCTTAAAATATAAGCCAATAAGCCCGATAAAATTAATAACAAAAAATCAATCGGAACTTCTATAATATCTATTATATTACGTTTCTTCATAATAAATTATAAAGTAGTTAAATTAGTTATGCTCCGACTCCCCAGCTGAGCTCGGTTCGCTCAGCATAAATAGTTTTACAATCCTACAAATAAACTTAATCATTACTAATTTTAGTATTAGTAATGATTAAGTAGTTAAATTAGTTATAAGCCGAATTCTGTCCTCCTTCGCTAAAGCTTCGGAGGACACGTCCTCCCCCTAACTTTTAATAAATATTTTTCTGGGGGACCTGTCGCTCGAAGCTTCAGCGAAGAGTGATGATCATCTATCTAGTATTTATGTTACCATAAATATCCAGCGGTCTACCACTCCCCTAAGGGAATATCTTGACCTTGCACCAAATAGAGTTTACCTCTCCTCTATTGTCACCAATAGAGCGCGCCAATTCATTAATTAGCGATTTCACCCTTATCCTCCGAAGCTCGCTGAAAGCGAGCGTAGGAGGAAGGAATATTTTCTGTTGCACTTGTCCTCTTGAAAAAATTACTTTTCTCAAGGGTTGGCGTTACCAATTATTTTTTTTATAGTGTTCGGACTTTCCTCCCTAAACCACTCACTTCATTCGGGTTTAGGGCAGGCCCAATTTTTTCTACTAATAAAACTATTATGTAAAAAACGGGCTTGCCATGAACTCGAGCAGAGCGAGTAGTTCAAGGCGATCATCCACTAATTTAACTACCCGTCAATATAGTATTTTTTAAACTTTTTGTCAATGTTTAAAACAAAAAAGCGGATATTGGTTAAAACCTCACCGCTTAATTATTTGACAACAAAATTTCGCCAGGATATTTTTCCATTCTTTCCGCCATATCGAAAATTTTATCTACTGGAACTTTATGAATATTCCTTTGCAAAGCAGTTTCTAAATCTATCTCTAAATTAACAACAAATGCTTGATAAGAATAATTCTTGGCTAATTGAAGATAAGTTTCAAATTCCCAAATTTCAGTATTAGTATTATCAACAACAATAAAGTGCAAAGAGTTTTCAAGAGCCATTTGAAAAAGATTTTTACAGCGCCGATGTGCTAAGCCAAGATCTTTCTTAACAAAAATGTAATTTCCAGTAGAATTAAAGTAATCATCAGCTGAACAGATCCAAGCCCTAGGAAAATTTTTCTCAATAAAAGTCGATTTTCCAGAACCCGGCAGTCCTCTCATGATCAGGACAATTTTTTTATTCACGATAAATCCTCCTTATTTATTTTATCCTCACACATTACTAATGTTATGGGGATTTGTTTATAAAAAAACCTTAACAAATCCTATGGTTCTTGTAAATGCTTGACTTTTTTTAAGATATATATTACTATCTAAATAGTATGATTTTACAAATACAAAAACTGAATAATAATAACAATCCTGGATAAATGCAGGCCTATTTTTGTATTTTAAAATCGGCCTGCCAGCCGATTTTTTTAATTTAATAATTAAATAATTGCTAGATAGTTCAGTGGTAGAACCCTGTAATAATTCTCATTTCATTCGAATATTACAGGGCAGGCGCTACGCTGCCTGCCCCGTAAATTGAACATAGTGAAATTTTATAGGGTTAACGTAGATGTTGCAGGCTTACCCCGCCACCTTTTGTTGCTAGGTAGTTCAGTGGTAGAACCCTGCACTGTTAATGCAGATGTCGCTGGTTCGAATCCAGCCCTAGCAGCCAAAGGTGACGGGGTGAAAATCCTGCTCCGACAGCCAATTAAGCAGAATTATATATATGTGAGAATCTTTATCCGCCGTAGTCAAATTTAATTTGACGAAGACGGGTAGCCCTAGCAGCCATTTATTTATTAAAAACTGCTAAAGTTTCTTGGGCTGATTTTTGCCAAGTATATTTTTGCACTAAAATAAAATTTTTAGCGATAATATCCTCTCTTAATTCCTGGTCTAATAATAATTTTTTCATTTTAGAACTAATGCTGCCAATATTATTTTCTGTAAAACAAGCATCATTTAAATTAAACTCTTTAAAAATATTACTGTCTAAAACTAAAACAGGTACTTGACATAACATAGCTTCTAAAATTGACATTCCAAATCCTTCCAAAACACTTAAAAGGCAAAACAAACTAGCCTGCTTTAAAATCTTTATTTTATCTTCTTCACTAACCCAACCAATAATTTTAATATCTTTTTTATAAGACAAGTCCTCAATTACTTTTTTAATATCCTTATATCCAAAACCATATTTGCCCAGCAAAACTAATTGCAAATTATTCTGTTTTTCTTTTAATTTATTCCAGGCCTGAATTAAATTAATAATATTTTTTTTGGACTCTAAACGACCAATATATAAAAGATAGTTCTGGTTTATTTGATACTTATTTAAAACTTCAATATCTGCTAAAATATTCTGATATTTGACAAAATCAACCCCATGCGGAATTACAAAAATTTTATCTTCTCCTATTCCATAAAATTTTATAATATCCTTTTTAGTATTTAATGAGGGAGAAATAATGGCAGCGCTCTTATTTAGGGCACGAGCTCCTAATTTTAAAGACAATAATTGCATTAAGGAATAATATTTTGGAAAATATTCATAAGCCAAATCATGCCAAGTAATTACTTTTTTTAATTTAGTTAAAGGGGGGTTATGGGCTGGAGAAAAAAATAAATCTAAATTATATTTTCTTAAACCAAAACTTAAACGAATTAAAGTCCAAAATTTCTTTAAAGGCCATTTTAAAACAATATTATGGACTTGGGGATAATTTAAAAATTCTGCTGGTAATTCTTCTTGAGAAAATAAAAAATACTGATTCTGAGAATCAATATCTAAAAGATTTTTTATAATATAATAGGCATACCATTCTGTGCCTGTTTTTTGTTTTAAACTAATTCTACTGGCATCAACGCCTATTTTCATATAATTTTTTCAATATACTTATATTCAATTTACAATTATCCTGCCTACCGGCAGGCAGGCAATTACCAATTTAAAATGTTCATTTAATAATCAATTATCAATAAAGTATCAATGAACAATTTACAATTACCAATGTAAAAAATAAAAAATGATAATTGATTATTGTAAATTTAATTCAAATTGGAAATTGATCATTGTTAATTGATAATTGTATTAGTATAATTAGTATTCATCCTGTTAAATTATTGTTTCACAATAGTATTTAACAAGATGAATTCGTATATTGGCATCCTATATTCGTATTCATACCTATTTCGCAGAAAGAATGCTACGTTTATAAGCATTCAAATTTTCCAAAGCTATACCAGTACCCTTAACCACACAAAGATATGGCCTATCTGCAACATAAGCTGGAACTCCAGTGGCCTGAGATAATAGTTTGTCTATATTTCTTAATTGAGCCGTACCGCCAGATAAAATCATCCCTTTTTCCATTACATCAGCGGAAAGTTCTGGAGGGGTATTATATAAAACTGTTTTAACTGTTGATATAATACCAGCTAATTCGTGTTGCAAAGCTTCTGTTATATCATCAGAGCTAATTGTCAAAGCCCGAGGAAGGCCCGAAATAATATCCCGCCCTTTTATTTCCATGCTCATCTTATCCTTATCCTCTAAAAACAAAGCTGAACCAATTTTTATTTTAATATTCTCAGCAGAAGTTTCCCCAATAGCTAAACTATATTTCTTTTTAATATACTCCATAATAGCTGCATCAAATTTTGTTCCCCCTATTCTTACAGAAGTACAAGTAACAATTCCCCCCAAAGATATAACAGCTATTTCCGTAGTTCCACCGCCCAATTCTATAATCATATGTCCAGAAGCCAAACCAATTGGTATTTCTGCACCAATAGCTGATGCTAAGGGCTGTTTAATAATATAAGCGGCCTTGGCTCCGGAAGCAATAGTTGCACTAATAACTGCTCGTCTTTCAGTAGAGGTAATTCCAGCCGGCACGGAAATCATAACTTCTGGTCTAAAAAGTTTTATGCCTGATAAGGCCTTATTAATAAAATAGCGCAACATACTTTCCGTAATCCGATAATCAGCAATCACCCCATCTTTTAAGGGCCGGTGAGCTATAATAGAATCAGGGGTGCGACCAATCATTTCTTTGGCTTCATTGCCCACAGCTAAAACTTTTTTATCTACTAAAGAAATAGCCACCACCGAAGGTTCATTAATAATAATTCCCTTCTTAGGAACATAAACCAAAGTAGTAGTAGTACCTAAATCTATTCCTATTTTTTTTCTTAACATAAGCTTAATTATTAGTCGTTAATCATTGGGAAAATAATTTTTAAAAAACATTATTCCTATTAACTAATACTTATTTATCTTTATCAAAACAATTTTGCGTTTTGAGTTTTTCGTTTTAAATTCTATTAACTATTTACTAATCTCTAAAATTTTACATTTAATTTTCCCCCTGGGAACCTCTACTTCAAATTCTACTCCTTTTTTCTTACCAATTAAAGATTCCCCCAACGGAGAATTATATGATATTTTATCATTTAATGGATCTGATTCTGTGGCCCCAACAATCTTAAACTTCTTTTCCTGACCATCAAATAAAACTTTAATATCAGAACCAATATTAATTAAATCGTGATTTGCATTAGATTCATCAACTATTTTTGAGGTTTTTAAAAGATATTCCAATTCTAAAATTTTACCTTCAATAAAGCCCTGTTCTTCTTTAGCGTCTTGATATTCGGCATTTTCTGACAAATCTCCAAATTCTCTAGCCCGATCTATTCTTTTAGCCACGCTTGGTCTTTTAACGATTTTTAACTCCTGAAGCTCTGCTTTAACTTTTTCTAAACCCCTAGCTGTCAAATAATTTATTTCTGCCATATACTTCTGTTTGAATTATTAATTAAATTTAATGCTCAATTTACTCAAAATAATAACTAAAAATAGCCATTTCCTTAATTAGTTATAGATTAATGACATAAAAAGAGCTAGTCCTCTAAAATATGCTCTCTGTCTCTAAAATACCATAATAAAATGTCTCTAGCAAGAGGAACAGCCACACTAGAACCTTCTCCGCCCTCTTCTATTAAAATGGTCAATACTATTTCTGGATCATCATTGGGCGCATATCCAGTAAACCAGGCATGGGTTTGATTGTTAGAACCAAATTGGGCTGTACCGGTTTTTCCAGCAGACGTTACAGGTAAAGTGGATAAATATTGAGCACTGCCGGAAATAACTGACGCTCTTAATCCTTCTCTAATAATAACTATATTGTCTTCAGATATAAAATCCTTATCTTTTATAACTGGCTGAATATAATATACATTTTGATCTTCTACAAATCCTTCTAATAATCTGGGCTCATATAGTATGCCTTTATTAGCCATTACTGAAGTAAACATAGCTACTTGTAAGGGGGTAACTAAAATATCTCCCTGACCAATGCTTAAATGGTAGGTGTCTCCAATATACCAGAGCTCATCTTTAACTGTTTCTTTCCATTCTTTACTCGGTAAAAACCCCTTAGCTTCACTAGGCAAATCTATGCCCATTTTTTCTCCCATTCCAAATTTTCTCGCATAAAAATTTATTTTTTCCAAACCCAAACCTAAAAATTCTTTATAGCCACCACCAATATTATAAAAAAATGTATTTACTGAATTAGCTATGGCTTTTTTCACATTAGTCAAACCATGTCCCTCGCTTTTCCAGTCTGGAAAGAACCACTGTCCCACCCAAATACCACCAGTACTTAAAAAACTAGTATTCTCATCTATAATTCCATCTTCTAACCCAGCAGCCGCCATAATAATTTTAAAAGTTGAGCCCGGTGGATACTCTCCCAAAACTGCCCGAAAAAACATTGGCTGATTAGGGTCTTGAACAATGCTTTGATAAGTTTCTTCTGAAAGCTTTTCAGAAAATATATTATTATCAAATGTTGGTAAACTAACTAAAGCCAAAACAGAACCATCTTTAGGATCAATGGCCACAACGCTCCCCTTTTTTAAATTGAATCTTTTCAATGTAGCTAATAATAAATCCGTAGCTTTAATTTGTAAATCTATATCTAAAGCTAAAACTAAATTTCTACCTTCTGTAGAGTCTTCTCTGGCTAACTCTTTAATTTCTTTTCCTAAAGAATCAACTTCTATCTTCTTTTTTCCAAATTCACCCCTTAAGATGCTTTCATAAGAGCATTCTAAACCACTTTGACCTATTTTATCATCAAAATAATAACCGTCATCTCTTAATTCCCGATATTCTTCTTCAGAAATGCTCCCCATATATCCCAAAATATGAGACAAATATCCCTGATAAGGGTATTCTCTTTTATGACCGATAACTACAGATATACCTCTTAAATCTTGCGCTAAAACCATTAAATTCATGGCTTGTTCATACTGCAAGGATTCTTTAATAATTCTGGGTTGAAAATTTTCTAAAACATTATCAGAAAGATAATCTGCTAAATTTATTTTTTCTCCATTTAATTTTTCGGCTAATTTTCTTTCTATCTCCAATAACTCTTCTTGATCCTCTGGTAAATCCACGGGCATAACCTCTAAAGAAAACTTGGCGCTATTTCTTAACAGGGCCTTAAAATTAGTATCATATATAATTCCTCTACGCGGTTCTATTCTTTTAATTCGAATCCTATTGCCATCAGCTATAAGTCTATAATCATCTCCTTTTATTATTTGCAAATAAAAAATTCTAAAAAAAATTATACACCATGCAAAAACTAAAATAAAAATCAATATAACAAATTTTCTTTTATTAATAAAAAGTCCTAATTTTTTCTGTTCTTCTCCAAAGGTATCAAAAAAATCTCCAGCTGTCCGATTAAAATTATAATCTTTAACTTCTGGCATTTTTTTACCCTTAACAATAGATGGTAATTTTGAAATTTCAAAATCTTCCATATTAAGACCCTATCATTATAAATTTATTCTTCGTTTTAGACGAAAATAAATGAATTAATTTATATATAATCAAGCTAATTATTAAATTAATACTTAGGGCAATCAAAAAATCTTTAAAAGCGACATTCCACTTGAAAAGATAATTCCCTTGGCTCAAAATTTTAATTAAAATATTAAAAAGATAATAAACAATGTGAAAAATAATAAAGCCCAAAAAATTAAGCAATAAATAAGTTATTAATCGACCATTAGGTAAAATATTATGATAAAAATAATAAAGCACTAGGGCCACCACTAAAAAAGATACAAAATGAACTCCAAAATTTAAAGTAAATAAATCTGTTAAGAGTCCCCCAACTCCCACAACTATTAAGGCATGATTAATGTCGTCAAAAAATATTAAATAAACCAAAAATAAAAAAAGTAAATTTATTTTTATATCCCGCATATATAAACTTACCTGTAAGATTGCAAATACTAAACTTAAAATTAAAATTTTAATTTTATTTTTCATTGTTCCAAAATAATACTAACAAAATTCATATTTTGATAATCTAATAAAGGATAAACAACGGCCGTCTTAAAAAAATCTCCCTCTGCTAAAATAATTTCTTTAACCTGACCAATTACCAAATCTTTAGGAATATTGTCTTCTAAACCCGAGGAAATAATAATATCCCCTTCCTTAATATTGACATCAACTGGTATATAATCCATTTCTAAACCATAATCTAAATCTCCCTTAACCACTCCGTTAATGTTTTCCTCTCCTTGAATAGTAGCTGTAATTAAACTATTTTTATCTGATAATAATAAAACATCAGCCGTCCACTCTTTGACTTCAATAATTTTGCCAACAATAATTCCTGGTCCAAAAATAACTGGCATGCCTGCTCTAATTCCATCATTAAAGCCCCTGTCAATAATTAATAAATTATCTTCTCCCAAATAAAAGCCGGATATTACTTTAGCTAAAATTAATTTTCTTTCAGAGGTTTTAAAATAATTTAATTCTTCTTTTAAAATCTCGTTCTCATTTTCTAAGCTCTTTAAAAAAGCAAAATCAATAATATATTTTCTTAATTCTTCTTTTAGATTATCATTTTCCGATTTAATTTCTTCATAATGAAAAATAGTATAAAAATAGGATCTAGTGCTGCGGCTAATTTTATAAATTTGCCCTCGCACTGGATTAAATCCTTTGATAACTAAGCCCTCTACTGGTATTAAAATTTTAGTATAATGAAGAACTATAATTAAAAGACCAATAGCTAGAAGATAAAATAAATTTTTTTTATTTAGAATTATTAGCATAAATTTATCCGCACGCCTATTTAAAATAGATATATGCTCATCAATATTAATATTTATTGCTGATTATTCAGCTCACAATAATATCAAATAAATAGGTGTTGGAATTTACCCCACACCAGAAAGCCCCAAACTCCTACTTGGGGAGCTTCACTTTAAAAATTAAAAATCATCAGATTTACTAAATTAACTATTTTAAATTACAAATTTTATCCCCTAACTTAACTAAGAGGGAGAAGTAAGCTTTTAATTTTTATAAGATTCATCTTTAGTAGGAGGCAAAACCAATTCTTTTAAATTATCAAAATCTTCTAAAACTATTCCTATTCCTCGAACCACGGTGGTTAAAGAATCGTCGGCAATAATAACTGGAATTTTAGTTTCTTCATAAATCAATTTGTCTAGCTCTCTTAACATAGCTCCACCCCCAGACAAAACCATACCGCGTTGATATAAATCTGAAACTAATTCTGGAGGGGTTTCTTCCACAACATCTTTAATGGCATTAATAATAACGGCAATAGAGCCACTAATGGCCTCTTGCACTTCATCGCTTTTAATGATTATTTCTTTAGGAAGTCCGTTTAATAAATTTCTACCCCTAATTTTTGATTTTAAGGCCTTGGCTAAGGTTTTTACCGTACCAACATTTATTTTGGCTTTTTCAGAAGATCTTTCTCCTAAAAACATATTATATTTTTCTCGCACATAATTACCAATATCTTCGTCTAATTTTTCTCCCGCTACTTTTAAAGATTTAGAGGTTACAATGCCACCCAAAGAAATAACTGCAATCTCGGTTTTGCCACCCCCAATTTCCACAATCATATTGCCATTGGGTTCCTGAATTGGCAAACGGCTTCCTACGGCCGCAGCAATGGGTTGCTCTATTAAAAAAACTTCTCGCGCTCCAGCATTAGTAGCTACATCCTCAACGGCTTTTCTTTCCACTTCTGTAATATCCAAAGGAATTCCAATTATAATTCTAGGCCGCGGTATCAAAGAAAAGGACTCTTTATGAATTTTTTCAATAAAATAACGCATCATTTTTTCAGCTACTTCAAAGTCAGAAATAATACCATTACGCAAGGGCTGAACAGCTAAAATATGTCCCGGGGTTTTTCCAATCATTCTCTTGGCATCCTCTCCTACGGATAGAATTTGATCTGTTCTGGTATTAATAGCCACCACTGAGGGCTCATTGACTATAATCCCTTTGTCTTTAACATAAACCAAGGTATTAGAAGTACCCAAATCTACAGCAATGTCTTTAGAAAATTTTCCAAAAAATGAATTAAACATAAGTTTTTTAATTACCAATTTTACCCCTTTTGTCCTCCGGACATCTCCCCCTAAATTAGGGGGAGAATTAAAGAGGGGGTAAAATTGGTTATTGGTAATTAGCTATAATTTCCCTTTAAAATTTCTACAACCTCCATCTGTGTATACAAACTAACCTCTTCTGAATCGCGACGTTTTAATTCTATCTTATCTCCTAATTTATCACTTAAAACTAACCGATTAGGCATACCCATTAAATCTGCGTCATTAAATTTGATACCAGCGCTACGGTCTCGGTCATCATATATTACTTCAATTTTGTTTTTTTGTAAAATCTGATAAACCTTATCGTCTTTATTTTCACGTAAATCAATTAAATGAACCTGAAAAGGGGCTATGCTTTCTGGCCAAATAATCCCCTTTTTATCATGATAAACTTCCACAACAGTACCCATCACTCTACCCGGTCCAATACCATAGGAGCCCATAAAAACATCTTGCTCTTGCCCTTGCTCATTAGTATATTTTAGACCCAAGGGTTGAGAAAATTTTGTCCCTAAAGTAAAAATATTTCCTACTTCTACTGCTTTTTCCTGCACTAAATCTGCTTGGTTTAATTTTAAATTTTTTAAAACTTCATCATTATAAACTTCTTTATTAACTGCTATTTTCTTTTTTTTGTCTACATAAATAATATCTTCGCCAAATTCGGTTAAGGTCTGAAATTCGTGAGAATATTTACTAAAAACACCCCCCGAAGCAAAAGTTAAATAAGTAATTTCTCCCAAACCACAGCGTTTAAAAATTTTTAAATAGGCCTGCTTGGCTTGCTCATAAAATTTTAAATGCTCTGCTTCATTACGAACAAAAGAATACAAATCTTTCATTAAAAATTCTCGACATCTCATTATTCCACTCTTGGATCTAATTTCGTTTCTAAATTTAGTTTGAATTTGATAAACATATTGCGGTAAGTCTTTATAAGAATGAATATAATTTTTCATTAAAGAGGTTAGGGGTTCTTCGTGGGTAAATCCCAAGCCCAATTCTTGATCATTGCTCAATTTAGTTTTAAACCAATTGTCTACTTCTTTATCTTCCCAGCGCTCGGTCTTTTTCCATAATTCTGGATTTTGCAAAACCGTTAAAAATAATTCTTGTCCGCCAATAGCATTTATTTCTTCCCGAATAATATTGTTAATTTTTTCTATAACTCTTAGACCCAGGGGCAGATAATCATAAACCCCGGCCATTTCTTTATAAATAAATCCGGCCTTAAGCAATAATTGGGCATTAAAACTCACCTCATCTTTAGGCGATTCTTTTAAAGTATGGGTAAATAATTGTGATTGACGCATAAAATTACGAATTATGAATTACGGATTACGAATTACGAAAACATTAACCGTAATTCGTTATTCGTTATTCTTATTTATTATATTTAACTATTGAATTAATTATTCTTTCGGCCTCCTTTTTAACTATTTCTTCATCATAATCTCCGCTATGAGCTGTTTGACCTTCATAAGAAACTTTTTTCTGATCTAAATGCAAATTAAAAGTATAAATATCATTTTCATTTTTAAGATATAAATGCCAGCGCGGATAAAACCCAGAGCTAGAAACTGGTCTAATATAACTTTTTTGATCTTTTGGGTGTAATCTATAGCCACAATCTCTCAAAAGACTGTTTAAATTTTTCTTTAAAACAACTTTAACTTTAAACTGCATATTTTATTAATTACCAATTACCAATTTTAAATTTTCATTTAATTACCAATTCATTAATGACCAGTATTTCAAAATTATTTGCTCTGAAGTTCTTGGTTAGAAGATACTTAAAATTGAATCATTGAAAATTAAATGTAAATTGTAAATTTCAAATTGATAATTGATTTACATAATTTATTAGAATAAACCTGTGATTTTTGATATAAGTCCTCCCCCATATCTTACAATATCTTTATAAGTAATCAAAATCACTAAAAGCATTAATAAAGTAAATCCAATATTATGAATAATGGCTTCTATTTTCTGATTATTGGGTCTTCTTCTAATTTTTTCAATTAATAAAAATAATAAACGGCCTCCGTCTAAAGCTGGAATTGGTAAAATATTAATAATCGCTAAATTAATTGATAATAAGGCCATAAACCACAATAAATAAACAAATCCCATTTGATAGGCCCGACCACTAAATATGGCCACGCCCACGGGACCAGAAATCTCTATAATTTTCTCACCAGTAAATCCGCCCTTAATAATTTTATACAAGGCATCTAATATTCTATAAGTAACATTAACCGTGGTTTTTAAACCCTCCCAAGGGGCTTGATACCAAGGATAAGAAATAATTCCACTATCAATTAAATTAATGCCTACAATTTTTTTATCTTTATATTCTTCAAATTCTTGAGCTAATTCTGGTATTTCTTCGGGTGTTAAATTAATCTTTATCTCTTGTTTTCCTCTTCGGATATTAAAACTTAACTCACTTTCTTGATTAGCTACTAAATAATCTCTCATCTGGCCGGCATTTTCAAACTCTAGATTATTAACAGATTGAATAATGTCTTCAATTTCTAAATTTTCTCTACCAGCTGGCGAATTTTCATAAACTTCTATTATTTGTACTCGGCGATTAGAAATAATAGCCCCATCTCCAGCCGTATCTGTTGGAGAATCAACTGCTCCGGGAAGTCCGATTATAAAACCAATTGTTAAAAGAACAAAAGCAAAAAACCAATTCATAAATACTCCCGCAAAAAGCACTAAAGCCCTTTTCCAAGCTGGCTGATTTATAAAACTATCTTGGTCTTCCGCATGATCGCCAGACTCTCCTTTTATTTTTACAAAACCGCCTAAAGGTATCCAATTAATTGAATACATTATTTTTTTTCTTTTAATTCCAAACATTCGGGGCGGATACCCAAAACCAAACTCCTCTACCCCAATACCTAATTTCCGGGCAGTATAAAAATGTCCAAACTCGTGGACAAAAACAATAATACTCAAAACTACTAAAAATATTATAATTGTAATCAACATTTATTTTTTATTTTAATCAATAAATCTAAAAAATAACAAATTAACAATTGCTATTTGATTTCTTGATTTTTAGATTTCTTGAAACTTATAATCTAATTTCATAATTAAGTATAACAATTATAAAAAATATTTTAAAGTATTGACAAATTAATTATTATATGATATATTCAAATGATTCAAAAAAATAAAAAAAATAATTAAAAAATTATCCTAAGGAGGATAACGTGGAAAAGAAAAAAATGACAATTTATTTTGCCAATTATGATGGAAGCTTTGTACTAACAAAGCCCAATATCGTAAAAATTCTTAATCAAGAGAAAATTGACGTCCTTATCACTGAAGAAGATTGGAATTGGAGTGATAGTATCAAAAATGATTGGATGATTGACATTTACACCAAAGACGAAGAATTGAAAAACAAAATAATAAACACTTTGGAGAAAAAGAAAATTCATTTCTCTCCCTTGGAATCAGATCTATGGCGCGAATATAAAATATTCAACATTAAAATCGATAATATGATGATCGATACCCAAAATTCTTTTGAAAAAAATAAAGGCATTCCTGTCTTGAATTGCAAAATTTTCGAAAACAATTTCGAGATTGAAATAATCGATCCCGAAAATCCAAAAAAATAAAATTTTAAAAAGAAAAGCCTGGTCAATCGACCCGGCTTTTTTCATATCTTAAACTATGATTTATCTGATTAAAATGATTAGCCTGATTAAATATAAAAAATAAAAAAACAATTTAACAGTTTAATAATTTAATAATCCAACAATTAATCTATTATCCTATTAACCTATTAACAATTACACTCTCATTATATCTCCTTCTTTTTTCTTTGATAAATCCTCTATTTCTTGAGTTTTCTCTTTAATAAATTCATCTAATTCCTTTTGATACTTAAATTTTTCATCTTCAGAAATCTCTTTATCTTTTTCTTGTTGGTCTGTCTGCTTTCTAATTTTATCTCTAATTTGTCTTAAAGAAACTTTAGCGTCTTCTTTTTTATCGTGTAATAACTTAATAATCTGTTTTCTTTTTTCTTCGGTCAGGGGTTGAATTTTAGCCCTAACTACAGATTCAGAAACAGCAAGAGATAAATCTAAATCAGCCTTAGAAATGGCTTTTTCAATTTCTTTTAACAAATTTTTATCCCAGGGCTCAACCACTAATAAAGCCGGTTCTGGAACTGAAATAGAGGCCAATTGTTTTAAAGGGGTTTGAACACCATAAGATTCTACTTGAATATCTTCTATTAAAACTGGATTAGCTCGACCGGCCTTTAATTTTTCTGTTTCAATTTTAAAATGCTCAATAATTTTATTAAATTCTAAATTAAATGATTCAGTAAATTCAGACATAATTTTTTTATCCCCACACCTAATCATTTTTTAAATTAGGTTTAATTTTTTAATTTTAAAATACCCCTTACAAAACCCTACCAAAAAATAATTTTGAATTAGGCGTGGGGATGAATTTAATTAATTTTTCCTCAAAGCCATAAATAAATTATTTCCATTTTCAATATCAACTATAATATCTACTGGGGTTTTAGAGCTTGGTAAATTTTTAGTAGCCCACTCCCTACCACCATCTAAACTAAAATATAGGGCCGTGGCCGTAGAATAATATATTTCTTTATTATCATTAGGATTTAAAGCCACACAATAGATATTAACTGAACTAGGCGGTGTTAATAATTTAATATATTCCCAAGAATTACCACCATTATTGGTAGTAAATAAACCATAAGCATTGGCATAAATTAAAGCGTCGGCCTGGCTGAAATCAAATTCCATATCCCGATATTGATTAACGCCTTCATATTTATTATCATTTTCATCTTTAATGTTATCAGAAATATTATACCAACTAATACCTTCATTGTCTGATTTAAAAATTCCTTTGTCTAAAGTAGCAACATAGACCTTAGCGGTATTTTTAGGATTAATCATTATTTTTTCAATAGAATTATCAAACCACTTAATGACTTCCCAAGAAATACCATAATCCAAACTCTTAAATATTCCTCCTCCGCTAGTCCCAATATAAATTTTATTATTATTATAGGCATCAACTGCTACGGCGCTAATGCTTTGATTTGGCAAACCCTCTAAATGGATATCTTTCCAATGACGAGCACAATCAACTGACTTATAAAGTTTATTACCCACAGCCGCATACAAAACACATTCATCTTTAAAATCAATAGCTAAATCATTAACAACTCCCTTGGATTCTAAAGTGCTTTGCCAGCCATTGGCGCCGTTAAAACTATAAATCAACCCATGTTCTGTGGTCCCAAGATAAAAGGCCTCGGGGTCCTGAGGATCAACTTTTAAAAAAGTAGATTGAGTCGTTCTAAAAAACGACCGTCCTTCGCCAATCTTCAAAAATTCTACTTTTTGTTCCCAGTTCTCTCCTTTGTCATAACTAATGAAAAAACCAGAATCATTAGCACTACCAGTATTTAATCTGACAACACAGGCAGTGGTTAATAATAAAACCAAGAGAATCACTAATAGTATTTTTTTTGACATAGTTTTTTAATTTTAAATTTTAAATTTACTTATTTTATATTAAAACTAAGTTTTCTAACACAATCCTGGGGCTAATATTACCTTCTATTAATTTTTTTCCTTGTAAAATTTCTTTATAAAAACTTATTAATTCTTGCTCTGAATATTTACCGGCAATTTTTAAAACAGCTGCTTTTAAAAAGGGGTGAATTAAATTCATTTCTGGATTAATTTTAGAAACAACTAAATCTCTACTCAAACGCAAATAAGAATTTAATAATATTTCAAAATAATTATATTGATTTTGAACATTTTTAGAAGATTTAAGCTTATTTTCTGCCCAATTTAATCTATCGTTAAGGGGCTGTCCTAAAACCTCTAACATATTATTTAAATCTTCTTTTCTTTTTGTCCAATTTTCCAAATTTTGATAATAAGCCATAGCAATACCTGGGATTCCTCCTGAAAAATCTGACAACTCTCGGGCTATCTGATCTGAAGCGCCCTTAGCAATTAAATAATCGTAAATTTCTTTTAAAGGTAAATTTTGAAAAGTTATATTTTGAGTTCTGGACTTAATGGTGGGTAATATTTTTTCAGCTCTATTAGCTATTAAAATAATTATAGAATTTTTAGGTGGTTCTTCAATTGTTTTTAATAAAGCATTGGCTGCTGCTAAACTTAATTCTTCGGCTTGATTTATTAATCCTACTTTATAATTTGACCGAGCTGGAGTTAAATATAATCTTTCTTGAAACTTCCTAACCCTTTCTATGGAAATATTTTTTTTATCCTCCTCTAAATTTAAAGATATATAATCTGGATGAATACCTTTTTCCATTTGTCGACAATCATCACATTTATTACAAGGAAGTTTTTTTATACTGCCCTCAAAATCTTCTGCCCTTAAACAAAATATTGATTTTACAAAATTTTTTACTACTGTTTTTTTTCCAATATCTTTTGGGCCGGTAAATAAAAAACTTCTCACAAATTGTTTATTAATTATTAACTTTTGTAAATAATTAATAACGTTTTTGTGACCCAAAATCGGCCAATCAAAATTTAATTTATTGACTTCTGGCATAATCTAAGAATACCAAATTTAATCAGCTTTAACAATATTTAATTATTTTTATCCCCCCCACCTTTTTCAGAGCGTGGGGATTTGTCTAGGGCCATATTTACTAAATAATCGGCCTCTTTATTATGAGATCTTAAAACGTGATGATATTTAATTTTTTTAAAATTTAAACTTAAATTCCAAACCTTAACAAATAAAGGCGCTAAATCTACATCCTTGATCTTATATCTTCTATTCATTTGATTTATCACTAATTCACTATCTAAATAGCAATCCAATTCTTTAATGTCTTTCTTTTTGGCCATTTCTAAACCCTTAATTAAAGACCTATATTCCGCTTGATTATTGGTGGCTTTTCCAATACATTCAGAAAACTCGCTAATAATTTTTTTATCCTGATATAAAATTCCTCCAATTGCTGATGGGCCAGGATTGCCCCTTGATCCACCATCGGTAAATAATTTATACATATCTATTTTAATTATCAATTAAAAATTTTCAATTTAAATTAAATTTATAAATAACCCCCACTCCCTGCTCCTTACTTCTTACTACTTATTTCTTTCTTCTTACTACCAAATCCACTATATACAATTCTAAATTCCTCGTTCCGTTCCATTCATTTACATCTACCTGGGCAACTAAATCAATTTTTTGACCAACTTTTAAATCTGTAAAATTTTTAACCATACTAAAACCAATTGCTTTTTTAACTACACTATCTTGCCCCACTTCCAATTTTAAATGAGTTCTATTTTCACCTAAAAACTGAATATTTTTAACTTGGCAATTTTTAATTAAAAATTTTGGTTTTTTATTATTCATTCCAAATGGTTCAAATTTATCTAAATGTTTCCATAAATCCCAATCAATATCTGCTAAACTAATTTCTGCATCTAAATGTATTGTAGGGCTTAATTGAATATTTTTTAATTTCTTATTAATATATTTTTCAATATTATCTTTAACTTCTTGAATATTCTTCTTGCTGATAGAAAAACCAGCTGCTGATTTATGACCGCCAAAACGAATTAATTTGTCACTGACACTATTAATAATTTCCATTAAATCTAATTCCTCAATTCCCCGAGAAGAACATACCCAATTTTCACCATCATAACCTAAAACAAAACTAGGTCGATAAAATTCGTTACTTAATTTACCAGCCACTAAACCAATTATACCTAAATTCCAATTTTTATTTTGAACCCAAATCATTTTTTGTTTTTCATTAATAACTCCCACTTTCTCTTTGGCTTCTGAAACTAATTGTTTAGTAATATCCTGCCTTTCTCTATTTTTTGCATTTAATTCATTGGATATTTTAATGGCTCTATTTAAATTTTTGGTAGTTAACAATTCAAAGGCAGTATTAGCGTGATCAATTCGACCAGCCGCATTTAAACGTGGGCCAATCTGAAAACCAATCGTATAACTACTCATTTTTTCAAGATTAATTCCTGAAATTTCATAAAGCTGTTGTAAACCCAAACATTGCGTTTTTTTTAAAACTATTAATCCATATTTAACTAAAGTTCTATTTTCGCCAACTAAAGAAACCATGTCCGCGACCGTTCCTAATGCTACTAAATCTAATAACCACTTGGCTGTTTTATTTTTTTCGCTTTCATTTAATTTACATAAATTGCTTTTTAAAAGCCCGCAGGCCAATTTATATGCAATTCCCACACCCGCCAATTTATCAAAGGGATATTTTTCCCGAGAAAGTCCAGCATGAATAATTGCTAAAGCTGGTGGTAATTTTTTTGGTTCTTTGTGATGATCAGTAATAATTACATCAATACCAGCTTTTGTTAACACCTCAATTTCATCAAAATTACTTACCCCGCAATCACAACTAATAACTAAAGTATATTTTTTTTCAATTATTTCTTGAACTGAATTCATATTAAAACCATAGCCCTCTGTTTCTCTATGCGGGATATAAACATCTGCTCTAATACCTAATTTATCCAAAATATCATAAAGTAAAGCCGAACTAGTAACTCCATCGGCATCATAATCTCCATAAATTAATACTTCTTCTTGTTTTTTTATAGCTTGATAAATTCTCTTCACGGCCACTTTCATATCTTTTAATAAATAAGGGTCATGAATATCATCTAAATAATCTGAATTAAAAAACTCATCAATTTTTTCTTGAGTATTTATTTTTCTATTAAACAATAATTGCAAACAAACCGGATTCATGTCCGGAAATTGAGATACAATCTCTTTGTCAATTTTTGGTAATAACTTCCATTTTTTATGCATAATCTTATTGTAATTTAAAAGCCAAAAATGTGCAAAAATAAATTATGAATTATTATCCGTAATTCGTTATTCTTAATTCTTAATTCATATTTTTAAACACAAAAAAAGTCTTGCGACCCTGAATATATTTAACTTAACACTGTTTAAAATTTATGTCAAAGCTAATTACTATTAATCTATTAACAATTAATCTATTATCCTATTAATCTATTAACAATTAACCTATTTTAATTGCTCCGTCTGGACAAATTTTTTCACATTTTCCACATTGAATACATTTGTCTAAATCACATTCTATGGTTTGATTGCCATAAACTCCTTTTCTTTTATTAGTAAATTTTAAAGCTCCTACTGGACAAATTTGAATACACAAACCACAGCCCTTACAGTATTTTTCATGGTTAATAAAAACTTTTTTATCTTTTTTGACTTTGTACATATAATAAAATAGGTCTTAAATTCTTATTATTATAAATTATAAAAATAAAATTATATCTTTATTGTTCAAAACAATAAAAATGTGCAGAACTACTACAAAGCATGGTATTACCCACCGTCCATCGTGAATCGGCATAAGCCGTTTTTCCAATATTACCACTCTGACCCCCACACCAATTAAAATTAGAACAATGTTTATAGGAACCAGGAGTAAAGGGAGATTCCTCTTTAATGGTACCATCGGTATCAACATTAGACCAAATGTTAACATTACTATAAAGCGTACCATCTAAACCTCTATCAATTTGTGTATCTATATCGCCATTTGTTAGATCATTCCAATTATCTGCAACTTTTTCCCAAGGACCCATTATTGTCTGAAAGTCGAAATTAAATTGATAAATAGGCACGGAATAATGAGTAAAATCCGAATAAGGATGTCCAAGACCTGGAGCTGCTATCCATGCCTTATAAGTTCCGGATAGACCATAACTATCAGCTTCATTTTGACAAATAGTATCTGGAGAAGGCGATACACACCCATTGTCTGTAGTTTCGCTCACAAATACAATTTTTCCTCCTCTGGGGGGCCTTGGTTCACCCCAATAACGTTTACAATCTTCATTAGCACATACTCTGCCATCTTGATCTATAGAAATACCTTCATCATTGCCATCATTTGAAATATAACCGCCATTTAATTTAATATTATTACCATTTAGATCAATATTACTAGTTGCCGGATCATTAGGAAGATATCCATCCGCGCCTCCACCATCACCAATACAACCATTTACATCACAAATCTGGCCATTTGCCGTAATGCCACCCCCAACACTAATATCACCAGTTGTAGAAAAAAGACTGCCAACTTGAAACGCATCTGAAACAACCATTAAATCACCAACAATATTCACATCCCCAGTTTGACTAATTATAATTGCATCCCCTACTGTGTTGTTCCAAATTCTCAAAGAATTGATACTACCCAGACCATCATCATCCTTATTATAAATCCCCCAATGATTATTTCCTGTCCCATACTGCAATTGCAACTCTGGGTTTTGATGTATATCGGTAATTCTCAATCTAGCCACATTATCTGCATGATTAACATCATCTAAAACTTCTAATTTTTGAGCTGGTGCTGTCGTCCCAATCCCTAAATTTGCATAATCAATCCGCAAATAGGCATTTATATCATCAACTGGCGATTGCCAAATCCCAATGCCTGGCTCTGTCCCATTAGCCACACCATTGACATAACCGATATTAGCAGCATTTGTAGATTCACTTCCTAAACCTAAATTTTTTATAACTCCTCCTTTCATCAATATTTCCCCACTACCACCATCTTTAAACTCAATTTCATCTAATGCAGCATTAACAATAATAATTTTAGCTCCTATTCCTAAAACTACCCCTAAAATTAAAACCGTACAAAGAGTTAGGGTAATTTTTTTATTTTCCCAAATTTTTTTAAATCTCATATTTTTAAAAATTAATTATTAACTAACTTAATTATATACCATTTTAAGGAAAAAATAAAAAAATATATTAGTTTAAGACCGGGTCTCGGATACCCGAGACCCGGTCTTGGATAACAAGCTTGCCCTTTTCCCTTAAAAGTGCTATGTTAATATGTTATACTGAAATTATAAGAATCGCGTCGCTCTAAAATTTTATACAGGGCGATCAAAACGTTAATTAAAAACTAAATACAGCCCTCCTTCGTTAAAACTTCGGAGGGCAAAGGAGGACGCAATGAAAAAAATAATCATTGTCGCTTTATTCTGTCTCTTTTTCATTCCCTCCTTAATGCTTGGGGGGATATGGGATATTCATGGACAATTAAACCAAAGAATCTCAGATACTGCTGAAATGATCAAATTAAGTCCAGGGAGTTGTAATCTTTTAGGTTATAACAATCTTATTTGGGTTGGCGGTGGACACATTCCAGCTAGTCAAAGTGCTACTTCTTATTGGGCTATCTATCAAATGGACACTGCAGAGCTTATTTTTGAAGGTAATATGCTATCGGCTAGAATGAGTTTTTCTGTAGTAGAAATTTCTGACAATCGTCTCTTAATCATGTCTGGATACAATCCTGATTACGGAGAAATTGCAGATTGTGAAATTCTAAACCTTCCTGCCCTTATTGAAACCTCACTTACTCTTAGCATTCCTACTGATGATGCTAATCCTAGCTCTGGTTCATCAGCTATTGTTTTAAATAACAATGATGTTCTTTATGGCGGTGGTGGACAAAGTGATGGTTATAAATGGCAGATATTTGATATTAACACTGAAATCTGGGGAACAATCTTTTATTCCACAATAGGCCGGCATGATTTTCAGCTACAACTAGATCCTCTTTCTGATAATGTAATTGCTATTGCTGGCAATCCTAGTTATGGAGAGATTGAAATTTTTAATCCTGCTACTATAGAATGGACCCTGGGCCCGGAAATTCCTCATCCTGTATATTCTGCGAAAACTGATATTATTTCTGATTCACAAATTGTTCTTACTGGTGGTTATGCCTGGACCGAATTCTTTAATCAAACCGTTCTCTATAACACAATTACTAATCAAATTACTGAACTTGATACTTTCCCTCTTGGTCGTTGTAGTCATGGTGCTGTCTGGATTGAACCCTTGCAATCTCTGTTCATTGGCGGTGGATATACCTCTAATGGAGCTACTAAAACCTGCTATTCTCTCTATCTTCCCTCTGAAATTTGGACTAATGAAGGAGAACTTAATCGCTATCAATCTTGGATCAACTTTTTCTTGACAGCTGACTTTCATGTTTTTGCAATTGGTAATCATGACTTTGCTTGGCTTCAATTATACACATGGAACTATGCTCCCTTTGTCTCCAACTATTTATACTCTAATGGCTCTGTAGCTAATCTCCATATCACGGCTCAAGATTCTGATGGCAATGATGTTTCTTTAAAACTATACTTCATTGAAGATGGAGATAGTACTGAAACCGCTTGGACTGATTTTGAATTTTCTGGGTATACTTTTGAATTCTCTCACGTTTGGAATTCTACTACCTCTAATCATACTGTTTTCTGTCAAATCAGAGACCAGTATCAGCCCGATGGAGTTCATAATTCTATAGCTGATTCTGTGCTTGTTGTTAATGTGTCTGTTGATCCTCATGCTCCTGAACAAATTCTAATGCGAATTGCTCCTCATCCTATCAAAGAAAATGCTGTTGTTCATTTTTCAATCAGAATACCCTCTCATGTTGAAATTGATTTGTATAATCTCAAAGGTCAATTGATTGAAAATGTATTTCAAAATCCTTGCTCTCCCGGAAACTATAGTGTTGATTTCAATGCTGAAAATCTTTCTCGAGGAATCTATTTCCTCAAGATTGAAACTGAAACTGAAACTCTTTATAAAAAAATGGTTCTTATAAACTAATAAACCCTTGTTTAATCATAACGAGGGTTTTTTCTTTTCAAATCGCCAAATCAAAAAACCGCTGATTTAACTCAACGGCTTTCAAAAAATAAAATATTCCCTTAATACTTAATATTTACTCCCTACTTCTGACCTTAATTATATTCTTTTTTTATAATACTATTGTCTGCTCTTAATCTAATTTTAGCTGTTCTTTTTAAAGGATTTAGATCAATCACAATCCCTGGACCATCTTTGGTTTTTATAGTGTCTCCTACTTGGGGCATGCCCTGAAGTTTTTCTTGGTAAACTTTTTCTTCATAGGCCAAACAGCATTTTAAACGTCCGCATACACCAGATAATTTATCTAAGCCCCGATGAGAAACTTGCTGGTCGCGAGCAAAAGAAGTAGTAATACTTTCTAAATCATTTAAAAATCTTCGGCAACATAGTCCTCGCCCGCAATCTCCAATATCACCAAAAAATTTCGCCTCATCTCTAACGCCGATTTGAAACAACCTTATCTTTTTTTTATATTTCCAAGATAAGGACTTAACTAATTCTCTAAAATCCACTCGGCCATCAGCAATAAAAGAAAAAACCATCATAGTATTATCATAAGACATATGCACATCTGATATCTTCATTTCTAAATCATGCCTTTTGGCTAATTTGCGAGTTTCTCTAATTAATTTATTATTATTAAGATTATTTTTCCTTAAATTTTCTAAATCCTCTTCACTAGCAACTCTAATAATTGGCTTGATCTTAATCCTTTTCTGAACAGAGTTTGAATTTTCATCTTCATTTTTAAAATCTAATTTTCTAATTTTTATAACTTCTGCAATGTCTGTGCCAACCACGGTTTCCACTAAAACCATTTCTCCTATCTTTAAATCTAAATCATTACCCCTTTCATCTTGAGATAAAAAATCATAAGCATTGTCCCAGGAAATAAATTTTACACTTATAATTTGCATATACTAATTATTATAATGCCAATATACTAATTTTATACCAACCTGCCTTCGCGTGCCGTCGCCAAAGTGGCTTTGGCACGTAGGCGACCGAAGCGTAGCTTCAGCTACGCGTCCATCCTCCGAAGTCCCGTCTGCGGGACGGAGGACGGGCAGGCAGGTGCTACGAATATTATACTAATGTTTAAGATTTTTTATATTAATTTAATTTTCATTTGTATTATATTAGTATAATTAGTATTAATTCGTATATTAGAATTATTGTTATGTTATTATTGTTCCTAAATCTTTACCTTTAATTATTTTCCTTAAATTGCCTTTTTGCCATTCAAAAACTCGAATAGGAATTTTATTTTTCTGGGCGATTTGAAAGGCCTGTTTATCCATTATTTTTAATTTTTTAGCTATGGCCTCTGAATAGTTTAATTCTTTAAACATTTTAGCTCTTGGATACTTTTCTGGATCTTGGTCATAAACTCCATTAACCTGCGTGGCTTTAAAAACAACATCTGCTTTCATTTGTTTTGCTTTTAATAAAGCAGCAGTATCAGTTGTAAAATATGGCTGACCGGTCCCACCACTAAAAATTAAAATATGATTTTTATTCCAATAATTCTGGGCCTTTTGAATGCTAAATTTTTCTATTAAATTATCTACTGCTAATTCTGATAATACTTGAGCTTTTATTTTTTGCTGTTGGAAAAAATTTCGCAGACAAAGAGCATTTAAATTAGTTGCCAACATTCCCATATAATCTGCATCTACTCTGGATATCTCTTTATTTTTTAACATTCTGGCTCTAAATAAATTACCTCCGCCGATTACTATAGCTAATTTAATTTTATTCTTTTGAAAAATTTTTATTTCCTCAGCTATTAATTTTATTCTTTTAAAATCAAAACCAAAAGCATCCGGACCAGATATGGCTTCGCCCGATAATTTCAAAATGACTTTCTTATAGCACATAATATAGTTACAAGTTACAAGTTAAAAAGTTACAAGTCAATCATCATTCACTATAACCTAATTATATCAAAATTAACAAGCAGTTCCTATTCCCTACTCTCTTGCTTACTATAAACTAAATCTTTCAAACTTTTTAATTATAGCCCCTTGTTCATCTAATAATTTTTTAATGTTTTTCTTGTCATCTTTAATATATTCTTGTTTAAGCAAACAATTTTCTTGATAAAATTTATTCAATTTCCCTTGAATAATTTTTTCTATAATTTCTTCTGGTTTGCCCTCGGCTTCTAATTGTTCAATATAAATTTCTTTTTCCTTGGCTAAAATATCTTCTGGAATATCTTCTGGTTTTAAATAAATCGGATTCATGGCTGTAACGTGCATAGCAATTTCTCGTGCTAATTCTTGATTTCCTTTATTTAAACTGACTACGCTGGCTACTTTATTATTGGCGTGCAAATAATATCCTAAAATATCGCCACTAATAATTTCAAATTTATTTAATTGAATATTTTCACCTATTTTAACAATTAATGCATCTTTAATTTTGTCTTCAGCCCAAGCCGAAAATTTTTCTGCACCTAATTCTAATAATTTATCAGCTAATTCTTGAGCTGTAGCAATGAAATCTTTATTTTTAGCAACAAAATCGGTTTCACAATTTAAAATAATTAGTGCTATTTTATTTTCTTTTTCACTAAGAGCAATAACCCCTTCACTGGCTTTTCTGTCTGCTTTTTTTAATGCAATTTTTTCACCCTTTTTTCTTAAAATTTCTATGGCCTGCTCAATGTCTCCCTTTGTTTCTTCTAAGGCCTTTTGACAATTCATCATTCCAGCTCCGGTCATATTTCTTAATTTTTTAATTTGTTGTAAATCTAACATAAATTTTTATTTTTTAATCTTAATTTTTTAATGAATGGTATTAAACCCCCAAAGCAAGCCATGGACTCTAACTTTGAGCTCCCTCCAATCGCACCTTAACCCCATAGCCTGCCTGCGCGCTTCGGCATAGGCAGGCAAACTAACGGAGTATTTATTCTTTTCTCACTCACTCGGTCATCCCGCAGACGGGATAACTCTCGTTCCGTTCGAAAAATGAAAACCCATCCCAATTTAATTATATTAAAATAATTTATCTAAATAATTAAAATTTGATTCTTATCCACTGATTAACTAAAAAACAACATAATTTTATATAAACAAAAAAACAATCTAAATTCTAATTGATTATTCGTATCATTCGAATAAATTAGTATATTACCCGCCATAATTTTATAAAAATTAAGGCGGGATTAACATCGAGTAATTATTTTTTGGCTTCATTGATTGCCTCTACCAAAACCGAGGTTATTAATTTAATTGTTTCCATGGAATCATCATTAGCTGGAATAGGATAAGCCACTTTTTCAGGATTAACATTGGTGTCTGTAATAGCAATAATGGGTATATTTTTAGAATTGGCCTCTTGCGTAGCCGTAGATTCATCGTGAATATCAACTATAAAAACTGCTTCAGGAAGTTTCTCCATATTTCTAATCCCCTCCACCATTTCTTTTAATTTATCAATTTTCCTATCAATAATTAATTTTTCTTTTTTAGTATAATTTTCATAAGTTCCATTTTCTCTATCTTCCTCTAATTTTTTTAATTTTTGCGGAAGTTTATAAATATTTTTAAAATTAGTAAATGTTCCCCCTATCCAACGAAAACTAACATAAGGCATCTGACAGGATTTAGCTGCTTGCTTAATAATTTCCTTGGCCTGTTTTTTCGTACCAATAAAAAGAATTTTACCATCATTAGCAATAATTTTTTTAACATATTTAACGGCCTCTCCCAATGTTCTGATAGTTTCTTCTAAATTAATAATATGTGTCCCATCTTTCACACCAAAAATATATTTATCCATTTTCGGATATCTTTTTGACTTTTGGTGACCAAAATGAGCTCCACTCTTTAATAAATCTAAAATTGATACTGTTTTCATATTTTATGAATTATTTAATAAAAATATTTTAACTAATATAGCTAAAATAGTAATTAGATATTATCATAAAAAATTAGTTTTGACAATGTTTTGCTATTAAAATAAACAAAAATAATGGCCTCAGAGTTACATTTCTGAGGCCGGAGTTAAACTTTATTTTATTTGAAAATAAAAGATTCTGCTTTTTGAGGATCAGTATCCAACAACTCAAAAAACTTTTCAACTGGATTATTTCCAGCAATTTTTTCTAATACTTGTTCAGGGATTTCGAAAACTTTTTCAACAATTTCTTGAAAAGAAAATAAATTCGATTTCCCACAAAAAACATCGTGAAACCTGGTCATTTTTTCAAGCAAGGACCTCGTCACAATGATACCTCTCTCTGAACAAATTCTTTGAATTTCTTTACCTTCAACGCCATTACACATGGAATATCCTCCTGATATTGTTTTTACAATAAAAAATATAGCAAAAAAATCTAATTTTAGCAAATGGGTCTTGATTTATTATTTAAATTCTGCTATTCTATTGATACGAATAAAGGTTTGCCAATATACGAATGATACTAATCATACTAATATTAGGTGATATTTAACAATTTAATATAAAAAAATGAAAAGCGATAAATTAATTTATCCAGAATTATCTTATATAATTACTGGAATATGTTTTGAGGTTCATAATGAAATTGGTTCTTATTCTCGAGAAAAACAATATGCTGATTTATTAGAGAGAAAATTTAAAGAGAAACAAATCAATTATAAAAGAGAATTTAAGATTGAAAATTCGGGAAACATAGCTGATTTCTTAATTGAAAATAAAATCATTCTAGAATTAAAAGCCAAAATATCTTTAGCCAAAGAAGATTATAATCAACTTCAAAGGTATTTACAGTCATTAAATATTAAACTAGGATTATTGATCAATTTTAGAGACAAATACTTAAAACCACGCAGAATTATCAGAATTGATACAGATAAAAGAAAAAAATTTATTTAAAATATTCATATTATTAGTATAATTGATTTGTATTATTAGTAATATTCGTATATTAGTAAAACCTATGAAAAAAGATTTACATCCTGAATATCATCAAAAAGCCAAGGTCACCTGTACCTGTGGCAATACTTTTGAAATTGGTTCAACAATGAAAGAAATCCGTGTTGAGGTTTGTTCTCAATGCCATCCTTTTTATACTGGAAAACAAAAACTTATTGATGATGCCGGCATAGTAAATAAATTTGAAAAACGTAAAATAAAACAAGCTGAAATTTCCAAAAATAAAATTGGTAAAAAAGCCAAAAAAGCCAGAGCTGAAGCTAAAAAAAATAAAAAATCCTCTTCTAAAAAATAACTATTTTAAAATATAAAAACACTCTTTAGTTTCTAAGAGTGTTTTTATTGTATGGATAATAATATATAATTAAATTATATGATTACCAAAGAACAAATTAAAGAATATCAAAATAAATTTAAAGAGCTGGAAAAACAAATGAAAAATCCGGTCGTTTTTAATAATCACCAAAAAATACAAACAATATCTAAAGAATATAATGAAGTTAAAAAAGCACTTAGTAAAATTGAAAAGTTGGAGAATTTTAAAAAACAAATTCAAGATTGCGAAGAGGCCTTAAAATCAGAAGATATGGAATTAGTTAAAATGGCTGAGGTAGAAAAAAATGATTTAGAAAAAAAATTAGAAAAAATTGAAAATGAAGTTGATAAACTATTAAATCCCTCCTCTCCCTTAGATATAAAAAATGCTATCGTGGAAATAAGGGCTGGCACTGGTGGAGATGAATCTGCTTTATTTGCAGCAGATTTATTCAGAATGTATTCTCGTTTCGCGGAAAAAAATAACTATAAAATTGAAATTATTAGCGAAAATAAAATCAATATTGGTGGATTTAAAGAAATAATTTTTTCAATTACCGGTGACAATGCTTTTGGAACTTTAAAATATGAAAGTGGCGTACATCGAGTCCAAAGGGTTCCAAAAACAGAAAAAGCTGGTAGAATTCATACCTCTGCTGCCACTGTAGCAGTTTTGCCCGAAGCCGAAGATGTAGATATTAATATTGCTGAAAAGGATTTGCGCATAGATACTTTTTGTTCTTCTGGAAAAGGCGGACAAGGTGTAAACACAACCTACTCTGCTGTTAGAATTACTCATCTGCCAACAGATATAGTTGTTTCCTGTCAAGATGAGCGGTCTCAAACCCAAAACAAAGAAAGAGCCATGCAAGTCCTAAAATCTAGGGTCCTAGCTTACGAAGAAGAGAAAAAAATAAAAGAACTCTCTCAGGACAGAAAATCACAAATTGGTTCAGGCGATAGGTCTGAAAAAATCAGAACTTATAATTTTCCCCAAAATAGAATTACTGACCATCGCATCAATCATACATCTTATAATCTAGATCGAGTTATGGACGGCGAAATCGAAGAATTCATTACTAAACTTAAAGAATTTTATAGAAATGAATAAATATTAATTTACAATTTTAAATTTTCAATTTTCATTAAATAACCAATCAACAATTTTAAATTAACATTTAATAATTGATTAAAATCTTTAAAAATATCTGTACTTTAGTTTGAAAATTGATTATTGAATAATTGAAAATTTATTAAAAATTGAAAAATGATAATTGATAATTTTAATTATCGAGTATATGAATAATATTAGAAAAATTTTAATTTGGGGTACAGAAAAATTAAATGACCAAAAAATAAATTCAGCATTTTTAGATGCTGAATTATTATTATCTCTGGTTATTAAAAAGCCCAGAGAATATTTATACACTTATCCTGAATTCAAATTAAACAAAAAACAAATTAAAAACTATAAAAAATTAATTTTGCAAAGAGCTACTCATTACCCTTTGGCTTATATTTTTGGTTATAAAGAATTTTATGGTTTAAAATTTAAAGTTAATCAGCACGTTTTAATACCTCGTCCGGAAACTGAAACTTTGGTAGAGGCGACTCTCAGGGTCACTCGCCTCGCTGAAGCTTCGGCGAAGCGGGTGGCGAAGTGGGGCGACCCTGAAGGTCGCCTACGCTTAGCTGAAATCGGCACTGGCTCGGGATGTATTTCTATTGCTTTAATAAAAAATGGAATTAAAAAAATTATCGCTACTGATATTTCCAGCCAGGCCTTAAAAATAGCCAAAGCTAATGCCAAATCTCAGCAAGTACTTTCCAAAATACAATTTATCCGCGGAAATTTATTAACGCCCTTAAAAAATAAACAGATTGAGATTATAATCGCCAACCTCCCTTATTTAGACACTAATTACAAATACTTAATTAAAAATTCCGACCAGTTAAGCTTGCGCTATGAACCAATTGAAGCTCTCCAAGGTGGGAAAAATGGACTTTATTATTATCAAAAATTATTTCAACAAGCATCAGAATTAAAATATCAACCTAAATATATTTTGCTTGAACTTGACCCCCAACAAATTAAACCCTTAACTAAATATATTCAAAAAATTTATCCGCAAGCTAAATCCCCACAACTTAAAAATAAGTGTGGGGATAAAATCCAAATAAAAAAAGACCATGTTATTCAACATGGTAAACCTTCAGGTCTTGATAGGGTTATAATTGTAAAATTAAAATAAATATGGACTATTCAAAAAAATATTTAAATCAACAAGTTACTGTCCGAGTAGATAGACCTCTGGGTAGTAAACATCCTAAATTTAATAGTGTATATCCAATTAATTATGGCTTTATTCCCAACACTAAAGCTCCCGACGGTGAAGAATTAGATGCCTATATATTAGGTATTTCCGAGCCTCTAAAAAAATTTACTGGAACCTGCATAGCTATAATTCACAGAACCAATGATAATGATGACAAATTGATTATAGTCCCTGAAAATAAAAAATACTCTGACAAACAAATCAGAGATTTAACAAAGTTCCAAGAAAAATTTTTTAAATCTGAAATAATTAGAAAATAAATTAATTTTCAATAATTTCTTTATACAAGTCAACAGCTTGTTTTTTTGTTGCCTCAATCGAAATTCCCGCATCCAAATATTTAACCTTAGTTCCCTTTTTTTCAAAAATCCTTCTTAATTTTTTGCCCTCAAATAAGGGCTTAATTTTCTCTTGAAATTTTAATTTTTCAAAATTACAATTATCATCTTTCTCCCGACCCGCCAATCTTTCAAATAAAATATTCACATCCTTAATTGTTGGGATAATTAATAAATCTGGTGCATTATCTAATGCTAATTTATTTCCCTGAAGATTCATAACTTCTTTCATGCTCAGAGAATCTTCTTTTTGAAATTCTGATTGAATGGGTTGATAAACTATTGAAGTAGAAACACTACGGGCTTGAATAACGGTTTTTCCAGCATTTAAAGCCGGTAAAACTACTCTTTGATATAAAACCAATCTATCTGTTGAATAACATTCAGCTGTTAAATTTGCATAATAAGAACGACCATTTTGAGCCACCACTTCTTGTCTAATTACTTTCCCAATCCCGACGTGCGTTGGCTCAGAAGAATAAATGACATCATAATCATCTAAGTTAACATAATAAGGATTTGGATGATCATTTTCTTTATCCCCACAACCTTGCTTAAGGTGTGGGGATGAATTATCGAAATCAGGATGAAAACCATATTCTTCCCAATAAACATGCAAATCTAAAACTCGCTGGCCTTTGGTTTCCAAATAATCAAGAATGGCCTCGATAATCACTGTTTTACCAATGCCATCCAAACCATCTACTACTATAAATTTTCCTCTGTTCATAATTAAGAATTTAAAAATTTTCCGTCAACGGTTTTAATATCTTGATCGCCCCGACGAACATCCCAATCATCCTCTTCTAAATCAGAATACAAAGTCATATCTGGATATATTTCTTTTAAAGAATTGTGCATGTTTTGAGCTATTTTTCTTAAAGTAGGATGAACAGTTTTCCCTGATCTTAATTCCGTTACATATACAGCCTGTGGTAAACCATAGGCAATTCGACAATTAACATTAAAACCTAGAGCAATATAATATTGAGTTTCTTCTGGACTAACATTTAATTTGGCTATTAAATCTTTTTGTTCAGCTATTAATTTTTCAGCTTGTTTTTGTAAATCTGCTGGCAATTGATTTAAATACCATTGATTAAAACCAAACTCCGTGGTTAAAAGAGGCATACGACAAACTCCATTGCGATGTCTTTGAATGTCTCGAAATGAACCAAAATCCAAAATAAAATCAAAATTAATTATTCCTAATTCTCCCAAAAATTGTGGTAAATTAGTTTTAATTGGTCTTTTGTCTAATAAATCTTTATATTTTTCTAAATCCTCTTTTTTAATCTCACTACTATAGAAAAAATCATTTTTGGGTCGTTCTAAATTATTATAATAAGTATATTTTTGACCAATATATTTTCGATATTCCTCTTGCTGTTCATAAAGTTTATGACCAAAACTATGTTGATATTTTTCTTTTAATTTATCTAAAATATTATTAGCAATTTCTTTAACTTCTACCATGGGATGATATTTCAATAAAGCCAATTTATCTCCGGCCTGTCTTAAATTGGTATGCCAGCTTAATTGAGTAGTAATCCCGGCTGGCAAAAAACTACGCATAATATCAAAAACTCGCGCATTAACCGCGCGCAAATACATTTTTTCATCCTCGTCTGGCAAACAAGGATAAATTTTTAAAATATGTTCCTTAACTTTTTCTTGATTATTAATATAAAAATTCATCCACTTATCTAAAATTGCTTTAGATTCTGGCGCACCCAAAGGATCAATAATCTCTTGTTGAGACATATCTATATAACGAGTACTGGTTTCCTGTCCGCTATATAAAGGCCAATCTTGAATTGCCTTATCTGCCAAAATGCTTATTTTTTCAATAAATATAGTCGTGCTTCCACAATCGGCTATGCTAGAATGTCCATAACCAAGATAAAAGGTTTCCATAAACTTACCCGAATTCGATTTTTTAACTTTTTCTACATGTTCAACCACGCTTTTCGGACTTCTAGAATAAAGGGCCTGCAACATAGCATTGTCCTCGGGATGAAATTCATCATAAATAAATATATTGGCCATAATTTTCAATTATACTATTAATCAATTAACCTATTAACAATTATTTGCCCGTGCTCCCGTGCCGTCCCTCGCCTCGTTCTGTTTCGGAAAGCTCCTCTACTTCTTCTAGTTCGGCAGTAATAATTGGTTGAATTAATAATTGAGCTATTTTATCTCCTTTTTTAAATTCATATGGCTGGTCAGAAAAATTTCCCAAACAAACCATATATTCACCGCGATAAGTATATTCTCCTACTCCACCAAAAACTTTTAATCCCTTGGAACCCAAACCACTCTTGTCCCAAATCAAAGCCACATATCCTTCGGGTATTTCTAAAGCAAAACCGGTTTTAAAAATATGCTGTTCGCCCACTTTAATAATTACATCTTCATTGGAAAATATATCTAAACCAGCATCACCCTCTAAAGCATAAGCTGGTAATTTCACATCTGGACGTAGCTTCTTTATTTTAATTTTAACTTTCATAAAAATAACTTTCCACTTTTTTAACCAGGGGCTGATCCACCTTTGGTTTAAAATTTTTAAATTTTGGCTATAATTTTATTGAATATGACTAATATTTTTTCCCTTAATTCTTCTAAATTTCCCTCGTTAATAATAGTATAATCCGCCATAGCAATGGGGCCACCCTTATCACTATTTTCAATTTCCGCATAATCTCTATCTTTTGCATCCTTAGGACCAAAAGAACGGTATTTCATCTTAGGATCATCTCTATACTTAGTAGCTCGATTTGCCAAACGTTTATATCTGATTTCAGGGGAAGCGTAAATGGCAATAACAAATAAATTATTTCCATACTTTTCCTTCAAAATTTTATATTCTTCCCAACTATATAAACCATCACCTACTACATTACCGTTTTTTAGAGCTTCATCAAATTTTGGTATATTTAAAACAGCAAAAGCTCCTTGTCCATACTTTTTCCTAAATCCTTCACGAATTGGCCTTTCGTTCTCTTCGTTGGGTTTTAATCCTTTTCTTTTAACTTCATCTAAGGTAATCTGTCCAAACCTTATATATTGATAATTTTTTGAAATAAAAAAATCAGCTACTTTACTCTTACCTGATCCACACATACCGACTAAACATACTATTTTATTCTTCATAACTTTATTTTTTATCTGGTAAAAATCTCTTAGCAGAACTAAAATTATCCAAATCGTAATTTATTTCTTTGTTTGGCATTTGCAGTCTACAAAGCTCAACCCCGCCTATTTTAAGAAATTCTTCGGCCTCAGTAGCATGATAATCAGAAAATACTACAATCCTTTTTATTCCTGCTGCAATTAAAGATTTCGCACAATTAGTACAGGGCATATTTGTTACATAGGCAGTGGCCCCCTTAGTACTAACACCGTGAGCGGAACATTGCAAAATGGCATTCATTTCAGCATGAATGGTGCGAATACAATGATTATCAACCACATAACATCCTACGTCTTCGCAATGAACATCACCCGGAATTGAACCATTATAACCTGTGGCTAATATTTGTTTATCTTTTACTAAGACACAGCCACAATGCATACGCGGACAAGTTGCTCTTTCGGAAACCAACATAGCTAGTTTTAAAAAATACTCATCCCAACTTGGCCGAGTAATTTTTTTATCTTTTTCATCTTTATCCATAATGCTATAAATTAATTATAAACTAAATAAATACATAAGTGTTAAA
>CAZAOE010000011.1:0-37192 GCA_964486685.1 uncultured Gammaproteobacteria bacterium
TGAATTTACTCAGAAATATACAAAAGTGTTACCTATGTGGTCATCTAGTACAAGGCATTGACTAAATATTATATCTTTGATATGGTATTCAGTTAATGAAAAAAAATAAGATAGGAGGTGCCATGAGATCATGGAGGATTAAGATAGCAATTCCAATATTAGTATTAAAAGATTGGGAAAAGGTTAAACAACGCTTAACCGATCTTTTAAAAAAATATATGGAGACCAAAAAATAAACTGCCTTTGATTTTTATGTATAAATTCAAAGGCTTCTTTATTGATTTATTTTAAATTTTAAAAATTGACAATTTTTATTTATTATTTTATATTATATATATGCCTAAAAAATTTAGGTAAAAATAAAAAATTTCGGAGGATAGTACTTATGTCAAAAAGAAAAACTGAATTGTTTAAAGTTGTTAAAGAAAAAGAAGAAGGTAGGTTCCATTTCGAAAAAGATGGGATTATTGTTGAGGAAAATAAAAATTCTACACATCATAATGTTAATAAGGTGAAGAATGATAAACATGTTTTAATAACCGCTGGAGGTAAATGATTCCAGTGGTAAGAAATAGATTACAGGTTCTCTTATTTTTTAGAGAGCCTATTTTTTTTATAAAAAATCAACCCTAAGGGTTGAAATTTGGCGAAAAGGAAAGCCCCACACAATTTCGCTTCGTTCAATCTGCGGGGTAAAGATTCTCACTAAACTGTGGCGGAAAGGAAGGGATTCGAACCCCCGGAACCTGTAAAGGTTCACTTGCACTCCAAGCAAGCCCATTCGACCACTCTGGCACCTTTCCGTGAATTTAATAATAACTGTAATTACAAAATTAATCAATAATAATTTTTTTATTGTTTTATTTTTTGTTATAATTAGTTTATGAAACTAAGAAATTTTAATATCTTATTTTTAGCCTTAATAATATTCTTAATAATTTTGATTGTTGGAATTTTTATCGTTCAAAAGTTTTTCCAGCAGGAACGAATAAAAGAAGTTTCGGAAAAAGAGGAGAGATTATTTACTTTGGGAAATGATCAAGTAGATAAAGCTGTTCAAGAATATCTTTTATTACAGAAAATTTTTAGTTGGAGGACAATGGATGAGAGTCGTAATTTTTGCGTTTTTGAAAAAATAGATTCGGAAAACGATTTATTTCCTTTTTACCTTTGGGTGCGTTGTGGTGAATTTATTATGCAGAATAATAAACTTCAAGAATTAAGTGGAATGTCAGGACCAGCAAAGATTGATTATCCTAACGAATTATCATTTTATGATTTAGATAAATTTTTTCACACTGTCCCTAGAGCTGGTTCTTTATATGCAGAGGATATAAAAAATATTTTTCCTTTAAATTTACAAAAGCAAATAAATAATTTTAATAGCCAGGCCATTAATGAAAGAATTGAAAATATTGCACGCGATAGTTTTTGATAATTTTTTAAATATAAAAAAGGACAGAAGATTCTGTCCTTATTTGTTTTATAAAAATTAGTTTAAGAAAATTGTTTCTCTGTTTTGGAAAATGATTTTCTTCGGAATCTTTCGCTACTATGTTGATTATTTTTTCCAGAAATCATTTTGGCTCTTAAAGCAATTTTTTTTTCCATTGCTTTGGTCCTTTCAGATTTTTTTACTGGTTGATCTAATACTATATTAGAAACCGAACGTCTTTTCATTATTTTGCGTAACAATAACATAGATCCTCCATCTATTATTTTTTTTAGATAATATTATAAATATAATATAAAAAGCATTTATAATCAAGGCCAGCTATAGATGATTTTTGTTTAAGGTGATTTTTTTGTTTAAATTTGTTATGATAAAGAAGAAATAATTTATTACTTATGAGCGTATTAAAAAAAGGAAAGTATCAACATTATAAAGGTAAATATTATGAGGTTTTGGGTTTGGCTTTAAATTCTGAGACTAGAGAAAAAATGGTTTTGTATAAATGTTTATATCCAGTTAATAATTTACCAGAAGAATTTGGCACAGAGCCAATTTTTATCCGAACTTATAATAATTTTACAGAAAAAGTAAAAGCAAACGGGAAAATGATTCCTCGTTTTAGCTTTATAAAATAAGAATTAAATATTTTTAATTTTTTAATTTAATTTATTATTAATCAATAAAATAATATGAAAAATAAGTCAGTGCTTTTCAAATCAATTATTTTGGTTTTATTATTTGTTTTCAGTTTTAATTTTGTTCAAGCAACAGAAACAGATAATGACTTAGCCAATAGATTAAAGGGCCGATTACTTTTGCAGGTAGGGGGGCGGGGACAGATTTGGTATGTTCATCCAGAAGAGGGGCAAAGATATGAGGTCAATCTAAATAATGCCCTTTCTATATTTGAGGGTTTGGCTATTAAATTAGTAGAGCGAGATTTTAATACTATATTTTCCAAGTATAAGGGTTATTTTATAATGAATAATGACGGTGATGACCGCGTTTGGTATGTTGATTTTAATGGTCAAAAGCATGAAGTGCAGGAAGATAATTTATTAGAATTATTTCAAAGTTTGTCTTTGGGTATTTCTAATAGTGATTTAGAAAAAATTTCTTTACCCAGCAAGGAAGAAGAACCTGACCGTATTTGGATTGGCAATCTAGAAACCAGCGCAGAGGCCCTAATTGCAGATCCAGAATTTCTTTCTTTTTGGGAATTGTGGCAAGTTGTTAAAGAAAAATATGTCGAGGGTGAGATTGATGAAAGTGAATTATTTACTGGCGCTAAAAAGGGCTTAGTAGCGGGTTTGGGCGATGATTATTCTACTTTTATGACTAAAGAAGAATCAGAAAGTTTTTTAAATGATTTAAGTGGACAATTTGATGGCATTGGTGCAGAAGTAGCGATTAGAAATGGTAATTTAACAGTAGTAGCTCCTTTGCCAAATATGCCAGCAGAAAACTCTGGAGTACGCGCTGGAGATATTATTATTCATATTGACAGCCAAAGTGTAGAGGGAATGACTTTAAATCAAGCCGTGAGTTTAATTCGTGGTGAAAAAGGAACTTTAGTAGTTTTAAGCATTATTCATAAAGACGGAACAAAAGAAGATATTTATATCATGCGTAATACCATAATTTATCATAGTTTGAGTTATGAGGTCAGAGAAGACAAAATTGGTTATATTAGAATGATTAGATTTAATGATGATGTGGCTAATTTATTTGCCCAAGTTGTTGATGAGTTTTTGAAACAAGATGTTCAAGGAATAATTTTTGACTTAAGAAACAACCCCGGGGGTTATATGAATATGGCTATAGATGTGGCGAGTTATTGGACAGGACAAAAAAATATTGTAATAGAAAAATATAGAGATGAATTAAATACCAAAAACCATATTGGTAATAATGAAGCGAAATTTGTTGATATACCAACAGTAATTTTAGTTAATGCTGGTTCAGCTTCGGCTTCAGAAATTGTGGCCGGTGCTTTGCAAGATTATGGATTAGCTATCTTAGTTGGAGAGAAAACCTTTGGTAAGGGCTCAGTTCAAGAAATGAGTTATTTAAGTGATGGTTCTTATGTAAAGATTACTATATCTAAATGGTATACTCCCAAAGGTAATTCTATAGACAAAGAAGGAATTTTACCGGATATTGAGGTTGAATATACTAGTAATGATTATAATCAAGGTATTGATCCGCAATTAAACAAGGCATTAGAACTTTTAAAGCCGTAAGTCGTAAGCTATAAGTCGCCTGCCTTCGCCCTGCGGGCTTCGGCAAGGTAAGTAAGTTTACCCCGTAGAGCAATAAAATTGCTGACGGGGCTTGTCCTGAAGGGAAACAAATTTTCTCCTTTAGGGCTATAAGCCATAAGTTAAACAAATTTTATGAAAAATTTAGCACAAAGAATAATGT
Source organism: uncultured Gammaproteobacteria bacterium (assembly GCA_964486685.1). Classification (GTDB taxonomy): domain Bacteria; phylum Patescibacteriota; class Patescibacteriia; order UBA1558; family S5-K13; genus JAIOTH01. The sequence goes on from CAZAOE010000011.1 coordinate 3,878, forward strand.
CCAGCATTACCGGATTCAATAGTTTGCAATTAAATAGAAAAATAACTGAAGCAGAAAATTTTAAGCTTGATACTATTCCTTTATTTTTTGAACGCTTAAAAACAAAGGAAAGAGAAAAAGTTTATGCTCGTTTAGAAAAATCTTCAATTAAAAAAATTCCCTTAGTACATATTCGGGAGGATATGAGTACCAGGGAATTAGATTTTTTTAAGAAAAAATATCAAACTAAATATTTTACCATTCATGAAGATTATTTTAAGGTTATAGAAAAATGGTGAGGTTTTTATAAAGATTTATATTTAGAAATGAATAAAGATAATATTGTTGATAAAAGTGTTATAGTAGAAAAAATAGGTGGTTTTTGTGTTGACCTTTCTCATTTTAAATCTGCTGAAGAAAAATGGTCCAAAGAGTTCATTTATACTTTAGAAAGAGCCGATGATAAGATTTTTGCCTGCAATCATTTAAATGGCTATTCTTATCGCAAAAATACAGATTTACATACCATTCATCACTTAAGAGAATTTAATTATTTACGCGCTTTGCCAGAATTTTTATTTGGTGAATGTATTGCTATTGAAGCTGATAATAGCATTGCCAAACAATTAGAATTTAAAAAGTATTTACTTAAATTTTTACAATAAAAGCTATGGAGAAATTGAAAAAAGTATTATATCGTTCTCAAAAAAATAGAGTCATTGCGGGTGTCTGCGGTGGTATAGCAGAATATTATAATATTAAGTTAGCTAATTTTATTAGGTTGATTTTTATTTTTGGAGTTTTATTTTTTGGGGGAATGAGCATTCCTATTTATATAATTTTAATTTTTATTATTCCAGAAAAAGGAGCCGAAAATTCAAAATCATTATTTAATTTACTGAATAAATTTGGTTTTGGTAATCAATATTTTATAAAAAATAAACCCATTATTAAAACCGAAAATACAATATTTTCTAGCCAGAAAAAACTTGCTTATAAAGCAGAAAGTATAGAAATTAATAAAAGTCAAAATAAATCTGGAATTGATTTTGATTTAAGATCAAAGCTAATAATTATAGCAATTATTATATTAATAGTTTTTGTATTATGGAAAATTGGAATAATTCAATTTGATTTTAATATGGTTTGGAATAAATTTGAAACAATAAATTTTTAAAAAATAATATGGAAGATAAAAAATATCCACATGTTGGAATAGGAGTTATGATTCAAAATGAGCAGGGGCAAGTTTTATTAGGTTTGAGAAAAGGTTCTCATGGTTCTGGAGAATGGTGTTTCCCGGGTGGACATCTAGAGATGGGAGAAGGATTTTTTACTTGTGCTCAGAGAGAGACCAAGGAAGAAACTGGTTTGGATGTAGATGAATTTGAATTAATATCAGTTTCTAATGAGACAAGATATTTAGAATCAGACGGTGAACATTTTTTAGTTTTAGGCATAAAAGCTGTATATAGGGGAGGGGAGCCTAAATTAATGGAGCCAAATAAGTTTTTAGAATGGGGATGGTTTGATTTAGATAATTTACCGGATAAATTGTTTCAAGGTACGGATGTTATGATAGAAAATTTTAAAGCTGGTGTAATGCATAATCCAAAAACATGTTAAATAAAATTAAACAGGAATTAAAAGATTTAGCTAATTCCAAACAAGCCCAAGTTTTACAAAGGTTTTTTAAAACAGGAAAAGGCGAATATGGGGAAGGAGATATATTTATTGGTGTTAAGGTTCCGCAACAAAGAGAAATAGTTAAAAGATATTTAGATATAGATCTAAAAGAAGTTGAGGTTTTGTTAAAAATCAATATTCATGAATATCGATTAACTGCTTTGTTAATTTTAGTTGCTAAATACAATAGAGCAGACGAGAAGTTAAAAACAAAAATTTATGAGCTTTATTTAAAAAATACTAAGCATATTAATAATTGGGATTTGGTAGATTTAACAGCACCTAATATAGTGGGGGATTATTTATTAGATAAGCCCAGAAATATTTTATACAAATTAGCCAAATCTAAAAATTTATGGGAAAAAAGAATTGCCATGTTATCTTGTTATGCTTTTATCAAAAATAAAGAAACCAAAGATGCCTTAAAAATTGCTGAAATATTATTAAAAGATAAACATGATTTAATTCATAAAGCCGTGGGTTGGATGTTAAGAGAAATTGGTAAAAGAGTTGACCAAAATATTGAAGAAAAATTTTTGAAAAAGTTTTATAGAATCATGCCCCGCACTATGCTTCGTTATGCCATTGAAAAATTTCCAGAAAAAAAGAGACAACATTATTTAAAAAAATAAGGATTTACTTATTTAATAACTTAACCTAAACTAAGAATATAGCTGTAAGCCGTAAGTTTACCCTGAAGGGAAACGAAGTTTCTTCTTTAGGGCCGTAAGTTTGTTTACTACGAACCACCTGCCTGCCGGTTTACCCCATCACCTTTTTTAAAGGTGTAGGGGTTTACATACCGAAATGAAATGTAGGTATGCAGGCAGGCGAACTGCCAACTACTAACTAATTATATGTCCAATGTTACCGAAGAAATTAAATCCCGTTTGGATATTGTAGATTTAATCAAAGATTATATCCAAGTTTTACCAGCGGGGGTCAATTTTAAAGCCAAGTGTCCGTTTCATAATGAAAAAACGCCTTCCTTTTTTATTTCTCCAGAAAAACAGATTTGGCATTGTTTCGGATGTTCTTCCGGAGGTGATATTTTTGAATTTATAAAAAAAATAGAAGGGGTGGAATTTCCAGAGGCCTTAAGAATTTTAGCTGATAAAGCCAATGTAAAAATTGATTACGACTATAATCCAGAATTAAAAAGTCAGAAAACAAAAGTTTTAGATATATTGGATGAAGTTGCTAAATATTATCATCAGCTTTTACTAAAAGATTCAGGGGTCCAAAAAGCTCGTGATTATTTACAAAAGAGAAAATTAGATGAAAATGGGATTAAAACTTTTAATTTAGGATATAGTAAGGACTCTTGGGACGATCTATTAAATTATTTAAAAGGCAAAAAGTTTCTTGAAAGAGATATTGAGGCCGCTGGCTTAATTATTAAATCAGAAAAAAAGAATAATTATTATGATAGATTTAGAAATAGGTTAATGTTTCCAATTAATAATATTTTTGGACAGACCATTGGTTTTACAGCCCGAGTTTTAGATATTGATTCAGAACAAGCCAAATATGTAAATTCTCCTCAGACCATTGTTTATGATAAAAGTCGTGTTTTATACAATATGGATTTGGCAAAGATGGAGATTAAGAAAAAAAATTATACAATTTTAGTAGAAGGGCAATTTGATGTAATTTCTTCCTATTTGGCGGGTACAAAAAATGTAATCGCTTCTTCAGGCACAGCCCTTACTTTGCAACAAGTTAGAATTTTAAAAAGATATTCAGAAAATTTAATGATTGCCTATGATGCTGATAAGGCCGGATTAAAAGCTACTTTTAGAATTATTGATAATGCTTTAGCTGAATCCATAAACATAAAAGTTATTAAGATTCCTCAGGACTTGGATCCAGATCAATTAATAAATGAAGATAAAGATAAGTGGTTAGAGGCAATTAAAAATGCCCAGCCATTAATGGATTTTGTTTTTGATAAAGTGTTAGCCATTTCTGATTTAAAAAATGTTTTTCACAAAAAACAAGTAGCTAAAAAATTACTTTTATTTATCAGTAAATTTAGAGATGATATAGAAAGACAAACATATTTAAAAAGATTGTCAGATGTTATTGATGTTGATTATAATTTATTGAATAAAAAATTGCAGGAAATAGTTTCTAAAAATTTTGAAAAATTTACAATTAATAATGAAGAAAAATTTATTCCTTCTAGTATAGACAAAAAAGAAGAATTATTGAAAAAAATAATAGCTTTAGGCGTAAATTTTATTGATAATTTAGATTATTTATCTACGAATTTAGAATTAGAATATATTGGCAAAAGTTTAATTGAGGAACTTTACAAGGACATTATAATTCAGTATACTAAAGATAATTCTTTTGATTTGAAAATTTTTCAAGAGGGCTTAAATGGTGAAAAAAATGATTTATTGAATCTTATTTCTTTTATTTTTGAAAATGAATATTCTGATTTTGATCAAAATCAGGCCTTTATAGAAATTAAGCCACTAATTATTTTTTATAAAGAAAAATTTTTAAAAGATAGGTCAAGAGAATTAGAAAAAAATTTGAAAATAGCAGAAGAAGAAGAAGATCAAGAAAAAATTGAAGAGATTACTAAGGAATTTATTGCTTGTACTCAAAAATTAAATAATATTAATAATCATAGTTAAAAGTTATCCCGCCTCTATCTATAATATAATTGTTGCCCCGCAAACCCCGTTTGCGGAGCTTCGCGGGAAAAGTTAAAAATTAAAACTTTATAATTTGTAATTTTGTGAACTTTTAGCCAATTTACTTATGCCTAAAAAAAAGAAAAGTCCTACTAAAAAAAGGATTAACAAAAAAGGCGTTAAAGAAACAAAAGTTAAGAAAAGTTTAGTTCAAAAAAAAATTAGTTCTAAAAAAATCAGTTCTAAAAAGAAAATTAAGAAAAATAAAAAACTAGTTAGAAAATTAAGAAAAAAAATCAAGAAAAAAGTCGTCTCCGCTAAAGGCGGATTCGTTTCAGGCGGAAAAAAATCTAAAAATAAAGTAGCTAAGAAAAGAGTTTTTAAATCCAGAGCAGGGAAGAAGAAAATTGTTAAAAAAATAACTAAAAGAAAAACCCGGAGAGTTAATAGAAAACCGAAAAAAATTAAAAAAAGAAAGATAGTTTTTCCAAATCAAGACAATTTAGATGCTCTTTTGATAGAGGGTAGGAATAGGGGTTTTATTACAGAAGATGAACTTTTATATAATTTTCCAGAATTGGAAGCATATATTGATTTATATGAAGAGTTTTTAGAGCACTTAGAAAAAGACAGTATAGATATAGTTGTCAAAGAGGGTGGATTATTGGATTTGAAAGATGACATTGATGATTCTGGAATGAAAGTAGATTTAGCTGGCATCAGTTTTGATTTAGGAAAAATTTCTTCAGATTCCATTCAAATGTATTTAAGAGAAATTGGCAAAGTTTCGCTTTTAAGTCAGGACGAAGAAGTGGCCCTAGCCAAAAGAAAAGAAAAGTCAGATATGTCAGCCAAAGCTAAGTTGATAAAAGCTAATTTAAGATTAGTGGTTAGTATTGCAAAAAAATATACTGGACATTCTTTATCTCTTTTAGATTTAATCCAAGAAGGTAATATAGGATTATTTAGAGCCGTAGAGAAATTTGAATATCGTAAGGGTTTTAAATTTTCTACTTATGCTACCTGGTGGATAAGACAAGCCATTACTCGTGCCTTAGCTGACCAATCGCGAACAATTAGAATTCCAGTACATATGGTAGAAACCATTAATAAATTTCAACAAGTTCAAAGAAGATTAATTCAAGATTTAGGTCGAGAGCCTCTACCAGAAGAAATTGCCTATGAAATGGGAGAGGATTTAGATAAAATACACCATGTGATAAAAATTTCTCAAGAAACTGTTTCTTTAGAAACAACCATTGGTGATGATGACGAAGATTCAACCTTAAGTGATTTTATAGAAGATAAAAAAACAATTCCGCCAGATAAAATTGCTTCTTTAAGATTATTAAAAGACCATGTTAAAGAAATAATTAGTGATTTAACGCCCAGAGAACAGAAAATTTTAGAAATGCGCTTTGGATTAACAGATGGCATTGCCCATACTTTAGAAGAGGTTGGTCAGGAATTTGGCGTGACCCGAGAAAGAATTAGACAGATTGAAGCTAAATCCTTAGAAAAAATTGGTCAAAAAGAGGGCATTGTTAAGTTAAGAGATTATTAAGTAATTGTTAATTGAGTAATAGTTTAATTGATTAATAGATCAATTATTCAATTATCCTATTATCAATTAATCTATTATTTTATGGGGTTGACCCTGTGAAATAATTTTAAATTTTTATAAAATTTAAAATTAAAATTTAAAAAAGTATTTTAATATAAAATTGTAAATAATAAAAAATAAATATTATATTATAAATTAATTTTGGGTTTAAATTTTATTTCACGAGGTTGATTTTTTTTATTATATATTTTATAATCTTACTACGATTTTGATTAGTAATTAGTCAAAAGTTGATTTAATTATTCCAGGGTAGCTCAGTGGTAGAGCAGTTGACTGTTAATCAATTGGTCGCAGGTTCGAATCCTGTCCCTGGAGCCATAAACTAGTCGCTCAGTAAACTGTTCCCGAGCTATGCTCGGTTAAGTTTACTGCAAGACGCTCCAGTTTATGGCTCGCCCTGAACCAGAAACGGTTCAGGGGAATGGTTAACTGCCGTCGTCAAACAGGGTGAAAAGTCCTGTTTTTTTTAGGACCTTTTTAGTTTACAAAAATTTACAGAAGTTATATTCTTAGTATTAGAATTAAGGGGAATAGTTTTTAGGAAAAATAATATGAAAAAAGATCAACAAAAAGATTTATTGTATATAAAATTTTTTTTTAATATTTTATCTTCGGGTAGTCAACTCGAAATTAGAGAAGCTAAAAAAGAAATTAAAAAATTTTGGAATAAAAATAACGAAGTTTTTGGAAAAAGTAAAATAATAATTTTTAAAATAATTGATAATTTTAATTCGATTAATGAAGCATATCATAAAGCAGCAGTTATCTCTGGAATGGATTTATTTTTTCTTGCTTTAGCAGATAATCATTTTATTAAACTTAAAGATTTTATTGTTAAAAGTATTCAGCATCCAGATGGTCGAGTACGAGAAGCAGCTAGAAAAACTAGCGATTGGCTTTATTGCTCGCTAACCAGTCGTGCTGAGCCGTTCGTATATCCAGAAAAGAAGCTTTTGAGTGTTAAACAAAAAAAAGATCAAAAAATAGCTTGTCAACAATATTTTGAATTTGTGAACGAACTGGAAATTTTAATTGACGAATATGATGACGAAAATGAAAAAGCTGAATATATTAATGAAATGAAGCCATCGGTTAATAAAAGTTTACAAATGTTATTAGTACGTTTAACTGATTCGCCAGTATATAAAAGAATATCTAGAAAACCAATTAGCATCATTCCCGAGACACTCATAAAACGAAAAGAAATAGAACAAAAATTAAAAAAAATACTTGAACAAACAAAAAGCGATTTTAATTTAGAGGATATTAAGAGGATTATTTATAACGAACAAGATCAAAATGATTTAATTAGAATTATAAGGATTTTTGATAAAGGAAAGGGACAAAGTATTGATAAATTGAATGAAATAATATTAATAATTAATGATGCCTGGAATTATTTCCCCCATAAATGTCTCAAGGGCTTTTTTCCATTTGAGAAATTATTAGAATATCAAAATAAAAAGGAATGATATATTTTTTTATGTTATTTTTATAGCCGTCATTTTTTTTAGACGGCCTGCTTGCGTGAAATCTATTTCAAAGCGTTTTCACATAAGCAGGTCGTAGTTTCGTTACGGCGAAGGCAGGCTATTTTATTGTTAATAAGTGTTATTGAAACTTATTAATTTTTAGTATAAATTAATGTTTAGTGGCCGTGAATTTTTATAAATAAGAAAAAATTATATGACTAAAAAACAAGTTCTCAAAGATATCGTCGAAGACCTCGATCAAAGTGGAGAGGACCGCAGTGAAGAGAAGAAAAAGAAAAAAGATCAAAAGCAAATATTAAATAAAGAGAGTATTAAAACTCAGTTAGTTTGTTGGGCCCATAAAGGAACTAAAGAAGCTGTTCAAAAAATTAGAGATTTTATTACTCAAACTAATGATAAAGATTTAAAAGAGTGGGCGAAAATTGCTTTAGATGAAGGTGAATATTTTTGTTATTCTCCAAACAATAATAAAGAGGAAAAAGGTTTTCAATTGGCTCAAATGTTATTGGACCGTGAAGATAAATCATATTATAAAATGAGTAAAATAAATGCTGCTTGTTTAGAATTGAGAAAATTAGATGTGGAACGAGAAGTACACAAAAAGGTTTTAAAAAATTTAAAGGACAAGAAAAAAGTTGAAGATTGGAAATATAATTTTAGTGAAGATTATTATCTTTCAGTACGAGCCAGACTAGAAGAACTAGAAGAGGAGTTGGCTTATGAAGATGCTTGGCTAAAAGAAGCCGAAAAAATGGTTAAAAAAACTGAGTATAAAGATGTAAGCCGAAATTTTTTCCAATCTATTCATGAAGACGGTGAGGGAATTAATTTTTGGAGTGATAATAACGGTTGGAAAGATGAGAGGGAAGAAGAGTTTTTAGAAGATGAAGATAAAATTTAGTATTAATTTATTTTATGGATAAAGATTTTTTAAAAGAAAACAATTTAAAGCCATTGGAATTATCTTGGTGGAAACAGTTATTATTTAAATTTTGCCCAAAAATGATTTTTAAAGTTATGGCTAAGAAAATGAAAATTGATAATACAGCTTTTGATAAATTGCATGATGTTTTTAGTAAAACAGAAAAGATTGACATTTTTTCCAACATGGATAATGAAAGGGGATTTATTTTAGTACTTAATCGACAAACAGCTTTGTATTTTTATCAGAATGGGAACCATTTCAAATATGATGGTTTTGAAATAGGTGAATATGACAAGGGTGATGTAACTATTTTTGATCATTTAAAGAAGAATAAGGATAATTAATTTTTAAATAATCAAGTATATATAAAAGTTTAAAATATTGACATACAGAGTTTGACTTTTCAACATAATTTATATATGATTAAGGCATAAATATGAAACCCGTTAGATATTTAATCTATTGGGTAAAATATTTTGAGTAAAATAAAGATCATAAGTATGATAAAAAGTAAAATAAATAAAAATTTATCTAACGGGTTGAATATTAAAAAATAAAAATATGGTTAATCAATATTTTAAATTAATAAAAGATTTAAGAATTAAAAAGGGTTTGCGACAAGAGGAAGTTGCGAAAAAATTAGAGATTTCTCGTTCTTCTTATATCTCTTTTGAACAGGGGAAAATAGAGCTTAATTTTTCTCAAATAGTAAAGCTATCTGATGTTTTTGGTATTTCTTTAGAAGAAGTTGAAGGTGGATTACAATCAAATTACGAAAAGTATAAAGAAATGATTTTAGCTTATATTAGAAAAGCTTCTTCTGGTGATGGAAGTATTTTAAAGACTAAGCTTGCTAAGATGTTGTATCTAGCAGACTTTACTTGGTTTTATAATCATTTAGAAAGTATGAGTGGGATGCAGTATCGTCGAATCAAATATGGACCAGTGCCAGATATGTATTTTAGAGCAATAGATGAGCTTGAAGAAAAAGGAAAAATAACAATCAATTATAAAAAAGAGATGCTTTTAATTTCAGAGAACAGAGGTTCAAAAAATCAAAAATTAGAAAAATTATCAAAAGAAGAAATAAGATTAATTGAAAAAATAGCTAAAAAATGGAAAGATAAAAAAACTAGTGAAATTGTTGATTTTACTCATAATCAATTGCCTTATAAAATTTGTTCTCCTGATGAAATAATTCCCTATGAATTAATAACCCAAGAAGATCCAAAGTATGTCTACTAAATATTCAGTGATAGTTAAGCATTTCGCTGAACATCATTTTATTAAAAAGTTTAATAAAAAATATAAAAAATCTTGGGATATAACCTGGCGGGCAATAGTTGAACAATTTAAACGTATTGATTCTTTATTTAATACTTCAATCGCTGAAATTATTATTAATTCTAGTAATATTAAAATAGTTAAAACTGAATTTAGAGTTGCCGGAACAAAACAATCTAGAAAATCGTCTGGAAATAGGTGTATTATTGCTCTTCAAAAGGATGTGAATATAATTTATGTCCTTTTGGTTTATCATAAAAATGATTTAGGTAGTGGTAATGAAACAGCACAATGGAAGCGAATAATTAAAGAAAATTATAAGCAATATAAAAATTTATTTTAAATATAAATTTAGATAAAATATTGTAATCCAATAAGTGAAGCTCCCCCAACAGGAGCTGAGGGCTTTCGCCAATACAATGCAAGAGCAAAACCCCGCATCACTCCGCCTGCCTATGCCGAAGCAAAATTCGGCTTGCCTGCGCGAAGCTGAAACTTCGTTTCGGCATAGGCAGGCTTTCGCCTCCATCCTTCGAAGTCCAATCTGCGGGACAGAGGACGGGCAGGCAGGCGCAGAGCGGGGCTGGTGTGGGGGGTAATATTTAAAGCAATGAAACAACAACAAGCACTAAATATTTTAAAAATGGGACAGAATGTTTTTTTAACTGGTCGAGCTGGAGCCGGTAAAACTTATGTTTTAAATAAATATATAGAATATTTAAAAAAGAATAATATTCCAGTTGCTATTACTGCTTCAACAGGAATTGCCGCTACACATCTTAGTGGCACAACTATTCATTCTTGGTCGGGAATAGGTATTAAAGATAATATTAGCGAAGCAGATATTAAAAAGCTTTTAAAGAAAACATATTTAAAGAAACATTATTTAGGAACATCAGTTTTAATTATTGATGAAGTTTCTATGCTTCATGCTCATCAATTAGATTTAGTTAATCAATTATGTCAGATTTTTCGTAAAGATTTACGTCCATTTGGTGGAATGCAAATTGTTTTATCAGGTGATTTTTTTCAGCTTCCGCCGGTTGCTAAAAATAACCAGATAGCAAAATTTATAATTGAATCAGATATTTGGCGAAGCATGAGCATTAGAGTTTGTTATTTAGATGAGCAATTTCGTCAGGATGATTTAAATTTTATAAACATTTTAAATGAAATTAGATCTGGACATGTGAGTGAAGCAAGTCGTAATTTGCTTACTCAAAAAATTCATCAAAATTTTGATTTTTATATTAAACCAACAAAACTTTATACACATAATGTTGATGTTGATACAATAAATTTAGTTGAGCTTGGTAAAATAAAAAAGGAGTCAAAACAATATAAAATGACTCATAGTGGTCGGAAAAAAATAGTAGAGATTTTAAAAAAAAGTTGCTTAGCTCCAGAGAGTTTAATTTTAAAAATCGGTGCCAAAGTTATGTTTTTAAAAAATAATTTTGAGGTGGGAGTTGTTAATGGCACACTTGGAGAGGTGATTGGATTTGATGAGTTTACAGACCGTCCAAAAGTTAAAATTAAGACCGGAAAAATAATTTCAGTAAAACCAGATGTTTGGACAATTAATGAAGGTGAAAAAACATTAGCAGAAATTCGACAATTTCCTTTAAGATTGGCTTGGGCAATTACAGTCCACAAAAGTCAGGGGATGAGTTTAGATTTAGCAGAAATTGATTTATCAAAGGCATTTACACCCGGTATGGGGTATGTAGCTCTTTCCAGAGTTAGAAGTCTTGACGGATTAAAGCTAAATGGTTTTAATTCTATGGCTTTAGAAGTTAATTCACAAATTTTGATTTTTGATAAAAATTTACAAATTAGATCCGCTAATAATTTTAAATTATTAAAAAAGTTGTCAGTTCAAGAAATACAACAACGACATGATAAATTTATTCAAGATAATTTAATTCAAGATGTGTTTAAGAAAAAAGCGAATAAATTAGAAACTTGGAATTTACTTAAGCAAAACTTAAGTTTAGAAGAAATTGCTGAAAAAGAAGGATTAAAACAGAGGACGATTGTTAATCATATAGAAAAACTTATTGAAGATGAAGTACAAATTGATATTGAGTATTTAATGCCAAAAAAGTTTGTTTATAAACAAATAGAAAAAAGTTTTAATGAATGTGGTTTAGAAAAATTAAAACCAGTTTATGAATATCTGCAGGAAAAATATTCATATGATGATTTACGGTTAGTCAGAATAAATATAAAAAATTTAAAGTTTTAAGAATAGATAAATATTAAAATAGAGTTTAAAACCCTGTTTTTTTTGTTTGATAAATGATAATTATGATATAATTAAAATAATATAAATAATTATAAATGTTTTTTCTATATTGTATTTTATTAGTTACCCTGATTTTTTTAGTTTTATTAGTAATTTCTAATATTGCTTTTTTAAGAACCAAAGTTCCTTTTATTTCACTTTCATATAAAAGAATTAATGAAATATTTGATGCAGTAAAATTAGAAAAGGGTAAATTACTTTATGATTTAGGTTGTGGTGATGGTCGAATTTTAATTCGAGCTCATCAGAGATATGGGGTGAGGGGTATTGGTTATGAAATTAATTTTTGGGCTTATTTAAGGGCTAAAATAAAAACATATAAGTATCGGGATTATATTCAGATTTATTATAAAAATTTTTTCAAAGAGGATTTAACAAAGGCTGATTATATTTTTACTTATTTAATGCCCGCAGTTATGGAATTAGTGGGTCATAAATTAAAAAAAGGATTAAAACCATCAGCACTAGTAATATGTTGTGCTTTTCATATTCCTAATATGAAGCCAAGCCAAGTACTTAAAACCTCTTTGAACAAAAAACAGAAAGGCAGTGTTTACATGTATAATTTGCCTTAATATTATTAAAAATTTAAAAGAATTATTTTAAAAGTGAGATAATAAATGTATAAAATTTAAATATTAAATCTAATTTAAAAATAATTAGGTATGGGGACAAAAATATGAAAAGAAAATTTCCATATCAAATTCATATAATTCTTGGACTCATTTGGTTGGTGATTGGCTTAATTCTTCACACGGGAGTTGAATTAGTAATTTGGGTTGGCGGTGGACTAATAATGATTGTAATTGGATTGCTTAATAGAAAAACTAATTAAAAAAGTATTAGTATTAAGAATTTTTTATAAAATAGGTCTGAAAATAAAAACTTATGGTAAATTATCATCAAACAGAGTTTAAAGCCCTGTTTTTTGTTAAATTTTCTTGCCTTTTACCTTTAAAAATGGCAAGATTAAAGTAAGTTTAATAATAAATTAAAATTATATGGATAGGAATTTGGCTTTAGAATTTGTGCGTGTTACCGAGGACGCAGCGATTGCCGCTGCTAAATGGATGGGCCGAGGAGACGGTAAGGCCGCGGATAAAGCCGCAGTAGATAAAATGCGCACACGATTTAATCAAATAGATTTTTCCGGTCAAATTGTGATTGGCGAGGGAGAAAAAGATCAGGCCCCCCAGCTTTATACTGGAGAGACAGTTGGTCAAGGAAAGGAACCAATTATGGATTTAGCGGTTGATCCTTTAGAATGCACAGACAGCGTGGCTTGGGGTCGTTATAATGCTATTTCTGTAATTGCTGCCGGACCTAAGGGCTCTTTATTGTCCGCCCCAGATACTTATATGGATAAAATCGCTGTTGGTCAAGAAGCGGCCAAAGTTATTAACTTAGATGCACCAGTAAAAGATAATTTACAAAAAATTGCCCAGGCCTTAAATAAAGAAATAGAAGAAGTAACGGTTATTATTTTAGATCGGCCACGGCATAAAGCATTGATTAAAGAAATTCGGCAAGCCAAAGCACGAGTAATGTTAATTACTGATGGCGATGTGGCAGCAGCGATTGCTACTTGTTGTCCAGATTCAGGCATTGATGTTTTAATGGGTATTGGTGGTAGCACAGAAGCGGTTTTAGCCGCGGTTGCTTTACGGATTTATGGCGGACAAATTTTATGTCGTTTTAAACCCAGACAAGAAGAAGATATTTCAAAAATAAAGGCCCTAGGAATTAATGATTTAAATAAAATTTTTACTGCCACTGATTTGGCCCAAGGAGATCAATTAACTTTTACTGCTACTGGGGTTATAGATGGTCCACTTTTACAAGGAGTAGTTTTTGCTGAAGACAAAATTATTACTAATTCGGTGGTGATGAGATTAGCGTCTAAAACTATCCGCTATCTAACCACCCAGCATCGCGATTGATAATATAATAGGATAATTGGTAAATTGTTTTTTTAAATAAAAGATAGTAAAGCGAGGATATAATAATTAATTAATAAAACAAAAATTTATGTTAAAAAAAAATTATGAGCAAAAAAATTAAGCGAGAAAATTTTATACACAACAATGAACCGAATATTTCGCGCAGAATTCGAGAAATTGTTTTTGGCACAGAAGACGGGATAGTTTCAACAGTGGGTGCTCTTACGGGAATTGCCGTTGCTACTGGTGATCAGTTTATTGTGATAACATCCGGCATAGTGATTATTGTAGTTGAATCTATTTCAATGGGGATTGGGTCTTATTTATCAGGTAAATCAGTAGAGGAGATAAAAGAGAGGAAAATACACGAAGAAAAAATAGAATTAGAAGATTCAAAAGAAAAAGAAAAAGAAGAATTGATACAAATTTTTCGTCGGGATGGCTGGCCAAATAGTTTTTCAAAAGAGATGGCGGACGTTGCTTCAAAAGATAAAGAATTGATGTTTAAAGAAATGGCGTATAGAGAACTTCTTTTATTTCCAGGGCAAACTAAAAATAATTTTTCTGAAGGATTGACGATGTTTTTTTCTTATGTAGTTGGTGGAGGTATCTCGCTTTTGGCATATTTTTTGTTTTTTATTCCGCAGGCAATTATTTTATCAATTATTTTTGCGTTGATTGGCTTGTTTCTTCTTGGTGTTATTACTTCAAGGTTTACCAAGTTGAGATGGTGGAAAATCGGAATGAGAATGCTTTTTCTAGGAGCAATTTCTGTTTTGGTGGGTTATATTATAGGTCAAATAGCTAATAATTTTAAATAAATGTAATTTGTTAAAAATTAGGGTTTGGATTTTTTAAAATAAGTTCAAAAATAAGAAATCAAAAGAAGCTATAAAAAAATAATCGAGCTCAGCTTGATGTTTTTTTATTTGACCCTGTTAAATTTAACGCCATTTAACGGGGTTGATCCAGGTCCTCGTGAGGGGCTGGATTGATTTTTATTTATTAATAGTTTATAATATCAATGTGCATTGATATTTATAATAAATTTATGAATTTTGATTGTTGTGAAACTAAAAAATCAAAAGAAAAATTAAAGGAGATGATTAATTTTTTAAAGATTATTTCAGAAGAAAATCGTTTGAAAATTTTATGTATCTTACAAAAGCAAGAAATGTGTGTTTGTAAGATATGGCAATATTTGGATTTACCGCAGAATCTTGTTTCCCATCACCTCAAGGTATTAAAAAATTTTAATTTAATTAAATCAAAAAAAGAAAGCACTAAGGTGATTTATTCAATTAACAAGAAAGAGCTTAATAAATATTCTAAATTATTAAAACATTATTTATAAATATTAACTAATACTAAATTTATGGAAATAAAATCAATACAAGTTTTAGGATCTGGTTGTTCAACCTGTAAACAATTATTAGAAATAACAAAAAAAGTAGTTCAAGAATTAAACATCAATACAGAGGTTGAATATATTACTGACGTAGCCAAAATGATTGAAATGGGTGTAATGACTAGTCCGGTATTAGCTGTTAATGGCAAAGCAATTTTAACGGGGGGCGCTATAAATGAAGAAGAAATAAAAAGTGCCTTACAAGGAAATTCTTCAAAAGATAAAAATATTGAAGGTGGATGTTCTTGTGGAGGTAAGTGCTGATTAATAAGCTAATTAATAATAAAAAATTATGATAGATGTTTTTGAACCAATTCAAATTTTTGCTGATATTGTAACCTATAATTGGCTAAGTATAACAAATAAATATTGGGGTGACGCAATTAATTTTTTTATTTATGACATAATTAAAATAGGTTTACTCCTTTTAGTTATTAACTTTATTATGGCTATTACTCGCTACTACTTTCCAATAGAGAAAGTGCGAGATATTTTAACTAAACGAAAGTGGTATGGTTTAAATTATCTTTTAGCAGCATTGCTTGGGGTAGTTACTCCTTTCTGCTCTTGTTCATCAATTCCTTTATTTATTGGATTTGTTAGTGCTGGCATTCCTCTGGGTGTGACTTTTGCTTTTTTAATTGCCTCACCATTGGTAAATGAAGCTTCATTATTTATTTTCCCATCTATTTTTGGTTTAAAAATGACCTTAGCCTATAACAGTATCGGTATTCTAATAGCAATGATTGCTGGAATGATTATTCAAAGATTAAAAATGGATCGACACGTTAATCCAAATTTTTTAAAATTTAAAACACAGAAACAAGTTGTTGCCGAAAATAATGGTCAGCGTATAGTTTTGCATAAGAGATTAAAAATATGGTGGAAAGACGCTATTAGCATATCAAAAAGTATATTTCCTTATGTTTTAATTGGTGTAGGATTAGGTGCTTTAATACATGGCTTTGTGCCTAGGGATTTTGTGGAAGCTTATTTATCAATGAAGGACTGGTGGGCGGTGCCTATGGCAGTGATTTTGGGTATGCCACTTTATGCAAATTCAGTAAGTATAATTCCTGTGGTTGAGGCTATGACTAGCAAAGGGATACCCCTGGGCACATCAATCGCATTTATGACAGCCACTGTTACTCTGTCTATCCCCGGACTTTTAATACTTAAAAAAGCTATGAACTGGAAATTACTTTCTGCTTTTATTATAGTCACTTCTGTTGGAATTATGATAATTGGTTACTTCTTTAATTTATTTAATTTTTAATTTATATGAAAAAAATATTATCAATATTTGTATTACTTTTTATTATTATTACTCTTACTGCTTGTAATAAAGAAAACTCTATTGGACAAAATAATAATGAAGTAAACAATCAGACAAAACAAATTGTGAAAAAATTAGAAATATATTATTTTCATCGCACGGCTAGATGTTATTCTTGCAAAACTATTGGTCAATATGTTAAAGAAGTTATGGAGGAAAAATATGAAGAGCAGATTAAAAATGGGATAATTGATTTTAGAGAATTGAATGTTGAATTGCCAGAAAATAAAGGAATAGCTATAAAATATCAGGCCTCGGGTTCATCTTTATTTATTAATAAAATTATTGATGGAAAAAATAACATAGAACAAGATACTAATGTTTGGCGATTATTGAGTAATGAAGTTCAATTCAAGGATTATTTAGAAAATAAAATAAATTCTTATTTAGGAATATAAAATATTATGGAATTTATAAATAATTTAATTGATAGTTATAATATTCCACTTTTAACCGCTTTTTTGCTTGGTATTTTAACATCTATCAGCCCCTGCCCCTTAGCTACTAATATTACGGCAATTGCTTATATATCTAAAGAACTTAAAACAGTTAAAAACACTTTGTTAAATGGATTGTTTTATACTTTAGGCAGGGGCATTAGTTATACATTACTTGCTACTTTAATTTATTTCGGGATTTCTAGTTTTTCAATTTCTAGTATATTTGAAGGTTGGGGCGACAAGATTTTAGGGCCTATTTTGATTGTGATCGGCTTAATTATGTTTGGAGTAATTAAAATAGATATTAATGTTAAAAATGAAAAAATAGAAAAATTAAAAGAATATTTATCGCAAAAAGGGTATGTCGGTTCAATGCTTTTGGGTATATTATTTGCTTTAGCGTTTTGTCCTTATAGTGGAGTTTTGTTTTTTGGGGTTTTAATTCCTTTGGTTTTAAATTCAACTGAAAGTTTATTACTACCGCCTTTGTTTGCATTAGGTACGGGGCTACCAGTAATTATTTTTTCTTTTTTTATTGCTTTTGGTATGCAAAAGGTCAGTCAAGCATTTCATATAGTTCAAAAGATTGAAAAATTAATGAGATATTTAGTTGGTTTAGTTTTTATGATAACGGGATTGTATTATGTTTATATTTTGATCAAGTTTTTAATAAAATAAGTTCAAAGAGCAGAAGATAGGGAGGGGGGGGCCATTTAGGTTTTAGATTAGGATTCAGACTAAAAAAATTGCCAAAATGGCGATTTTTTGATAATATAAAGCATATGGCTAAAATCAAAGTTTTAATTAAGGGTTATACAAAAGAAGTAAATGAAAAAGAATTTGCTTCTTCCACGGCTACTTTAATTCAAGATAAAGGAGTTAATGTGCTTGTTGATCCGGGGATGGATAGGAAGATATTATTAGAAAGTTTAGCAAAAGAAGGATTAAAAACAGAAGATATCAATTTTGTTATTGTAACTCATACTCACTTAGACCATTCTCTTTTAGTTGGTATTTTTGAAAATGCTAAAATTTTAGATAATAGTGATATATTTTTTTTCAATGGGCAAATAGGTGAACATAAGGGGAAAGTACCGAATACTGATATAAGGATTATCAAAACGCCTGGTCACGACCAATTTCATTGTTCAGTTTTAGTTGATACAGAGGACTTAGGTAATGTAGTTATTGCTGGTGATGTATTCTGGTGGGCAGATAGGGAAGAACAAAAAACAGATAAGCAAAGTTTATTAAAACACAAAGACCCTTATGTAAAAGATGAAAAAGCATTAAGAAAAAGTAGAGAGAAAATTTTAGGATTATCAGACTATATTATTCCTGGTCATGGTGAAATTTTTAAATCATCATAAAATAAGCTCGAAGACAAGGGGCTAAGGGGAACCAGTATAAAAACAATCGAGCTAAGCTCGGTGTTTTTTTTATTGTTTTATCACTCACCACTTTTACTAAAATAGTGAGGGATTTACATAAAATTTAAAAAGTGGGATAATAAGAATATTATTATTAAAATGAAATATATGACAAAAAAGTATTTATTACTAGGTTTAGTTTTTGCTTTATTGATTTTACCAGCATTTAATTTGCGAGCCCAAGAATTAAATGCAGAAGTCGTTGAACAGCAGATTAATAGCTATGATTTAGAGGGTATTGAAATAAAACAGATTGAAAAAGCACCTTCTGCTTTGGGTTTGTGGTGGCGAGGAATAAAAGAAAGCGTTTCTTTGGCCCTTACTTTTGATCCAGTAAAAAAAGCCGAAAAATTATTAAAATATTCCGAAGAAAGAATGCAAATTGCTGAAAAAATCGCTGAAGAATTTGAGCAAAGCGGAGAAATTAAACAAGGAGAAAATTTTAAAAATCAAGAAAGAGTGCAGAAAAATATAGAAAAAGCCCAGAAATTTATGGAAAAAGTTGAAACCCAAAAAGACGATTGGATGCAAGATGAAAATCAAGAAAAAGTACAAAGATTGATTAAAAATGTAGCTACACATCAAATTAGAAAAGAAGTTATTTTTGATAAAATAGAAGAAAAAATTCCAGAAGAAAAATTGGAAAATATTATAGAATTAAGAGATAAAGGATTGGAAAATAGTAAATTTTTAATTAATGCTATAAATAATGAAAATATTTCCGAGGATATTAGGGGGCACCTAGAATATGTAAAGGAAAAAATTGAAACACATATTATAGAAATAAAAGAATATAAAGAAATAAAGGGGCAATTACAAAAAAGGGTTGAAAAAGGAGAGGAAGGTATTGAATATGAATTGGATGAATTAAATCAAAAGAGGAGAGAAAAAGTTCAGGAGCATTTACAAGATGTTAAAAGTTTGATATTGCCTTCTTTACAAGAAATAAAAAGTGGCGTTACTGCACCTATTGTGAATCAGGAAAAAAATTCTGTTCAAAACAAAGTTCAAAATCAGGGAGAAAATATAATGGGTGGTCAAAAAGAAGAACTACAAGAACAAAATCAAGCCGGAAAAATTAATCCACCTAAAGTTGAATTAGAAGAAAAACAATTAGAAAAATCAAAAGATTTTTTATATAAAATGATTGAGCAAGATTAGATTTTTTAAAAATTTTTAAAGCAGGGTTATTCATTTAATCCTGCTTTACTTGCTATTTTTTATAAAGTATGTTAATTTAATTGGAAAATAAAATAAAAGATATAGGAGGATAACATGGAAAGTTATCTCAAAAGAACATTGAACTTAATGGCTGAAGTTTTTGCTGAAGAAGGAGCCGTTTTTGAAAAAGGAGAAATTTGTCAGAAAGAAATTAGAGCATCTAATGCTTTTGATGATAGTATTAAGGACACTCAAGGTATTATGAAACATAAGTTGCAAATTATTTTTCGTTCCTTTGTAAAAAGGAATGGCTATGAAAGTTTTAATGATATTAATGAATTTGAAAGGGATATTTTGACTCTTCTTTTCAGAACCAAACTTTTTTCTTTTCAAAAAAAGAATAGGCCATTAGAAAATCACACTACCCTTGAGCAAAAAATTACAATTGGTAATTTCAAGAAGTATCTTCGAGGTCAAAGCATACTCCGAAAAAGAAGTTTTGAAAAAGTTGAGAACTCTGTAGTAATTATCTCCCATTGTTTACAAGAAGATGTTGTTGATTTTTTGAAAAAGGAGTTAAAAGAAATAGGAATTGAGAAAATCTTTGTTGCCGGTGGCGGTACGGAGGTTTTTCAGATCATTGAAGAAGAAAGACCAGATGTTGTGATCGGTATTGCCTGTGAAGAGGAAGTAAAACAGGCATTAGAAAAAATAATGCTTCCTGCCCTGGGTATTGTTATTAATGTTCAGGATAAGTGCAGTGAGAAAAAGAATTTAATTTAATTTTATTTCTAAACAGGACCATTGATTTAGTCCTGTTTTTTTCTTTGGTTTTTAGATATAATAAAAGTATTGAAATTAATTTATAACCAAACAAAATATATGAACAAAAACAAAGAAAAAGGGTTTACAACACACCCTTTTATTAGAGCAAGAGAATCTAAATCCCAAGCTTGTAAAAAAGGTACTGGGTTTACATTAGTTGAGCTTTTAATTGTTATTGCTATTATTGGGCTTTTATCTACTATTACCACTGTTTTTGTCAGAAGCGCTCAAGCCAAATCTAGAGATGGCAAAAGAAAATATGAAATTAAACAAATTTCTAAAGCCATTGATATGTATATTGTTGATAATGAGCATGCTCCTTATATAGGTAACTTAAATTGTACCGCCTATGTTCCAGATTCAGATTGTTTTGCAAGCGATACGGATTCTAGTAAGTGGGGTAAATTAGAAACAGATTTGGCTGAATATATGCCAGAATTGCCAAGTGATCCTTGTGGTGAAACCTGTCCTGGTGCTGGTCATGCTGAGCAACCTTGGTTTTCTTATGAATATTTACCACCAGCGAATATAGCTCAATTTTGTGTTGTCGTTGGTTGTTCTTTATCTTATGCAGAAGTAGATTTAATGTATAGTATTTTTGCAGAGAACATGGAAAATGGAGAGAACTTTTGGGGATTTTTTGCTTCATTTTAAATTTAATATTTCAAATTTAAATGAATTTAAATATTAAAAAGTATTTTTTAATTTTATCACCCTTGGTGTTATTTTTTATTTTTATAAAATCTAATTTTTTATTAAGTTTTTTTCATGAATTAGTTAATATATTTTCCGGGGGACGGAGCCATACTAAGGTTTTTGCATATTTATTATATTTATTTTTATTATTAATAATTGCTTATTTTTTAAAGTATAAAAAAATAAATTTTAGTTTTCGAAAAAAAATTCTTTTTTTATTTTTATTGATAAGCGCTTATTTAGTTAATTTTTTATCTTATATTTATTTTTTTATAAAATATAATTTTTTTTATCAGGAGCATGTTTTAATTTTTAATTTAAATGAATTTTCCAGTACTTATTTATTACATAACCATACTTTAAAAAGTATTATTGCCTGGGTTTTAAATTTTTTTAATATTACTTATTTAGAAAATATAGATTCAGGGATGGCCTTTATTAATATTATTCCCAATATTTTTATTTTAATAGGATCAATTTTGTTTTTAATGGTTTTATTTTTTTCATTTTATTATTTTTTTCATAGCATTCAATTTAGGTCGAAATATAAATTTATATATATTATACTATATTCTATTTTAAGTTTTAGTTTATTAAAAAATATTATTGACGGCGGATTTTTTAATTATGAAGCTATAATTAGTTTAGCTTTTTTTATTTTGTTAGTTTTTTATAAAAAGAAGTGGGCTAAAAAAACAACAATATTTTTGTTAATATTTTATTTAATTTTTAATATTGTTTTGTATTTTTTAAATTTTTTTGATAGCTTTGGGGTTTTTATTTTTAATATTTATAATAGTTTTGTTTATGTTATTTTACTTTTAATATTTTTTTATTCTCTACAAAAAAATAAAAGAATAAAGACCTTAATTTTAACTATCATATTAGAAATCTTATTATTAGTTTTTTCTTTTCAATCCTTTATAAATATGAGAGGATATAGAAATTTGGAAATTTCAAAAGAAGATAATGCTTTAGTGGCTACTTATGATATTTTAGATAAAGATACTTATGATTTTTATAATTCTATTAATGATTTGAATTTTTATGAAATTATTCCTCAAGAAAAAACAAAGGTTCAAGAAGTTTTAAAGGAATTAAAACTTTTAGATAATTTTTATCCAGTTAGTATTTATTGGGAAACTTGTAATCCAATGGGTAGATATAACCGCTATTCCTTTAATTTATTGGTTGAGAAAGAAATTAAAGTTCATAATTTTGATAATATTCTTAATTTTTATAATTTTAAATTAATCGGAATGCAGGACGGGATGTATAAATATCAAGTGGAATTAAATATGGCTCCCTGTATTCCTAGGTCGGCCAATGTTATAGAAGAAACATTTAAATCCTTTGGTTTAAAAACTTTTTTTATTTATAAATTACATAAAGATAAGGGTGGAGGAATTTTTAATTAAAATTTTATATTTTTTAATACCTTGTTGGCTGATAAATTCTGCTTTAAATATTTTAGGTTATTTAAAAAATAGATATTCTTTTTTAGAAAAAATAGACAACCCACTAGATTTTAATTATAAATTCATTGACAACAGAAGAGTGCTTGGTAAATCTACTACCATTATTGGTTTGGGTGTTGCTTTACTAATAGGTATTACAATTGAATTTTTTTTGAGTACTGTTTTTTGGGGGATAATTAAGGGTTTATGTATTTATTTAGGACATGCCCTGGGGAGTTTTATAAAAAGACGTTTAAATTTTATGGATAGTAAATTTTTGCCCATAGTAGATCACGGTGATGCTATTATTTTAACTGGTTTAGTGTTTTTGGCTTTAAATCAAATTAATATTTATATTTTTTTATTTTCTTTAGGATTGACTTATGTCTTTTATCCTTTAATCTGTTATATTGCCTATAAGCTTGGCTTAAGAACAGATCCTTTATAAAAATATTGTAAATTTTAATTGATTTGTTGTATTATTTAATTAGCAGTAAATAGTTTGATTATATATAAATTTATGGATCCCGTAAGATAAATATTAAAATTATTTTTTAACGGGAAATATAGTTTGTTATTTTGTTATAAAGATTAATTATTAATATAAAAATAATTATTAACGGGATGGATAGTCAATTTAAAAAAGGAGTTTTAGAAATTTGTGTTTTAAATATATTGTCTAAAAAGGATTGCTATGGTTATGAATTAGTAGAGGAGTTATCGCAAAAAATTTCTATTTCTGAAGGCACAATTTATCCTTTATTGAGCAGATTGAAAAAAAAGAAATATGTTCGTACTTATTTAAAACAATCAAATTTAGGACCAGCTCGTAAGTATTATAAACTGACTAAAGTTGGTCAGCAACGAGCTAAAAAATTAAGCACTGCCTGGATAATTTTTTCTAAGAGGATAGAGGGATTTTTAAAAAATAAAAGTGGAGATATACAAAAAAAATTTTAAAATTTAAACATTAAACCTAATATAAAAAAATTAGGTGTGGAGATAAAAAATATGTCAATTATTTATGGAGTAGATACAGAAAAAAAAGTCACGCCTGGAAAAGTTAGAGATGCTATTATAGAATGTTTTTATCAAGCCCATCAAGAAGTTTTAAAAGATATGTATGTTTTATTAAAAGATGGCAAGATTAGTGAAAAACCAGAGGAGATGGAGCGAGATTATATTAAGGAAACAATTTATAATTATTTTATTAAAGTAGGCGGTGATTTTAAGAAACCCACTAAAGAAGATATTTTAAAGGTTTTAGGTGAATTAAGGGAATTTGCTAAAGGATTTAGAAGCCCGGAGATTGTTAAAAAACATTCTGGAGAAATAATGCAATTGGTGAAAAAATTGTAGGCGATCAAATTTAATTATAGGTCATAAGCCGAAAGGTTTAGGATTAAAGATTTAGGATTAAAAATAAAAGTCATTGAAATAATGGCTTTTTTTGTTTAGTAAAATTTATTTTTTCAACTATAAAGTATGAAGCATTGCTTTATACTTTACACTTTTAAAATTATAGTATAAAATAAGAATAGAGGAGTAATTAATTTGGGGATAACTTTAAATATGGAATTTTTACGAAGGTTTTTAATTGAGACCGAGCATTGTACTGGCAATAATTTTCAATTTAGATTATTAGGTGTTTTTTGTTTTTATTACGATTTTATTAAAAATAGTAAAAAACATTTTTTTAAATCCTAGATAAGGATTTTTTATTTTTATGTCTAAATTATTAAAGATTGGAGAATTAGCTAAAACAATTGATCGTTTACCATCAACAATTCATTTTTATACTCAAGAAGGATTATTAAAACCCGCTGACCATACTCAGGGAGGATATCGTTTATATGAGAAAAATATTGCTTTACAGAGAATAAAGCAGATAGAAAAATTACAAGTTCAAAAACGCTGGACCATTGAAGAAATTAAAAATTATTTTAAAAATTAATTATAAAAATATGGATAAATTTAAGGCCTACAAGGATTTTGAAAATTTTGATTGGACAAAACAAGAAATAAAAAGCAGAACTAGGGTTTTAAGAAATCAGAGAAAAGAAGAAAAAAGTTTTTTTGACCATCTCCGCTCCTTATTGTTTTAAAATTTTTTATCAATCCTAATTTGATTTATTATTATTTTTAGTGTTAAATTAATAATCAGTTAGTTAAAATTAGATTAATAAAATAATTAATTATATATGCAAAATAAAGCACAAAAAGAATCAAATTTGTTTCAAAAAGAACAAGAGATTTTAAAATTTTGGCAAGAAAATAAAATTTTTGAAAAATCTGTAGACAAAAAACATCCGCAGGGTGAATATAGTTTTTATGATGGACCGCCCTTTGCCACTGGTTTGCCTCATTATGGTCATATTGTAGCTTCTTTATTAAAGGATGTTTTTCCGCGCTATAAAACCATGCAGGGTTATCAAGTGACTAGAAAATGGGGTTGGGATTGCCATGGTTTGCCAATTGAAAGTTTGGTAGAAAAAGATTTAAATATTAAGGATAAAGCAGATATTGAAAATAAAATTGGCATAGATAAATTTAATCAGGCCTGTTGTCAAAAGGTTATGAAATACGCTGATGAATGGAAAAAATTTATTCCGATGATTGGACGCTGGGTAGATATGGAAAATGATTATAAGACCATGGATTTAGAATATATGGAAAGCGTTTGGTGGGTATTTAAACAATTATGGGACAAGGGTTTAATTTATGAGGGCTATAAGTCCATGCATATTTGTCCGCATTGCGAAACTACTTTATCCAATTTTGAAGTTAGTCAGGGCTATAAAGATATTGAAGATTGGTCAGTAATTACTAAATTTGAATTAGTTGACCAGCCAAATACCTATTTATTGGCCTGGACCACTACTCCTTGGACTTTGCCGGGAAATGTAGCTTTAGCTATTGGAGAAAATATTGATTATGTCAAAGTCATGGTTAGTAAGGAAAATTATATTTTAGCTAAAGCAAACTTAGAGAGCATTTTTAAAGATGTTAAATATGAAGTAATTGAGCCAATTAAAGTTTCGGATTTAATTAGAAAAAAATATAAGCCATTATTTGATTTTTCCAATCAGGATTTAGAGCACAAGGAGAATTTATATACTATTCAATCAGCGGACTTTGTAACTATTGAAGATGGAACTGGGATTGTCCATATTGCTCCAGCTTTTGGAGAAGATGACATGAATTTAGGTCAAGAAAAAAAATTACCCTTTATTCAACATGTTAGTTTTAGTGGTCATTTTACTGAAAGCATGACTAATTTTGAAGATTTTGCTGGATTAGAAGTTAAACCTAAAGAAGACACACAAAGGACAGACAAAAAAGTAATTGATTATTTAAAAAATAAAGATTTAGTATTTAAAGTAGAGGAGTATGAACATTCTTATCCACATTGTTGGAGGTGTGATGCTCCGCTTTTAAATTATGCCACTGGTTCTTGGTTTGTAAATGTCAGCAAGATTAAGGATAAGATTATCAAGAATAATAAAAAAATTAATTGGGTACCAAAGAATTTTAAAGAAGGTCGGATGGGAAAATGGTTGGAGGGTGCTCGGGATTGGTCTATTTCTCGGCAAAGGTATTGGGGTTCTGTTTTGCCTATTTGGAAATGTGCTTGTGGAGAAATTAAAGTTATGGGCTCTATTAGTGATTTACAACAATATAGTAATCAGCCAATAACCAAGTTAATTTTTATTAGACACGGTGAAAGCGAAAGGAATATTCAAAATATTAAATCAAGGACAATAGATAAATTTCCTTTGACGAAAAAGGGTCATGAAGAGGTTGAAAAAATAGCAAAAAAAATATCAGATAGTGTTGATATTATTATATCTTCTCCTATCTTAAGAACTAAGCAGACGGCTGAATTATTACAGAAAAAAATAGGTACTGATATTGTTTATGATGATTTAATTATGGAATATGATCATGGTAAGTGGGAGGACGTTTTGCCAGATGAATTATTGAAAGATCCAAGCTATCAAAAGTATGAGGAATTAAAATCTCCTGAAGAAAAATTTAAATTTAGATTAGGCGAAACAGGGGAAACAAGAGATGAGATAATAAAAAGAGTTGGAAAATTCATAAATAAAGTTTTTGAAAAATATAAAGGCAAAACAATTTTAATTGTTAGTCATGGTGGCATTTATGCAGCTATAGAAAAATTTATTTATGATACATCGTTAGAAGATTTTTTAAATAGCGAAGAGGTTGACCATAATAATATGCAAACATTGTGTCTTGGTCCAGATGGCAAGGCCATGGATCTTCACAAACACTATGTTGATAAAATAACATTTAAATGTCCAAAGTGTAAAAAAGAAATGAAAAGAATTCCAGATGTTTTTGATTGCTGGTTTGAATCAGGTTCAATGCCCTATGCTTCAATACATTATCCTTTTGAAAACAAAAAATGGTTTAAAAATAATTTCCCGGCGGATTTTATTGCTGAAGGCCAAGACCAGACCCGAGGCTGGTTTTATACTTTATTAGTTCTGGCTACGGCTTTATTTGATCAGCCGGCCTTCAAAAATGTGGTAGTAAATGGCATAGTTTTGGCGGAAGACGGTCAAAAAATGTCTAAACGTTTAAGAAATTATCCTGACCCCATAGAATTAATTCAAAAATATTCAGCTGATGTTTTGCGTTATTATTTATTAAGTTCTTCAGTAGTTAAAGCCGGAGATTTATGTTTTTCAGAAAAAGACGTGGCTACGGTTTATAGTCGTTATTTTTTAACCTTATTAAATGTTTTATCTTTTTATAAAATGTATGCCCAACCTAGTGATTCAGAATTTCAAGAATCAAAAAATATTTTAGACCAATGGATTTTAATTAAATTAAAATCCTTAACTGCGGAAATTACTTTTAATTTAGATAATTATGAATTAAAAAAATGTTTAGATTTGATTGGAGATTTTATTTTAGAATTATCTACTTGGTATTTACGGCGTTCACGAGACAGATTTAAAACTGAAGACAAACAAGCTGGTCTAACCCTTTATCATGTTTTATTTGAATTTAGTAAAATTATAGCTCCATTTTTACCTTTTATGGCTGAAGATATTTATCAAGAATTAAAAGGTTCTTCAGAATCAGTACATTTATCGGCTTGGCCAGAAATTAAAGATTTAAGCTCCACGGAAAAAGAATTATTAGTAAATATGCAAAAGATTCGGGAGATTGTAGAAAAAGTTCATAAGTTAAGAGCTGAAGCAGGAATTAAAGTTCGTCAGCCTCTAGCTTTAGTTCAATATCATTGGGGAGCTAAGGCCATAGATAAAAATTTAGAAAAAATTATCGCCGAAGAATTAAATGTTAAAGCAGTAGAATTTTCTAAAGAATTAAAAGACCAAGAAGTTTATTTAAATACGGATTTAAACCCAGAGTTAAAGGCCGAGGGAAATTTACGGGAATTAATTAGAAATATAAATGCTTTACGCAAAAAAGCTGGTTTAACTATTGGTGATAAAGTGGAAATTTATTTTCAAACTAAAGATCAGGAATTGATTAGTTTAATTCAAAATAAATTTGCTGAATTAGCGCAGGGGGTTTTAGCAATAGCTTTTAAAAATGAAGAATTAATTGATTCCTTAATAGAAAAAGAATTTGAGATTAATGAATATAAAATAAAAGTTTTTTTAAAAAAGGTTTAAGTTAGTATTAAGAACGTAAAGTAGCGGAGCTACTAAGAACGTAAATATTATTCACGTTCCTAACGTTCTTAAGGAGCAAGAATTAACCTAAACTCCCACAACCTACAACCTAATTTTTAATAATGGAATTTAATACTCAGGGTATAATATTGAAAGCTCAAGATACAAAAGAAGCCGATAGATTGTATTATATTTTTAGTTTAGAAAAGGGATTAATCAAGGCCTTTGCTAAGTCCGTTAAGCCACCAAAAAGTAAGTTAGCTGGTTTTCTTACTGTTTCTAATCAGGTTTTTCTAATGTTAGCCCAAACTAACTTGAACACTAAGATTGCTCAAGTTAGTGTTCTGAAAACCTATCCTAAAATTATAAGTTCTTATGCGGAATTTTTTATTTTTAACCAAATAGCAGAAATTTTATTAAATTTTTTAAGAGAAAATCAGGCCGAAGAATATTTATATAATAGCACTCAATTGTTTTTAGATGATTTAAATGGCGATTTAGATTTAGATAAAAAAAAGAATTTACAATTGGCTTATTTGGGTAATATTTTAAATTTAAGCGGTTTTAAGCCAGCAAGTATTAAGTTGAATCCAGTTTTAGTAAATTTTTTAAATACTGTATTTAAAAATGACTATTTAAAAAATCGGGATTTGATGATAAAATTAAAAATGTCAATTGAGGACTTTAAAAAATTAAAAAATTATTTGGGTAATTATTTTCAAAAGATTTTAGATAAACCCCTCACTTCTTTTAAACAATAATAATATACTATTGAAAGGCTTGTTAAAAGAAGTGAGGGGTAAAGAATTAAACAGCTTTAAAATGTCAATTAGAAAATAGTTTCTCGAAATTTGAAATTAGTTAACAATTTTTGATTATCTAATTTCGATTACGAATTTCGAGTTTCAAATAACTAATTTCTAATTATATTAGCATTACATATTAGTATTATGAAAAAAAATATTTTAGATTTATCAGATTCAAAATCAAAACCAAATTTAAGTTTGGGAGTTAAAATTAAAAAAATACAGAGTAGAGATAAAAATTCTATTAAAAAAAGAAGATCCTTGGGGGCAAGGCCAAAGATGCCCAAAAAGAAAAAGATCAAAAGTATTAGAGAAAGAATAAATCAAGCTAATTTTTCAGACAAAACAGATGTTAATGGTCTTTGGAATAAAAGAGAGGGCCATACTAATTTTGATAGAAAGCCCGTCAATAAAGGAAAGTTTATTAGTTTATTGATTATATTTTTGTTTATTTTAGTTGGAGCTACGATAGCTGGTTGGTATTTTTTTGGAAACAAAGAATTAAGTGGAGACGGAGTATCTGTTGAAATTAAGACCAATGACCAAGTTGTTTCTGGGGAGGGATTAGAGCTAAAAATTAAATATTTAAACAAAGAAAGAGTCAAAATAAAAAATTTAGAATTAAGATTAAATTATCCAGACGGTTTTCACTATATATCTTCAGAGCCCAAGGCCATGACCCTATCTTCTAATGTTTGGAAATTAGATGATTTAAAGTCAGATGAATCAGGAGAAATTGTTTTAAAAGTTCAAGTAATAGGGGCCCTGGGTGATGTTTTAAAATTAGCAGGGGCATTGTCTTATCAGCCAGCTAATTTTAACTCTGGCTTTGAATCAAATTTTGAAAAAGATATTATAATAGAAGGAGAACTTTTAGAATTAAGCATGGAGGCCCCGGAAGAAATTGGTAATGATAATCGGATTACTTATCATATTAATTATAAAAATATTTCAGATCAACCATTGGAAAATTTTAGATTAAGAATGGAATATCCAGAAACTTTCAGTATTATTGAAACAGAAGGAGAGGCCGAACTTTATGATGAAAATATTTGGTTATTAAATAAAATAGGAGTAGATGACCCTAAAAATTTAGACCTTAAGGGATTTTTTGATTTAGAGCGGGTTAGTTCCTCAACTATCAGCGCAATATTAGAAATAAAATCGTTAACCCCAGAAATACCCTTACTTAATGAAAAAAATCCCAATTGGTATGAATATAAGAGGGTAGAAAAAACTATTCAACTTTTAGACATAGCCGCTAATTTAAAAGTTTTAATTAATGGTGAATATCAAGATAGCGCTATCAATTGGGGCGATGAATTAAATTATGAAGTAGATTATAAAAATAACAGCGACAGGGCTTTAGAAAATGTATCTTTAGAGATGCGCTTAGATTCAGAATATATTAATTGGGAAACATTGAGTGATGATTTTAATGGTTTTTTAGATGAAGGTTCCCAAACTATTGTTTGGGATAAAAGAGTGATTCCTTCTTTAGCCAAATTAGAAGCCAACCAAGAAGGAAAAATTTATTTTAGGATTAGTGTTCGGGATTTAGTTGCAGAATTTTTAGACAAAGAAGAACATAAAATTGAATCAGAAGTTAAATTGCGCGCCGAGAATTTAATTGCTGATCCAGAAGAAGAAGTTATTAATTCCAATTTAGTTATAAATAGAATAAATAGTGCCATTGAATTTGAAACCATTGCTAGATATTATGACGACTTTGGTCAAGAAGTTGGTTCTGGTCCATTGCCCCCAGTAGTGGGCGAGACCACTAGTTATCAAATTGTTTGGAATATTAAGTCCTTAATTAATGATTTAAATAATATTTTAATTAAAACTACTTTGCCTCCAGGAATTGAATGGGGACAAGGAATTACCGCTGATGAGCAAAATTTAATTTTTAATACTGATACTCGGCAAGTTGTTTGGCAGATTGATAATTTAATGGCTAACCAAGAAAGCGTGGCTAAGTTTAATATTTTAGTTACTCCCGAAGAAGGTCAAGTAGATCAAATTTTGACCTTAACCAATACAACTATGTTTTTGGCTCATGATGATTATTCTAAGGGCAAAATTAATTTAAATAGTAATTATTTAACTACAGAATTAAAGGGTGATCAAAAAGCCACTGGCAATGGTAAAGTAATTGATTTGGGTTTAGAATAGAAATATAAAATAAAAAATCCTCTCAATTTGGAAGAGAGGATTATTTTTTGAAAAAGTTTTGGCAATACTTTATCAGAGAGAAAATTCTGATAAAAAATATAATAACTGCCAGACAAAAGAGAATCAGATAAGTAATTTGATTTTGAATTTTGAGATTAAATATAAAACCAGTTAACATTAAGAAAAAACAGAACATAGAAATTTTTCCCAGCTTGGTGACTTGGAATTTTCCAGTAAGTTTTTTAAGAACCAAATAGAAACTTCCACCAAGTAGAAAAAATTCCATGAGTAAATAAATTCCGAAAATAATTTTATAATAAAAATTTCCGGTTTCAAAATAAAGAAATAATAAGACTATTATTACTCCTAATTTATCAACTATTGGATCAAGGAATTTTCCAAGCTCGGAAAATTGTTTTAAAAGATGGGCCAAAAATCCGTCTAATAAATCAAGAAAACCAGTGAAGAGAAAGAGAAATCCCGCTTTAAACCAGCATTGATTTAAAAGAAGAAAACATAAAACGGGTAGGAGTAGTAAGTGGATTAGAGTTACAAGATTAGGAATAGTGAAAATATCTCTTTTTTTCATTTTAATCCTCCATATTTTTTAATTTATGTTTAAGTTAAGCAAAAAATCTAGCAAGAGTCAAGCCCGCTTAGGAGTTTTAAAAACCAAGTCCGGAAATATTAAGACCCCATTTTTTATGCCGATCGCCACTCGGGGGGTAGTTAAGGCCCTGAGCTTTTCTGATATAGAAAAACTAAAACCACAGATTTTATTAGGCAATACCTATCATTTATATTTAAAACCAGGGCTGCCAATAATTAAAAAGTTTGGCTCCTTGGCTAAATTTAGTAATTATGATTTTCCTTTTTTAACGGACTCGGGTGGTTTTCAAGTTTTTTCTCTTTCTAAAATACGTCGGCTATTAAATAGAGGAGTTGAATTTCAATCAACTTATGACGGCTCTAAACATTTATTTACTCCGGAAAAAGTAATGAAAATTCAAGCGGTTTTAGATGCCGATATTCAAATGGTTTTAGATGTTTGTTTAAATTCTAAATCTAGTATTAAAAAATTAGAACAGGCCTTAAAATTGACTACTTATTGGGCTGAAAAATCTAAGCAAGCAAAAAAGAAATTAGATTTGCAAAATAAAAATTTGTTATTTGCCATAATCCAAGGTGGTTTAAATAAGAAATTAAGATTAAGAAGTTTAGAGGAGATTGTAAAGATTGGTTTTGATGGTTATGCCATTGGGGGTTTGGCAGTTGGAGAAAGTAATTTAGAAATGTATAAGGTTTTAGATTATTTAACTCCCCAAATGCCAGCCAATAAACCCCGCTATTTAATGGGGGTTGGATATCCAGAAAATATTATTCAAGCCGTAAGAAGAGGAGTAGATATGTTTGATTGTGTAATTCCAACCAGAGAAGCCCGCCATGGCCGTTTATATTTATTTCAAAAAGATACTTTACAGAAAAATTTTTATCAGACCATTAATATTAATAATGCTAAATTTTCTTCAGACACCAGTCCTATTAATAAAAATTCCAAATTATTAGAATTAAAAAAATATTCTAAGGCCTATTTACATCACTTATTTAAAATTCAAGACGCTTTAGCTTTAAGATTAGCCACTTTAAATAATATTGAATTTTATTTAGAGTTAATGCGCAGAATTAGAAAGGAAATAAAGTTAGGCATTTTTTAGCTTAAATTAAGGCTCCCCATCAAACACTGTGGTACTTAAGACAATAAAATATAATTATTACAGTAGTTTTTTTTATAGTATTTGTATTTTAGGCGCCCTTACAACAATTTAGATACAATTCGAATAAAGACAAATAGAATTTCTACGAGGAATGAGAATGACGAGTATTGAAATTCATTTGGCTTAATGATGAATTGTCTCCCGTTTCTATATATTTTTTAAGATTGTGTACTGTTCTTATGCTTTTTTAGCACCACCCCTTTTCTTCCCCTCCTCAGTCTCGCCCCGTATAAAGCGAAGCTTTTGT
>CAZAOE010000012.1:0-34564 GCA_964486685.1 uncultured Gammaproteobacteria bacterium
CATCAATCTTTAGATTATTTAACTCCTATTGAATTTACTCAGAAATATACAAAAGCGTTACCTATGTGGTCATCTAGTACAAGGCATTGACTAGAATTAATCAATGTGTTAAGTTGAAATGAAAAATTAAATCAATTAAAAATCAAAAATAGGAGGCCAAAAATGGCAAAAAAGGCTAAGGCAAAAAAAGTGAAAGAAAGAGAAGATGCTCTAGAAAATTATGAAACTCTAAAAATGATGTTAGAATCCTGTAAAAAAGAACAAGTATACATCTTACTGGAAGATTTTTTCCCAAATATTCCCGTTCAAAATCAAATTGAAATTGCTAAAATTGTTGTAAAAAAATATCTAAGAAAAGATTTAACCAAAATTTTATTTTTTCTTATGCAATCCTCCTGTAATATCGAGAACAGACCAAAAATCTTGAAAATGTTCATATTATCTATCCCTCTAAATCAACCCCCCACAGATCCTGAAAAAAACCGAATAGATCTACTAGAAAAATTTATAAATAATAAATGTAATTTCTTTGAACTTTCTCTTTTAGAAGAAACCCGGAAATTGTTTTCTAAAAAAAATCAATTAAAAATTTGGGGCTGTGTCATTGACGAAAACAGTGATACTATGGATGATTTTCGTGGTCGCTTTTTTCCGAAAAAAACAATTCTACCCTATGTCCAATATGAAAAAAAGCTACTAAAAGTTGCCATGAAATTACAAGATGAAGATGCTCAAATAGAAATCTTTAAAAAAATAGCTCAAAAATATTTATGTCCTCTTGATTTATCCCTTCTTAAAATTGCTCTGACTCTCTGCTCTGAGGAAAACCAAATGAAGATTTTTAAGATAGCAATGGACCTAAACTCAAAAAAACTTGAAAGTACTCCTAAGCCAAATTATATTCTGAATTCTATTCTGGAAACGCGACTATCTATGATAAAATTGAGTATGAAACTTTCCTCTGAAAAAAATCAGGAGGAAATGTTCAAAATGGCTATAAAGTTAAGTCACAAAAAATATGTCTTAACAACATTTAAGATAGCAATGGGGCTATATACTCAAAAAAAAGACCAAATTAGAAAAATCTATCTGGCCTATGGCCTATAGAAAATAAAAAACAAAAAGCAAGGATGAATTTCCTTGCTTTTTAAATTATTCAAAATAAAATTTTCTGCTCACCGCGTAATTTTTTAATTTCTTGTTCAGTAAAAACCCTTACTACTCCATATTGTCCATCATAGCCGGATTGTAAATGAACCTGACCAGCACGCATTCTTTTAATGGCTTCGGCAAAAACCTGGCCACCAATTTTTTTTAACTCTTCTATCTCTATATTCAATAAAATATTGAATTCATTTTCTCCTTTTTGAATTAAATTTTGATAAATTGTATTTACTTTTTTACTTTTGCTCCCAACCCTTTCAATTTCACCAATAATTTCTTTTAAAGGAATTAAACTTTTGTATGGAATAAATTTATCCTTAATTTTTTCCAATTCTGCTTCGCTACGGTCAGCTAATTCCATTACTCGATTCATTACGCCGATAGTCAATGGTTTTTTACAAACTGGGCATAAGCCCTTGTTCTTTTTAGTTTCTTGGGGATTAAAACAAACTTTGCATTTTAAATGCCCATCATAATGATATTTACCTTCTTGTGGATAAAATTCAATTGTCGCTAAAAATTTATTCTTGTCTTTATTTTTTAAGGCCTGATAAATTTCCTGATAAGAAAATTCTGCTAAATCAAAAAGGTTAGCTTCCCGCCCTAAATTTTCTAAGCTATGAGCATCCGAATTAGAAACTAAAACAAATTGGTCTAAATCAGAAACTAACCAATTCATTGGCGGGTCGGAAGACAGGCCCGTCTCCACTGCATAAATATGTTTAGTATATTTTCCAAAACATTCTTCTGCGGAATTAAAACCAGATTTAGAACCAAACATTGCAAACCACGGCGTCCAAATATGCGCCGGAATAATCAATACTTTTTCATCAGCATTTAAAGCAATGTCTACAATTTCTCGAGCATCTAATCCTAAAATCGGTCGACCATCTGATTTTAAATTTTTTCCTAACTTTTCTAGAGTATTATTAAACTTTTCTACGGCTTGAATATTGGGAAACAAAATACAAATATGTAAACGTCGACATTTGTCCCCCCTTTTATAAATACAAGAAACTTCTGTGGATAAAATGAAATGCGTTTTGTATTCAGCATTCTTTAAAACAAATAAACCCTGGCCATTTTGTTTTAAATTTTCCTTAATTTCTTGCAACCATTGCGGATGGGTAAAATCTGAAGTAGCCAAAACATCTATTCCTTTAATCTCGGCCCATTTTGCTAAATTAGGAATAGTAATTTGTTTGGAACACGCCCGCGAAAACCGGGAATGAATATGAAAATCAGTAATTACTTTCATATACGAATTATTAAAATGCCAATATGCGAATGTATACTAATTATACAAATATTATACTAATAATTAAAATTCAAAACTACAAGTTTAAAATAATTTTAATCTTCAAATTTACAAACCTTATACTCTATGACCCTCCCCTTTCTCCTTTTACCTTTTTCCTACCATAATCTTACCATTTTTTAAAAAACAAAAAAAATCCATTTGACTTTTATCTTGATAAGAATTAAAATTTACCAAAGAAAAAATATTAAAAATATCAGGAGGATTAAAAAATGAATAAGAAAGAAGTTGAGAAAAAACTCGCCATCTTAGATTTTGATGGCACATTAAGTAAGGGATATATTTCTATGGACTTCATGGAATATTTAAACCAACATAATCCCCATCTGTATAATCATGGTGTCTATGGAGATCAACAAAAACTCTTAAATAATTTGGAAAAAGGGGAAATCAACTACGAAAAATGGATAGAACTCTGGGCTAATCTTTGGGCTGAAGGAATCTATTGTAATCTGAAAAAGGAAATGGACAGACTGGCCGAAGACTTTTTTACCAAATTCAAAAAAAACATCTATCCCAGTTCTTATAAATTGGTAAAGATATTAAAAGCCAATGGCTATTATGTGGTCCTGCTTTCAGTCGGGAGCTACGAAGTTATTTCTCTGGCCGGAAAAGAGCTTGGTGTTGATGAAGTTATTGCCACTCGCTGTCAGATTTATGAAAAACATGGTGGAGAAAAGATCTATACTGATAAACTCATAACTGGACTCCATCTGCCTGGTGGAAAAAAGAAGGCCTTGGAAAAAATACTTAAAAGAGAAGAATTTTCTCTTGAAGAATCTTTAGCTGCCGGCGACTCGGAAGAAAGTGACCTTGAAGTTCTAAAGATGGTAGACATTCCCATCGCCCTTAATCCCCACATTAAATTAAGAATTTTTGCCGAGGAAAGGGGTTGGCACATCGCTGACCACACCTCTGTTCTTGACCTTGTCAAAAAAATAGCCTAAAAAAATTTTAAAGCCCCTTGAATAAACAAGGGACTTTTTTATCCCCACACTTCAAAAAGTGTGGGGATTTATTTTTTCCTCTTTACATAATAAAGATATAAGTATAAGATGAATTTAGAAAAAATATCTTAGGAGGAAAAAAGATGAAAAAAATTATCATCTTCGTATTAATCTGTACTTGTTTGCTGTCTTTGTCAGTATCGGCTCATACTCAAACTCAAACTCAAAAAAATTTAATCCCAGTCTCCGGACTGGACAGAGGAACGATAATCTTGCCTTATACCGAAGGCGTGGACAATATTGAATACGAATTCACCAAGGAACCAACTCCAATAATGACTTCTTATTACGACTATATGCCTGGTGGTTTGAATGGCTATGTAGAGAAACAAACTGATAACGGTTCTGGTGCATACTTTATTTTTCATGGTCAAGAATATGATTTTGCAAATCGCCTTCAATACTGGACGTATATAAATGAAAATGGATCTATAGACGGACCATGGAAAATAAAAGATTTTGACCTTTGGCCACAAGGATATGGTACATGTACGATACATCCAGCAACCGGAAATTGCATTGCATCTTGGCATGAAAATGAATGGAGCTCAAATTATGGCTGTACAATTTGCTACGATGACTATGCCCTTTTACAAATTCCCGGATTTTGGTCAGCTACTAACTTTATACCCTCTCCCTTGCCCGATGAATATATCTGGCCACAATTATATGCCGGCCCCTCACCTAATGGCGACGATTGGATAAGAATATATCATATCTCGCAAAATTTCACCCCCGACCCATATGGACATAGCTGTAAAGACCCCCGAATTTTGTATATAGACATAGAGAATTCGATTTATGCCGATTTAACGCAACTATTAAACTTGAATAATTGGACTTCAGTCACACCGATGTATTATTGGAGAGAAAAATCATGCAATCCGCGCTCTCTCTCTTTTGCCATAAACTATAATAACCCTGGCCGAGTTAGTTTAATTGGATATTGCGTGTGGAATGAAGGCGACCTTGGAGATATGCCAGTTAATCCTGGATTATTTGTATGGGAATCTATGGACTATGGAACAAATTGGTGGATAGAAAATATCTATAGTCATAATCAGGGACAGGGAACAGCATTTTATCAAGTAGATAATCTACCTCAATTTGAATTTAATGGAACTATTCCTAATTGTCTTGATGTTGATATTAAATATTATAATACTGCTAATACTGCTCTTTATGATGACTTCGGAAATTTACATACTACCTTTCTTGCAAGCTACTCCTACACTGATCCAGAAATAAAAGATCAATATTATTTAATGTATTTTCTTCCCCAAATTGAAGCCATCTGGCGCCCCAATGATGAGCAGTTCTATTTTAATGAAATCCCTCAGCTACCAGGACATGATACATTTTCCGGGCAATCCGTACCATGGGAAATCATTGAAAATGACACAATCCTATATGTTGTTGTGGCTTGTCACGAAGAATGTTATGGCAGCAGACAAACCAATCTAATATCTACATCTCCAAACGCATATTTGCATTGCTGGACCGATGCCACTTACAGTACTCTCGCTCAACTCGGCTACTCTCAATATGATGAATATCTGGAACATCCGATTATCTGTCTTGGCGGAAGATATGTCTGGACAAATGGATTATTAGAACTGACTGATATTAATAATCCAAATTTTGATTTTTCCGATCAGATTACCGTATATCCATACACCACAAAAGACATTGAACTTGACGATTATTTTCAAGGAAAAATAATCTTATACTACTTTGATGATAATTCTTACGGTTCATATGTGCAGGGTCTCGGGGATAA
This sequence comes from uncultured Gammaproteobacteria bacterium, assembly GCA_964486685.1. Taxonomy (GTDB): domain Bacteria; phylum Patescibacteriota; class Patescibacteriia; order UBA1558; family S5-K13; genus JAIOTH01. The sequence continues at coordinate 5,270 of CAZAOE010000012.1, forward strand.
TCTTGGCGGGCAAATAAATTATTGTATATTAAAACTGCTCCCTGATTATGGAATAGACGAAAATATTCAAGAATCAAAAATAAGGCTATCCAATCTTCCTAATCCTTTCAAGACCTCAACTCGAATTTCTTACTCTGGCAAAAAAACTCTGGACAATAATGCCGAATTCAGAATTTATAATGCTAAGGGTCAACTTGTACGCAGATTGTCATTAACTCACAAAACACCACAAAGCGGCTATGCAGACTGGGGCGGTAAAGATTTACACGGAAAAAAAGTTGCAAATGGAATCTATCTCTACAAAGTTGCTGGTGACATTTCTGCCGTGGGCAAATTATTGCTCACGCGCTAATAAGTTTAGAAATCCTAATAGCCTGTTCAAATGTGAACGGGCTTTTTTATCCCCACACTTCAAAAAGTGTGGGGATTTACTTTTTCCTCTTTACATAATAAACAAATAAGTATAAGATGAATTTAGAAAAAAACCAATTCGGAGGAAGAAATGTTTAAAAAAATTATAGAGATGTTTAAAAAAACTCCTGTGTTCAAAAGGATCCTTGTATTTGAAAACTACGAAAAACTTGAAGACATCTTTAAATGCGAACTAGAAAAACATTTTGTAGTAAAGGAGGCCGATTCTCATATAAATTTTAAAGAGATAAAAAAATTTAAACCCCATCTCATTATTCTTAGTTATAATACTAATTTTGATGGAGTAGAATTTTTAAACAAAATAAAAAAATTGAGAATCAAATTTAAAACTATCTTCCGTACTTTTTATGATGATGAAAATATTATCAATTACATTAGTAATCATTGCAAAATCCCCAAAGAAAGAATCCTAAACCAAGATTTATCTGGACCTGAATTTTGCAAAATATTGAGAAAAATTTAAACTCCTTGCCTGTTCAAACACGAACAGGCTTTTTTATCCCCACACTTTTTGAAGTGTGGGGATTTATTTTTTCCTCTTTACAGAATAAAGATATAAGTATAAAATAACTTCAGAAAATAAAAAAAATAAAACTATATTAGGAGGAGCCATGGATAAACCAAGAGTGCTTCTAATTGAAAACAATTCAACTTTGGGAATAATTTTTTCTAACGGACTTCCAAAATGTGAAATTTTGGTTATGGGTTGTCATGAAAGTTTACCGATAAACGAAAAAAAAATTGCTGAATTTAATCCTGACATTCTTGTTACAGATCACGGTCTCGATGGAGAAGGACATAAAATTAACGGCATCAAAATCTTGGAAGCGGTAAAAAAAATAAATCCCAAAATTCATTATTTCATCCGTGCCCTGCCCCTAGAAAAAACAGTTAGAGAAAACCTTATTAAGAAGGGTTTCCTCAAAGAAGGAAGATTTTTTTCCAAACACACAAAAGAGACAGAATTTGAAAAATTGTTTTCCGGACTCTGCCCTAATTGATACAAAATTTTACCAAGCCCTGAAAAAATTTCAGGGCTTTTTTTATTTTAAAAACAATTGTATTTAAAACCACTTAGAGGTATTGTTAATATAATAAAAAATTATTTTTACATAAATATATAAATAAAAACAATTATGAAAAGAAAAATTTTAGTAACAGGTGCTTTAGGACAAATTGGTTCCGAGCTTATTCCAGCCTTAAGAAAAAAATTTGGAAATGAGAATGTTATTGCAGTTGGTCACAGAAAAAAACCAACTAAAGAATTTAGAAATGCCGGACCATTTGAAACAGCAGACGCAAGAAATAAAAAAGAATTAGAAACTTTAATAAAAAAATATAATATTAACACCATATATAATTTAGTTGGAATTTTATCTGCTGTTGGTGAAAAAAATCCTGATTTAGCATGGGATGTTAATATGGGTGCTTTAAAAAATGTTTTAGAATTAGCTGTAGAATATAAAATAGATAGATTATTTTGGCCCAGCTCTATTGCTGCCTTTGGTCCTACAACGCCCTTAAAAAATACTCCTCAAAAAACTATCCTTGAACCAACAACTATGTATGGAGTTACAAAGGTTTCCGGTGAATTATTATGCCAATATTATTTTATTAAATATGGTTTAGATGTAAGAAGTTTAAGATACCCTGGGATAATTTCCTGGAAAACACCGCCTGGTGGAGGAACAACTGACTATGCTGTAGCGATTTACCATGAAGCTCTAAAAAACAATCATTATGATTGTTTTGTAAATGAAGACACGGTTTTACCAATGATGTATATGGATGATGCCGTTAATGCTACTATCCAATTAATGGAAGCAAATCCAAGAAAAATAACTGTAAGAACTTCTTATAATCTAACTGCTGTTAGTTTTTCCGCAAAAGAGCTAGCAGATAATGTTGCAAAGCATATAAAGGGTTTTACCTGTAGCTTTAACCCTGATGAAAGACAAAAAATAGCAGATTCATGGCCATCAACAATTAATGATTCAAAGGCAAGAGAAGATTGGGGATGGCAACATCAATTTGACCTTGACCAAATATCAATTGAGATGATTAAAAATCTAAAACAAAAATAAATCTAAACTATAAACCTTATATTAGTACATTAAAAATCGCTTAACAGAGATGGTGAGCGATTTTTTTATACAAAAATCAAACCCTTGTTTCAAAAGACGCCCTCACAATAAAAACGTTTTTTCATTAAACAAAAAAATACACTGTACTACTCGCTACGCTCAAATACAGTGCGCGCCTTTATTTATAAAGATGTTTTTGTTATCTTATTTTTTAATAATTTATTTTTTATTATCTTTTTTAAGTTTAGTTGGATTTGATGATTTCTTTACCCTCTTTAATAATTTATTAATTATTTTTTTCTTGGTCTTTGGCTTAACAACGGTTTTTTCCTTTATAACTGAAACTTTAGCTTTAGACGAGGATGGTAAATTCTGTAAAATTTTATCTAACTTTTCATTAATAATCTGAAATTGTTGTTCAAATTGATTACCTTTATTATCACTTCTATTGTCGCCTCTAGGTTTTCTTTCTCCACCAAAATTAGCCCGACCCCTACCATCATCTTTTTGAGAAAAACAAGCAGAACAAAATATGGGCTTACCACTCGTGGGTTTAAATGGTACTTCGCACTCCTGGCCACATTCATCACAAACTGCTGAATACATTTTCTTTTCACGAAAATTTGGTCTGTCAAAACTTCTTCCACTAGATCGTCTTGAATTTGACCTATCTTTACCTTTAAAACAATTACTACAAAGAATTGGTTTACCGCTCGTGGGCTTAAATGGAACTTCACAATCCTGGCCACACTCGTCACAAACCGCTGGATGCATCGTTGGTCGACCAAACCCATCACCTTTTTTTCCAAGAAAACGGTTAGGGGTAAAATTATTACCGCCCCTTCTGTTATTGGACCTATTATCCCGATTAAAATCTCTCATAATTTATCCCCACGCTTAATTTTTTAAATTAAGCTTAATGTTTAAATATTAAAATATTTTTTATATAAATTTTCATTATCCAATTCCACACATTTAAAAATATAAGTGTGAGGATTTATTTATTTTAATAATTATACTTAAACTCTATCTCCTTAAAACATAAAAAGCAATGGTCTGAAATAAAATTAATTATTTATCAAAAATACCCCAATAATTAGGGCATTTAAGCTAACCACTAACTTTTTCCAATTCTTTTTTTAGCTTTGGCCTCTAACATCAATCTCTTAATCTCTAATCTTTTCTTGGTTTTATGAGAATGTGATTTTTTCCTTTTACCAACAGCATGTCTTCTTTTCGCCATATAAATAATTTTATAATATAAGGCATTCTATCTCTTTATTGAAATAAAAGCAATGGCTTTTAGGTAAACATAGGCATAAAAACAAAAAAACGCACTGTACCACTCGCTACGCTCAAATACAGTGCACGCCTTTATTGCTAAAGATATTTCAAAAAATATAAAATAAAAACTACTCCTGTCCCCAATCTAATAATTCGGTGAATCTTAAATAAAAACCAAAAGGATCTTCCATGCGAAAATCTTTCCATTTATGTTCATGATCTTGCTTTTCTTGTAATCCCCTTACCACATAATCCTTAAAATTTGTTATAGCTAGTTCATATATTTCATTTATATCTTCAACTGGTATAGTTATTTCTGAAGCATAAGCTCTTTTAGTATCTTTGGGAAATTGTTTAAAATATGATTGATTATATACTCTTTCATCTCCACCATAAAAATTAAGCATGGTATTACCCAAGGCATCTTTTCGAGTCATAGTTAAATAACCAAGCTCATTTTTATTAACCTTATCATCCATTGTAACTTCAAATCCTAACTTTGAATAAAATGACTTTACAAGCTCTAAATCAGGAACATGCAACTCTATTATTAAATTATTTCTTACTTGATTTTTCATATTGTTAGTATACCAAAAAATCGCCTTTAGAGCGATTTCTTTAGATGGGGTGAGTGATGGGTTTCGAACCCACAACCACTGGCACCACAAGCCAGTGCTCTACCATTGAGCTACACTCACCATGGTTAGGTAATTGTTAATAGGATAATTGATTAATAGATTAATTGATTCTACTTCTTTAAATTTTGATTTACTCCTTTAATCAATCCATTAATTTCTCTCGGAAATTCTTTCACTAATTTATTAATGGTCTTTGCTTCCTCGTCAAAAATTAATCCTCTGTTTACAGATTTTTCTATCCAATCAATGGTTTCATAAAAGGAACTTTTGGCATAATTAAAAAACAAAATTTTATCTTTTTTATAATATCTATTCCATCCTTCTGCAATATTACTAGAAATAGAATCAACTGATCGAACTAATTGCTTACCAATTGTGTCTCGAGAAAAATAATCCCACCTTTTAATAATTTTCCAAATAAAATTAGACAATCTAAATCCAATTTTATAACTTTGATGTTCTTTGTACATCATCATCACTTTTCTTTTATTTATAATATATAAAATATTAACTTATAATATCAATTTTTTCAATTCAATTAAACTATTATCCAATTACTCAATTAAACTATTAATAAAATGGTACCCCCGCTAGGAATCGAACCTAGGTCCATGGCTTAGAAGGCCATTGTTCTATCCACTGAACTACAGGGGCAACATATGTGAGAGAAAAAAAATTAAAAAAGCTTATCCTGCAAATGTCTAAAAATCTAACTGCCTATACCAAGTATAGCTTAAAACATCAATTCACAGTATTAACCCCCTTCAACCCTATTAAACTATTATCCAATTAACCTATTAATCTATTAATAGCGTCTCCTTAATATACCAGAAAAACTAAAAAAGTCAACCCCGTTAAATAATTTTATCCCCTTCAATTAGCCAAGTTAATCAAGTATAAAAATTTATTTTGAATACTCATTTTTCTTAAAAATAAATTAGATAAGATAAAATTAAGATTTAAAAACAGCATTATAATGTAAAAATAAAGTCAATAAAAAATAAAAGATTATTAAAATTGATTTATTATATACCTTAAATCTTATTTCAACCTGTTAAATAGTATCGCAATTAAGCGATAATTTAACAGGTTTAACGGGGTCAATTCAACTATTACTTTTTTAAAATACTCAAAATTAATCCTTATTTCTATTCATTTTTACTGCCTTTTTAATAGCTCTTTCTTTTAGCACTTTTTGCTGGTCAGGATTTTTTAAACCCATTCCATGCATAATCATTTCTGAATTCTTTTTCTCCTCTGGAACAACCTCTTGTTTATAAACTTCCTCTTCATAGCAATAAACACATAAACCATTCATAAATGCTGGTTCTTCTCCACATTTTTGACACATTCCCTCCTTTTTTTCATCTTGATTTTTTAAGTTTTCCTTTTCCATAAAAATTAATTAATCATACTTTTATTATATCAATTAAAAATGCTTTTATCTATCTCTTGTCAAATAAATTTTTTTATATTATTATTTAGATAGTTACCTAAATATCTAATTACCTTTTTATGGTATTAAATGAAACCCTAAATGCTTTATCAGATCCAACTAGAAGAAAAATTTTGGATTTATTAAAAAAGAAAGATTTATCTGCTGGTGAAATTGCGCATAATTTTAATATTACCTTACCCTCTATTTCTCATCATTTAAACATTTTAAGACGAGCTGATTTAATTACTTCTCAAAGAGACGGGCAACAAATAATTTATTCTTTAAACTTAAGCGTCTTTGAAGAAGTCGCTAAAATTTTAATTAATTATTTTAAAAATTAATTTTATGAAAAATCCTATTAAACCAACACTTAAAACTGAATTATTTCCTTTATTATTAATTTTATTTTCCCTAATTTCTTCTTTATATTTTTTTCAATCCATGCCTGAACAAGTACCTGCCCATTGGAATTTCAAGGGGGAAGTAGACCGCTTGGCTAACGCCTCAAGTCATATTTTAATGATTAATCTAATTTTAATTGGCTTATATTTATTATTTATTTTTTTACCCTTAATTGACCCTAATAAAAAAAGATATGAACAATTTAGAAAAATTTATCATATCTTTAAAAATATCTTTTTATTGTTTTTAGCCGGCATCTTTTTATTAACCAATTTAAATGCCGTGGGCTATAATATTAATATCAGTATTTATATTCCCGTAGCTGTTGGGATTTTATTTATGATTATTGGAAATTATCTAGGCAAAATAAAAATGAATTGGTTTATGGGCATTAAAACTCCCTGGACATTGTCCTCAGAAGAAGTTTGGAATAAGACCCACCGCTTAGGTGGAAAATTATTCATGCTTTCTGGTCTTTTAATCGCTCTTGATGGCTTTTTACCAGTTAATTATCAAATTCCTGTATTTATTTTGGCAATTATGATAATATTAATCGGAACCATTGGTGGTTCTTATTTTATCTATAAAAAAAATATAAAAATATAAAAATAAAATTCATTGGAGGATAAAATGAAAAAAATAAAAAAGAAAGATGAAGACTTTCGTATTTTTTTTAGATATAAAAATGATAAAGAATATAATGAGATTATTAACAATCATCTTTCACAAATTAAAAAAACTTCTGGCAAATATGCTGGAGTAGCTTTAATACACCTTGGAAATCTGAGGGATTACGATAAAGCTATCGAAATCCTAAAAAAAATTGGAAAAAAATAATTTTGCAGGGAATGTCTTATAATATTCCCTGTTTTTTATTTATCAAACCAATAATTAAAAAGGTTATGGCTAGCCCGCTCCAATAAGTCCAAAAATAATGGTCAAAAAAACTAATTAATAATATCACTACTAAACTTAATCCTAAAATAAATTTTAAGACCTCTTTACTTTTTAAAGCCAAAAGTAAAAAATAAAAAATTAAGCTAAAATAAATTAAAAAGCCCAAAATTCCTAATTCTATTAAAACCAATAAATAAATATTATGCGCTGGCTGATATTGCCAAACTTCTAAATTATCATTAACTTGCTCAAAAACTACCGGTAAATAATTATTTAGCCCCTGGCCAAAAATAAAATTACTCCCAATTAATTTTTGGGCTTGGTTTTGTAAAACTGCTCTTTCTTGATTAGATTTAATTTCTAATCTGTCTTGCTGAATCAAACGACTTTGCATTAAATCTTGGAAAAAAATAAAATTCATTGCTCCAATTAAAATTAAAACACCTAAAATCGAAAAAAACTTGCCTAATAATTTTTTTTGCTGGGCATAAAAAAATAAAAAAATTAAACTTAAAATTAAAGCTAAAATTGCACTGCGCGAAAAACTAAAAATCAGGGCCTGGCTGAAAATTATTAAAACTGGCCAAAATAAAAAGCTATATTTAACTTTTTTGTGCTGAAAATAAAGGGCTATTAAAAATAAAATTGCGATAACTATAAAACCTCCCAAGATATTAGGGTGGGAAAACCCTCCATAAGCCCGTAACCAACGCCCAAAACCACCCTCTAAAACCGAAGGGCCACCTTGGCCAGCAAATTGACCAGCAATCCCTAGATATTTATTAGCACTGATAGTTTGTGAAAAAAATTGCCCAATTGCTATTAAAGCGTGAATAAAAATACTAAAAATAAAACTGACAAAAACTTTTAAAAAACTAAATTTTAAACTGGAAATAATTAAGAATAATAAAATCACCTGGATTAATTTTCCTAAGGCGTAAAAATAAAGTTGATAATCCAAAACATTAAAATAACCAATTAAAGAAACAAATAACAAAGCAAAAAATAAATAATATATTTTCTTAAATTTTAGGCGAGGTAAAAAAACTATCGCCAAAATAATAACTAACCACAAAACCAATTCACTAAGATAAAGGCCTAATTTACCATATTCAAAAATTTCTCCACCCAAACTTAAATATTTATAAATATATCTAGTTTGCCAAGGAATTAAAAAAACAAAAAAGTAAAATAAATACTCTACTAATTTTTGAATTTTTTCTTTTTTATATAACATATATAAATAATTGTTGAATTGCTAAATTGTTAAACTATTAAAATACAACAATTTGGCAATTCAACCATTTAACAATTCAATAGTTCTCCTTAATTTTTTATAAAATAAATCTCTAACTTCTTTGCGGTTATCTTCTTCATGAAACTTAAGAATATTATCTTGAACTAAGACATCGGTATTATTTTCTTGCAAACGAGAATTTTTATTTTGTTTTATCTTAAATAATTGTATTTTTTTTAAAACTAAATTTAAAAATTTTCCAAAAAAATTATCTAAAAAGAATTCCTTAGTTCTACTTGCTAAAAAGCTTAATTTATTTTCTTTTATCATCCAATTATCAATAATCTGCTGTGGGAAAAACTGTGGCAAAAATTCTTTTAACCACAAATTGGCCTGAAAAAAATTTTCCGCACCATTGCGGTCAAAAATTAAAGCAAAATTAGCCAACCAATAATAAAAATGAATATCTTGTTCATAGCTTAGATTTTTTAAATCTAAATTATCAGTACTAATATAAAAACTTAAACATATTCTATCTTTTATTTTTCGGCCATGTCTTCTTATTCCTGTTAAATGTAATAATAGGGTTATAAAAAAACGGCTAAACCATAAATAACCACTCTTAATAATAATAAAAAAATCTATATCACTATCCTCTGGGGCATTAAAATATGGAATAGAATTGCATAAAAATACTGCCCTTAAAAAAGGAACGAATCTGATAATTTTTACTGCTTTTAAGGCCTTGGTCCATTTCTTAATACTATAATCCCTTCTCTTTTTCCGAATATTTAATATTTCTTTTCTTGCTTTTAAAAAATAAAAACCATCTCTGGTTTCTAAATATTTTTTTAAATTTTCACTTTTGGCTAAACAATTAATAACTAAAAATAAATCTGTCTGATATTTAAAAAGGCCTTTCCAAATTTCATTAGCTGTTAGGGGATAATCAAAAAGATCATAATAAATTATTGTTCTAAGCACCGCTCTTTCTAAATTGTTTAGACCTTCTATCATTGTATTTTTATATTAACCTGTTATAAATTTTCAATTCGAAATTAACTTAGCGAGGTATTGTCCAGTATATGATTTCTTGTTTCTAACAATATCTTTTGGCGTTCCTTCGGCAATTATTTCACCACCCTTTTCTCCACCCTCTGGACCCAAATCAATAATCCAATCCGCACATTTAATTACATCTAAATTGTGCTCAATGATTAAAATACTATTTCCTTTGGCAACTAATCTTCTCAAAACATCTATTAATTTTTTAATATCATCAAAATGCAAGCCCGTGGTTGGTTCATCTAAAATATATAAGGTCTTACCAGTGGCATTGCGAGAAAGCTCAGAAGACAATTTAACTCTTTGGGCCTCACCACCTGATAAAGTAGTGGCTGATTGACCTAGTTTAATATAACCCAATCCAACATTATTTAAAGTTTTCAATTTATTATAAATATTTGGAATATCTTTGAAAAAAATTATGGCCTCACTCACCGTCATGTCTAAAACCTCAGCAATATCTTTGTCATTATAATGAATTTCTAAGATGTCTTCATTATACCTCTTACCGCGACATTCTTCACATTCTACATACATATCCGGCATAAAATTCATCCCAATTTTAATCAAACCATTGCCTTGGCAAGTTTCACAGCGACCGCCCCGGACATTAAAACTAAATTTACCTAATTTATAACCTCGAATTTTTGATTCTGGTAAATTAGCAAATAAATCTCGAATATAGGTAAATACTCCCGTATAAGTAGCTGGGTTTGAGCGCGGAGTACGGCCAATCGGCGACTGGTCGATATTAATAACCTTATCAATATTTTCTAAACCCTTAATTTCTTTATGCTCGCCGGGTAAATCTTTAGCTCGGGTTAGTTTATTGGATAGGGCCTTACCTAAAATATTAAAAATTAAGGTAGATTTTCCAGAACCAGAAACTCCGGTTACGCAAACCAATTTTCCTAAAGGAATCTTAACATCTATATTTTTTAAATTAAATTCTTTAGCCCCAAATATCTTTAAAAATTTACCATTGCCCTGATTATATTTTTTAGGAACTTCTATGCTTAACTTATTGGATAAATATCTTCCAGTAATTGAATTTTTATCTTTTTTTATTTGTTCTGGCGTACCTTGAGCAATAATCTTACCACCATTTTCTCCAGCTCCTGGGCCAATATCCACCACATAATCTGCAGACAAAATAGTTTCTCGATCATGCTCTATTACAATCACAGTATTACCTAGGTTCTGCAAATCTTTTAAGGTCTTAATTAAACGCTTATTGTCTTTTTGATGCAAACCCACTGATGGTTCGTCCAAAATATATAAAACTCCGGATAAAGAACTACTAATCTGTGTGGTTAATCTAACTCTCTGCATTTCTCCGCCCGAAAGAGTATTAGCGGAACGGTCTAAGCTTAAATAATCTAAACCCACATAGATTATAGAATTTAATCTAAATATAATTTCTTGAATAATTTTCTCCGCTATTTTTAATTCTTTTCCTTTTAGGACTGAATTATTGGGATTAAAAATATCTTTAAAAAATTTCTGAGCTCTTTCTGCGGTTAAAGATGTTATGTCACTAATATTTTTATCACCTATTTTAACTGCCAAAGATTCTGGTTTTAATTTTTTTCCTTTGCAAACCGGGCACTGATAAACCCGCATACATTTTTCAATTTCGGACTTCACATAATCAGAATCTGTTTCTAAATATTTTTTTTCTAAATAAGGAATAATGGCTTCTAAATTTTTTTGTATTTTTCCTTCTTGATTGCCGTAAAGTATTAAATTCCTTTTTTCCACTTTTAAATCTTTAACTGGGATATCTAAATTAATTTTATAAATTTTAGAAAGTTTTTCTAGAATTTTATAATATGCATTTTGATTAACAGAAATTTTAAATAATAATCTGATCGCTCCTTGATTTAGGGTCAATTTTTTATTAGGAATAACTAAATCCCCGTCCAATTTCATTTTAATTCCTAAGCCCCCACATTCTGGACAAGCTCCATGCGGAGAATTAAAAGAAAAATTACGTGGCTCTATATTAGAAAAACTTAAATCACAATTATAACAATACAATTGTTTAGAAAAAATTTCTTCTTGCTCTGCTTGAGGGCTTAAAATTATTGCATAGCCATTAGATAAATCTAGGGCAGCAGATAAAGAATCACTTAATCTATTTAAAGTATTTTTAGTATTAGCAACTTTAAATTTATCTATTATAATATCTACATTGTATTTTTTGTTGCCATTAAAATTAATGTTTAAGGCATCGTCAATATTATAAAATTCCTTATCAATTCTAATTAAGTCATAATTACTCTTTTTTATTTTTTTCAAAAGATTAGAATTATATAATTTACTGGATTTGGTAATTGGGGAGAGAATAATAACTTCTTGGTTTTTAAAATTTTTCTGAGCTCTTTTAATTATTTCTTTTAAATTTTGTTTTTGAATTAATTTATTGCACTTAGGACAATAAGCTTTACCCACTCGCGCAAATAATAATCTTAAATAATCATATACTTCTGTAATAGTGCCCACCGTAGATCGCGGAGTACGATTAGTATTGCCCTGACTAATAGAGATAGCTGGTGGTAATCCCTGAATACTATCTACGTCTGGCTTGTCCATTAAATCTAAAAATTGCCGAGAATAAGCGGAAAGAGATTCCATATATCTTCTCTGACTCTCGGCGTAAAGAGTATCAAAAGCCAAAGAGGACTTTCCTGAACCAGAAAGCCCACTAATTACAATAAATTTGTTTTTAGGGAGTTCTAAATCAATATTCTGTAAATTATGAACTCGTGCTCCTTTGATAATTATATTTTTTGAAAGCATATATATCAATTTTAAATTTTCAATTTAAAATTTACATTAAATTATCAATTTTTCAATTATCAATATTAGCATTTGAGATTAGTTAAGTCGAAATTAGAAAATAGTTATAGAAAATAGAATTTAGAAATTTGCTATTATTATTTTCGACTTTCTAGCAACTAATTTCAAATTGGTTATTGCCCCTCGATCTCGTCTTCGACTCCGATAGTCGCTCAGACTCGAGGAGAAACCTTCGGAATCGAGAGAAAAATTAAATGTAAATTGAAAATTGGTTATTGGTAATTGAACAGAATGTAGCTATCATTGTACTCCTAAATACCTTTTGAGTCAACCCTGTTAAATAAGATTTAGTCCATACTATAGAATTAATTAAAATTATTCTTTATAAATATTTATTCTTTTATACTGCTCTTTTATGCCTAAATCTTAATCTTAAATTTTTTTATAAAAATTTAAGATTATTTAACAGGGTCAATGCTTAACATAAAACAAAAAGCCCGTTAAAAATTAACGAACTTTATAATCCAACAACCTACAAGCTAACTACCTATTTTCTGACCACCCGAATATTGCTTTGAGAATTTCTTTCTTTGGGCTGATAATCATCTTTGACTCCAGCTCTTCTCTTGCGACAGCGCAACATATTATAAGAATAATAAGTACATTTTTTTCCTCGACATCCTTCTTTGGCCGGACACACTGCAGAGACCTTATCCAAATCCAAACCAATTAACATGGCCTTTTTCACAATTAATTTATCTAAATTAACTGCTTTAATAGAATCAATCCGACGATTATATAAATCAAAATTCCAATATTCAATTCCTTCCATTAAACCACTCCGATTTAAAACATGTTTATTTATTTTGTCAAAAGGAATTTTTTTATGCCGAGCGGTTTCTATTCTTAGAATAGCTACTATATCTAAAAGGTCAATCTTTTTTTCCTTTTTACTAATAATAGAAATCTTGCCCTTATTAGTAAAAATTACTATTATGTCTCCTAAAACTTCTTTTTTATATAATAAATAATCTGCTATATCATCAACTACATAAGCATCCTCATCACAACTAGTAAAGACCACCTTTAATTTCTTTTCTCCCTGTTGCACCATAAAGCTGGTTAGTTTTCCTTTTTCAATGGCCTGCTGACATTCTGTAAAAAGCTGAACCCTTTTCTCTTCGGCTTGCTCTAAATACTCTTTTAATAAGGGTAGGGTTAAATTTAAAACCTTTTTAGGGTCAGAATTAGTTTTAGCTAAACGAATCCAGGAAAATATAGAATCATTATAACAAGCATAATCTTTCCTGTTTTTTAAAATGGAGAGCATTTGGTTAACTATGGGATATTGGTTTAGTTTTAAATCCTCATACATTAATAATTCTTCTAAAACAAATTCATAGCTTTTAGACAATAAAAATAAAGGCACAATGCCTTGTTTCAAATAATAATCCAAACCCTTGGTTTGCGGTAAGGAATTTCTAAATTCTAATTCAGCGGTTGCTAAACCTGTAAAAACCTTTTTACCATAACTATATAAAACCGCTAAACTTAATATTTCGTCTGCAGTTAATTGTTTAGGTAAAAGTATTTTTTTAATCTTTTCCTTAGTCATATCTTCCCTCTTGATACCCGAAGCCTAGTGCAAAGGGTATTCTTTATTTATAAATTTATAATATAAGTATATTTTAACATTTCATTTTAGCAAATAAAATCTTCTTGTCAACCCCATTAAGCTCAAAACAAAAAGGGAAGCATAAGCTTCCCTTAAAAATATTTATTTTTTCTTTTTAATTAATTTTGAAATGAAATAACCAGCAGGAATAGATAATATAAATAAAACACATAGAGAGATTGTAAAAAATAAATTATTATATTCCGGAACAAAAAGAAAATCAAACAAAGCACCCACCAAAAATATTATCATAATTAATCCGCCCAGGGGTTCACTAAGTTTGCGAGAAAGCCTACTGGAAAGAAAAAATAGAGGCACAATAAAAACAGTAAACAAATAATACCAGATAATTTTCCAGAACTTTCTTTTTACTGGTTCGGTTTCATAAACAAAGACAATACCTTTACTAGCTAATAATTTAAGCTTTGTTTCTGTAATAAGGGGAGGGGAAAAACTAATTAATTTTTTTCTACCTCTTGCAACAATAACACTATCTTGCTTCTCAATAGCTGATTCGTAGGAATCACGCCCTACCTCAAAATCAAAATCTTTAACAATTTTCCAAGTAATCGTATCTACTATTGTCTTTTTGGTTACCTGGTAGAACCTATCTGGATTTTCCTCATCAAAATAAATATCTACTCTTGCCAATAAAACAGAAGCAAAAATCACCAAAAAAAGAAACATACAAATTATTATTTTTTTCATTTTGATCCTCCTAAGATCGTTTTTTTTTTTACTTAATAAAAAAGTTTAATCTTTATGGTGTTTTTTGTCAAGCCTGCTTATGGCTTAGGACTAATTTGAAATAATCCTTGCCTAAGCCCGTATTACATAATATAGTTAGTTTATGGAAGAGCAAGAATGTTTGCAAAAAAAAGATTCAGAATTAGTCAGGTTAACTCTTGAAAATGAAGAGTATTTTTTTTGCATTATGAAAAAATATGAAGGCCCGCTTTTAAAATATATAAATCGTATCACCAATATTCATCCTGAAGATGCTCAGGATTTATTACAAGAAACTTTTATTAAGGCCTATATTAATTTAAATGAATTTGACTTAAGCTTAAAATTCTCCTCTTGGATTTATCGCATTGCCCATAATCAAGTCATTGATAATTTTCGCAAATTCAAAAATCAGCCAGAAAAAATTAATTCCGAAATAAATGAAAAGGTTTTAGAAAAAATTAAAACCGATTTAAATATTGAAAAAACTATTGATCAAAAAATACTCAAAAAAAAACTCAATCACTTAATTAATCAATTAGACATTAAATATAAAGAAGTTATTGTTTTAAAATATTTGGAAAACAAAACTTATGATGAAATTTCTGACATTATTAAAAAACCAGTTAATACTGTTGGTACCTTAATTAAACGAGCCAAAGAAAAACTCAATCATTTAATTAAACAAAATAAAATATATGAATAAAGAACTTAAAAAAACTATCTTAGAAAAAATTAAAAATATTCAACCAAAGGCCAAGTGGAAATTTATTTTAAAAAATTATTTGGCTTGGATTTTTGGGGCTTTGTCTTTATTAATCGGAGCAATTACTACTGCGGTCATAATTTATATTATTCAAAATAATGATTATGGACTTTATCGCTTGGCCCATCCTTCGCCACTAAACATGGTTGCTAAAACCTTGCCTTATTTTTGGATTATTAGTTTAATTATATTTATCATTATTGTTTATTATAATTTAAAACACACTAAAAAGGGCTATAAATTAGAATTATATAAAATTAGTATTATAGTAATTTTAGCCAGTATTTTTTTAGGAATCATTTTCTATAATTTGGGCTTAGGGGAAAAAATTGACCATGGTTTTTCTCAACGCCTGCCTTTTTACCGCCAAATGATGCGACCGCGACAAATGATTTGGTTAGAAACCGAGCAGGGTTTGCTTGCTGGAAAAATAATTAATTTAAAAAACCCAGAAAATTTCACGCTTTTAGATTTAAATAATCAAGAATGGGAAGTTATAAAACTAGAAAATAATCAATTACCTTTACCGCCCAATTTCTTTCCTAATAATTTTAATTTGCAAATTGGTTTAGATATTAAGGCCTTTGGTAAAAAAATAGATCAAAATCATTTTCAGGCCTTTATTATTCGCCCCTTAAAACCCAGCTTTCCTGGACCAGGTCGTCCTTTTAGATAAAATGAAATAAATCTTTTTCTTTTCCGTAATACTAAATACAAGCGCGCAAACTTTAAAAAATTAATTC
The DNA here is from genome assembly GCA_964486685.1 of uncultured Gammaproteobacteria bacterium. Taxonomy (GTDB): domain Bacteria; phylum Patescibacteriota; class Patescibacteriia; order UBA1558; family S5-K13; genus JAIOTH01. The sequence continues at coordinate 21,459 of CAZAOE010000012.1, forward strand.
TTAATAAAAAATTATGAAAAAAACTTTAATTATTGCCTTAATCGCTTTAATCATTACTGCCGGAATAACCTCTTTCGTTAATGCCAAGCAACGCGAAAGAACTCGGCCAGAATTAACTCCAGAAATGCAGGCCCAAATGGAAACTAAGCGAGCGGAAATGACGGCCAAGCAAGAAGAAATGCAAAATATTATGGCCAATGGTACTTATGCAGAATGGAAGGCCTTGATTGATAGCCGACCAAAAATAACTGATTATATTACTGCAGAAAACTTTGCTAAATTTAAAGAGGCCCGGAAACTCAAACAAGACGGCGAATATGAACAAGCTCAAGCCCTAATGGAAGAACTGGGAATTGCAGGAAAAATGGGTTTAGGAATGAATAATTTTCAAAGAGGCAATCACAAAATGTTTAAAATGAATGGTGAGTGTTTGTTTCAAAAATAAGTAGATATTATAAAAAGAGCTTAATTAAAAACTAAGCTCTTTTTTATTTAAATAACAATTTTATAATTTAATTGCCTTTTCTAATCTTTTTAAAGCTAATATAAATGCTGACATTCTTAAATTAATATTATACTCTTTGGAAATATTCCAAACATCATCAAAGGCCTTATTCATTATTTTTTCTAATTTTTCAAAAACCTCTTCTGCGGTCCATTTTTCTGCTTTGATATTTTGCAACCATTCAAAATATGAAACCACTACTCCGCCAGCATTGCTTAAAATGTCTGGACAAACCAAAATATTTTTTTGCGCTAAAATTTCATCTGCCTCTTTGCTAATTGGGCCATTGGCAATTTCTAAAATTAATTTGGCCTTGATTTCATTAGCGTTTTCTTTGGTAATTTGATTTTCTAAAGCTGCTAAAACCAAAATATCTGTTTCTAATTCTAATAATTCCTCGTTACTAATATTTTGAGCATCGTTAAAATCCTGTACCGAACCACGTGCTTGTTTATGTTTTTTTAATTTATTAATATCTAAACCGTTTTTATTATAAACCCCACCCTTTGAATCTGAAACCGCAATTATTTTATAATTTTTTTCAATTGCATAATCTATAAAGACCCCTCCGGCACTACCAAAGCCCTGAATCACAATTTTTGACTCTTGATTAATATAATCTAACTTTTTTATTATTTTATTAAATACCTGCCAAGCTCCCAAACCAGTGGCCTTGTCTCTTCCTAAGGAACCATTATTTTCAATTGATTTTCCAGTAATAATTGCTGGCGTCTTTTTATTAACTATTTGAGAATATTCATCTTCCATCCAATCCATAATTTGGGCATTAGTATACATATCCGGAGCAGGAACATCCTTTTCTGGACCGATGACATCATAGAAGGCCTGAATCCAAGCTCGAGATAATTTTTCCAACTCTTTATTCGATAATTCTTTAGAATTTACAGATACACCACCCTTTGCTCCACCAAAAGGAATATCAACCACAGCACATTTAATAACCATTAAAAAGGCCAATGCCTTAATTTCTTCTAAATCCACACTAGGATGAAATCTTATTCCGCCCTTATATGGTCCGCGACTATTATTATATTGAACCCTATAGGCCTTAAAAATTCTTAAGTCCCCATCATCCATTTCTACAAAAATATTGGCCTCTATAAATCTATCTGGATTTTGTAATTTTAAAATTACCCTTTTATCAATTAGGGCAATTTTTCCAGCTTGAGTTAAATTATCTAAAGTATTTAAAAATGGACTCATAAATCATTTAGTTAAAGGGTGAAAGTATAAAGTTGGAAGTTAAACATCTTCAAAATTATTTAAGTAAATTATCTATTTTTTCTATAATTTGATCTTTAGGCATTAAACCCATATTAGTATCTTTGACTTCACTATCCTTAAAATAGATAATAGTTGGGACACTCATAACATTATATTTTTGAGCTAAGGCCGGTGACTCTTCAATATTTACTTTCACAATTTTAACTTCTTGACCTTGATATTCTTCAGCTATTTCATCCATTAAAGGACCCAACATTTTACAAGGCCCACACCATTCTGCAAAAAAATCTACTACGACATTTTTATTGTTTTTTAAAAACTCGTCAAAGTTCGTACTGTTTAAAATTTCAGACATTGGTTTAATGATTAATAATTAGTGCTTAATATTATAACATTGGCCCTGAGTTTAGACAAATATTTGCCAAATAAAAAAGGCCACTAAGCAATGTGGCCTTTGATTTTTATTATACTTTGAGCTATCTGCAAAACTTTTTTCTTTTTTTGCAGATAGATATTCCAAATTTTTCTTTCTGCTCCAGTTTTATAGACCAGAAAATATACTTTGCCAACTCGATAACGAGAAGTTCGTCCACTGGCTTGAACAACCCTGCGTCTATCTGAGATTGGCTGAGAAAGAATCACCACATCCACGCTCTTGGAGTCCAGTCCTTGCTCGGCAACCGAGGTTGAAAGCAAAACATTAATTTCTCGATTTCTACCTCTCCTAGCTACATCCTGTTGCTTTTTGATATTCATGCCTGGGTCATTATACTTATAAGTCTGACCTTTTAGTTCTTGAATTGTCATGTGGGAAAATTTCTTTTTCAAAAAAGTCATTGCCTTCATCAAAATTTTTCTACTCTCAAAAAAAATAATCACATTTGTTTTTTTACTGAAAGTACTTATTAATTCTTCTAGAATTTTCAGCTTGGGATTGTCATCTTCAAAATAATTGATTTTTTTTGCTTGGTCTAAATATTCTCTAAGTCCCTTATTATCTGCTAAATCTTTTTTACTCCAAAAACCATTTACATATAAAATACTTATAAGCTCTTTCGTTCGAAAAAGCTTTAAAAATATTTTAGTGGTATGCTTCTTGTTCTTAGAATAATATTGAGATTCAACAAAGTTAGCCAATATTTCTACACCATTGTTTAAACTGTCAATAGCTTGAGATACCAACATTACCAAAGACCAATTAATCAATAGTTTGTATGTCTCATTTGCTTCCAGGTCCTGTAAATATTTGTCAATTCTTTGTTTGATTCTCTTAAACTCTTTCACTACAATTCCAGCTATTTGTTCTTCTTTGTTTAAGTAGAAAGATTTTTGATAATCAAAATGAATTCTAGATTCATCTAAACAAACAATTAATCTTTTAGTATAAAAATTTAATTGCTCAACAAGTAATTTTTTCAATTTTTGATGCAATAAGGACTTCTCTCTGTCTACAAATCTAACTATTTCTTGGGCCTCAAATTTATAGGCCTTAAGTTCTGGGTCATTAGGAAGACGAAGAATTATATTTCGCCAAGAAACTTTCAAACTTTTCATTAACTTTTCCAATCTTTTTGGTTCTGAAGGAAGGGAGGCAGTAAAACCGCCTAAAAAAACATTTCCTTGCCTATAGTACTTAGATAATTCAGTGTAGGCATACTCGCCACTAAGATTATGAACTTCATCAAAAATTACAAAACTCAAATCTTCTTTTTTGCCAACTCCAGAATCTTTTCCTAATTCTAAAACAATGGTCTGCGGAGTAGCAATGATTAAAGAATTTTCCTGCCAAATTTTTAAGCGCTCCTCTTCTTTAATGTCTCCAGTAATTAAACCTGTAGGGATATTAGTGACGCTAACAATTTCATCAACTTTGTCTTCTAGATATTTTTCTGAAAAAACTTTAGTGTGCTGGTCACACAAAACCTTAACCGGTGCCAATAACAAAATCTTTTTTTCAGAATTCTCTCGAAGATAAAGCAAACTAGTCAGAATTTCAATATAGGTTTTACCAAGTCCTGTGTCTAAAAAAAGTAAAAAATTATTATTCAAAGCTTCAGCGGTCATTGATAAAGTATAGGGCCGGGCCTCAAAAACTTCCTTTTTTAACAAGGGGTGCTCTAAAAACAATTTTCCATCTTTAAAAACATTTTTCAGTTTTAATTCCTTAGCAATTTTCTCTGCTCTTTGTTTTAATTCTTTTTTTGATAAAACCTCTTTTTTTTCGTCTTGAGGATTATCAAAAAAACTTAATTGATTTGGATTTTCTCTGACTCTTCTCGTCATGATAATCCTCCTATTTTCTTTTTTTAATAGTTAAATATACCCTTTGTTCTAAAATAAGTCAATTAAAAAATTGACACGATTAAAAAAATGTGCTATTTTAATATGAAATAAAAAAATAAGAGGAGGATCAATGAAAAAAGAAGTCTTTGAAAAATCAATGCTCCTTGAAAAAAGAGGCACATTGATACATAATAGAAAATGCTCTTGTTGCGGTAAGGGGGCTAAGTATGTGGCTGTAGATTGCACTTATGACGATGAAATTCTTAATGTTTCTGTTGTTTGGTGCGGAAATGAAAACTGTCGTCAAAATCTTCTTGAAAAAGGTTCTGCTACTCCTAATACTCTTTTTTATAAAATTTCTTTTTCAGAGTTAAAAAAAATGCCTATAAATTCAGCTCTGAAAAAACGTTTTGAAGAATTTTTAAAAAAATCTTTTTCTTTCCCGGAAGACCAAACCTTAAAATGGTTGGAAGACAAAGAAAAAGAAATTATTCCCCCAACAAAAGGGGAACAAACAAATCTTTTCTAAGCCCTTTAAAATCTTTCTCTGATTAAAGGGCTTTTTGATTTGCTCTTTACTTTTAAATAAATCTGTTATAAGTTAAAACTAAATTAAAACACTTAGGAGGATAACATGGCAATCTCTAACCCAACTGAATATTTTAATAGGTTCAACAAAAAGATAAAACTGCGCAGTCGCGCTCCTAATCATAGTACTCCTGATGAAAAAAGAAGCTTTAAAAAAGCACTTACCAAATTAAAATCAATGTATGGTAATGGGTCTTATTATGTACTAGGGGGTGTTGAGACACCGCCTCATGAAATGTCCAATGTTGATTTTCCTTTGCTTCTACATCTTTCTAGAACAAAAAATGGAAAAATCATTAAAGACGAACAAGGAAATCCTCGTGCCTTTAATGGAAAATTCTTTATTAAATTTTAATAAAGCCAAAACAATCGACTCGCGCCGATTGTTTTTTTCTTATTTAAATAAATTTTTTAACTATAATACTTTTCTTTGGCTTGTTCTATGGTCATCGGCTCATAATCACCAGCGTGGCCGGCTTGGCCAAAGGCCTGCATTTTAGTAATCAATAATTTTTTAATCGCTTCCCGGCCGGGACCAAGATAATCTCGGGGGTCAAACTTTTCTGGTGATTCAATAAAAACCTTACGAATTGCTCCAGTCATGGCCATCCGTGAATCTGTATCAACATTAATTTTAGCAATCCCATTTTTAATCGCGGCCTGAATACTAGGTATGGGCACTCCGCAAGCATTGGGCATATTACCACCATACTTATTAATCTGATCTCTTAATTCTGCCGGAACAGAACTAGAGCCGTGCATCACTAAAGCCACCTTAACTTTATCGGCAATCTCTTTAACTAAATCAATCGCTAATTTTGGTTCGGCTTTAAACTTATAAGCTCCGTGGCTAGTCCCAATCGCAATTGCTAAAGCATCTACGCCCGTTTTTTCCACAAATTCTTTAACTTGAGCTGGATCAGTTAATTGCACTTCATTGGAAACATCCTCTTCAATCCCGCCTAAAGTTCCTAATTCTGCTTCTACACTCACTCCAAAACCATGGGCATAATTTACAACTTCTTTAGTGGTTTTAATATTCTCTTCAAAAGGCATGGACGAAACATCAATCATTACTGAAGTAAAACCCAAATCAATCGCTTTTTTTACAATTTCTAAATTATCACCATGGTCTAAATGAATAGCAATTGGCAAATCAGGATTATCTTCAGTTGCTGCGAGCATTAAATGTTTTAAATACACAAAATTAGTATATTTTAAAGCTCCACGACTGGCTTGAATTATTACTGGGCTTTGGGTTTCTTTAGCCGCAGCCATAATTCCCTGGACTTGCTCCATATTATTAACATTAAAAGCTCCCACTCCATAATGATTTTTTTGAGCATGGTCTAAAATTTGTTTCATTGGTACTAAAGGCATAAAATTAATTGTTTAATTGTTAAATTGTTGAATTGATTAATTGATTAATTGATTAATAATTTAAAAAATTCTTATAGTTTAATTACCAATCACCTTTCCCTTGCCGGATACTAAATTATCATCCTTTAAATCTGTATTAATATTTTCCTTAAGACCAGAAATTTGGGTTTGACAAAAATTGTCTTGAGCAAAAAAACGAATATTTTCTAACAAATTTAAAATCTGGCCAATATCCTTAATTTCCGGAATTAAACCAACTTCAAATTTAACCTGAAATTTTTCACTTTGCGCTGGAATCTCTTCAATCGTCCAGATTACTCGCCGACTAATTTCTCCATATTGTAAATTACCAGCTAAAACACTTTTATTATTAGTCCAGACCAAACCAGGTGGTAAATCTGCGCTCACACTAAAATTACTCAAATTATTTCCATAATTTTCTAATTCCCAAAATATCCAATAATTAGTTGGAATGTCCACTTGCGGTGGGATTGGCCCTGTGCCTAATTGGTCACCATAAGGACTATAATAATATCCGGCCGAATTAAAACTTAAATTAGACAATAATTTAACTTGTGGAGAATAAATTGAATACTGTACTCTTTCTTCGTTTTTTAAATAACTAATTATAACTTTAATGCCGGCTTGTTGATGAAGCTGAACTTGATTTCTATGCAATAACAGCTGGGCCTGAAAACTTCCGCTTGCACCGGGACTTAAATTATTTTTAAAAACAATTTTATTATCTTCTTGAGTAAAACGAGTGTCTGTACTTAAAGCTAAATTTGATAAAATAAAACTACTTGTTGGCTCAATTTCAAATTGCAAATCCTTGATAGCAACTTCTTCATTATTTTGATAATTAAAATTAAAAGCTATTTTTTCTCCCGCTTGAATAAAATTGGCCTGCGGAATAATTGCCAACTTAAATCGTGGTACTTTAACTAATAAATCTTTAGTTAAATTAACCTGCTCCAAATCATTTAAGCTGGCTTGAAAACTAAAACTTTGCGCATCAGCCAAATCATCAATTAAGGCATCAAAATTAATAATCAATTTTTCATTAGCTGCTAAATTATTTAAATATAATTTATTTGAACCATAGCTTAGACCACTAAAACTATCCATTCTTTGAATAGCTAAGTCCTCATCTAAAAATACCCCTATATTTTCTAAACTATCTGCACTTTGATTATGAATGCTGATAGCACCGGAAAATAAAGAGCCCTGATAAATCTCTGCTGGCCAAGAAACTTGTAAAGCTAAAACCGAGTCCTCAATTAAATAAATTAAAGTATGCCGACAAGACCGCTTTAAACCATTAGAGCTATAATTTAAAGAAAAATTTATAAATTGTTGACTATCAATTTTCCCTAAAACTAAACCACTAAACTTAATTTTACCATTAGCTCCACTCTGTAAATCACCAAGATTAAAAGTATGCGTAATGGCATCATAATTATCTGCTGGATTAATTTCTTTCAAAACAAAATTTTCTGGAAATTCTAAAGTAATATTTACCTCTTTAATGGCTTCTTTATTATTATTTTTATAACTTAACTCAAAATCTTCTATCTGTCCGCTCTTAATGCTTTCGCTAAATTGCCTGGCTTCTAAAACTATGTTCCGACCAATATTATAATTTTTAACCAAATAACCGACAGCTAAAGAAAGCACTATGGCCACAATAATAATTAAAGCTGTGTCGCTAATAAATCTAACCTTTTTAGAGCGTCCTAAAACCTTTCTTTCTTTACCTAAAACATTTAAGGTATTAATTAAAACCCTGGGGGCATTTTTGTCCTCTAATTTCTTGATAATTTTCATGTTCCCTTGAGCTGTACTATATTCTTGATTTAAATTTTTTTGATCTTTTTTAGTCATATGTTTATTATAAATTATATTATCTTTTAATGCACTATATTTAAATCTAAAAACTGGCTGAACTAGTTAATATTTCTACTTCTCCATCTTCATCAAGATCATTAACCAGCACTTGAATTTTAATATCTGGTTTAGAATCATAAGCAAAAAACTCTTTTAATAGTTGACCATACTGGGTAAAAATCCTCACTTTGGTTTGCCCACCTTTCCCTGGACTAGTAATGATTTCTTTTTGGCCATCATTATTAATATCACCAACGCTAACTGAAATTCCTCCATAAAAATCACTAGCATAAGCAAAAAATTGATTGATTAATTGACCTTGATTATTAAAAACTCGCACATGCGGACCGCCACCAGCTCCGGCACCAGTAATAATTTCCATTTGCCCGTCGTTATTAATGTCCGCGACAGCTAAATTAACGCCCCCAAAAAACTTCTGGTGATAAGCAAAAAATTGATTAATTAACTCGCCCTGCGCAGTAAAAACCCGGACATGCGGACCACCGCCTGCACCGGCGCCAGTAATGATTTCCATTTGTCCGTCATTATTAATGTCAGCCACGGCTAAATTAACCTGGTGTTTAAAATTTTCTGTATAAGGATAAAAATTAAATCTTTCTTTCCCGGCATGATAAATTTTAATTTGACCTGCTTGGCTAACTAAGGTTTCTTTTTGGCCATCTTGATCTAAATCTGTCTTTAAAATTTGCGCTTGACCAGAATAAGCGTCTTCATAACTAAAAAAGCCATTGCGCTCTTGTTCGCCTTGAGCATTGAAAACCCGAACAAAATTACCATTAACAAAACTTTGGTCAATAATCTCAGTTTTAATTTTTAATAAAACTACACCATCTTGCGGAGCTAATTTAATCCAATTAATTTTAACTCCATTATTAACCCGCCTGTCTTGCTGGCCCTCTATTTTTTCAAAATTTTCTTTATTAAAAATATAAGTTTGTTCCTGATTAGTAGAATTAACTAAGGCAATACCGCGTTCAAAATCCCGACGCCATAAACCCGCTTGAATAAAAAAGTTATTTTTATTTAATAAATTATAGGCCGAGCCCTGGGGCTGACCTAATAAAACATCGTACTCATCATACCACCATAATTGTGAATGGGCCTGGTCACCATAATCAAAAGAAAAAAATCCATCACCTAATAAAGTACTAGTTAAACCAAAACGCATTTGCCGATAATTATCCATTACTCCAGAATTTTCAGTGTTAGAATTAATAATATAAATATTCGGCTGAAGATTTTTTTCTGGCAAGGTGCGTAAATAAAGACGCATAGAATCAGCCCATTGCCCATTGCCCTCCCAGGGCGTTGGAAAGGTCTCAAACATCCGGCCATTTAAATAAGGATGTAAATCTGTATCTGAAGCCGAATTACCAACTAAAATAAAATCTTTTTCTATTGCCTGAGTATTTTTTAAAATTTCTAAAGCACCTTGTTTCCAAGCCTGGTCTATTTGCCAACTGGATTCACTCCGCCCATCTGAATTTAAATCAATTTGACTATCCAACCAAGAAATATTAGCAGTTAAATTATCATAAAAAACCCCATCCCAAATATTTTGCTGTAAAATTTTATTTTCTACCATTTGTACTAATTTCTCTGGCCAAAGTTCTTGCTGGGTAATATTTAAAGTATAGGTGCCCGGCCAAAAACTAACTCGCTCTTGGTCTTGATTGTGTAAATACCAATCTTCCTGACAACTCTGAATTATCTCTGTTCTCAAACGAGCTGTTTGTGGATTGACTTGGCTATATAATTCCTGGGCTGGTACATAAGCCAAAATAATTACTTGCGGATTTTTCTCTTTAATCAATTCTAAATAAGCTAAATTATTATGCTGATTTTCCATATCTAAAATTAAAAAATCCCAGCGCGCTAAATTTTGCGCTTGGCTAGCATTTAAACTCCAGGGCAAATAATAATTAGCTAAGCGAGGATAATCTATGGCCTCAATTTTTTCTTCTATATTAGCCAGAGCATCTTGACCAAACAAAAAAATAAAACTTAGACAGAAAAAAACTAACGCCCATTTTTTAAAATATTTAAAAAACATAATTTAATAGCTCATCTTAACCTTTTTATAGTTCTAGGTCAATATCTTTATTATATAATACTTGACAAAATTAAGGAAAACTTTATACTTTAAATTATCAATTAGGAGGAAATTGAAATTTTTTAATCTTTCAGAGGAGAAGTCCTTGCTATATGTCTTTACCTCCTATATTAATTTACAAAAGGGCTCTCCTCGCTTTTCCCATTTCATAATAGCCCCGCCCTGGGGCTCTCCTTTCCCTACGAGCCTGCCAGTGCTCCTTGGGATTTTCTCTAATAGGGTCTTAGCTTTCCCCGAGTTAAGGCCCTTGAAAATTTTTTCTCCTTAACATTCTAAGGGGGCTCTCGTCCCCTACATTACATCCAGGAAGGTCTTTATTCTCCCCGTTTAAAGGCCTTCCACCCAATTTTTAAGTAATGGGATTCCCAATCCCCCTGGAGTAAAGACCAGCCCTTGATCTTTACTCCAGCGGAATCCTACCTAAGAAGCCCTCGTCTAAGTGAGGGCTTTATTTTTTATCTAAATTTTATAAAACCTAAAATAAAAATCCTTGGAAATTAGCCATTTTTCCTATTATCTTGGCTTTTTTTATTTTATAAAGGTCAAATTTGCGTACGGCCCTACGTAAATGACAAAAGGCCTTAATCTTGGAACCATCTATTTTTTGAATATCTATTTTTCTTTTAGTAATTTTTCCTTCGTCATCCATATACTCTATTTCCAATTGCCTACCCTCAGTAAAGGCCTTAGCTACTAATTTATCAATCTGCATATTTTCTTCTTTAATCCAGGGAATAGGAATTTTTTTCTTTACTCCATAATTAGTATAAAAAATATGGCCATGATTAAGACCATATTCATAAACTTCTTTAGTCACCTTAACATCATCTAAGCAATATTTAATTAAACTTTCCCAATCATTGGCGCGTAAATATCTAATTGCGTCTAAGCCCTCTCCGGACTTGCCATAACCTAAGGTGCTTTGCGCTACGCTTTCTAATTTTAAACGATGGCCTAATTTTTTTTGAATCTCTTCCAAAATATCTAAATGCGAAATCTGACTTAAGTCAAAATCTTTATAATACGGTTGCAAAACTGGAAAATCAAAATATTTACTATTAAATCCAATTACTAATTCTGTATTTTTAAATAATTTTAAAAGGTCAGCAAATTTTTCTTCTTTAAAACCTAAGTATTTTTTATGTTTATAAGAATAAACCCCAACAAAAGAAACACCTAATAAGTGTTTGTTATCTTGACCACCAACTTCGTCAAAAGTTTTCTGGGTTTCTAAATCTAATACGATGATGTCTTTGGTCATAAAATTTATTCTTAGTGCTTTTATTATAGTACAGTCAAGTCCAATTTGGCAAATAAATTAATTTATTTCTCGCTCGCTATTCATTCTCAATATTAATATACTGAATTTGATCATTAGATAAAATTTTATTTCTATGAGCTAACTCATTATAATTTAATAAATCTTCATTTAAATCTTTGATAAAGTCAGAGGGTTCTAAATTTTTATACTCACCATAACGATAGGCCATGGCCGGATAAATTAAATAAAGATATTTTTTAGCCCGCGTAATGGCTACATAAAATAATCTTCTTTCTTCTTCATAATCTTCTTTTTCTACACATAAGGGATGAGGAAAGCCCTGATTAGTTAAATTTATTACAAAAACAATTTCCCATTCTAACCCCTTAGCTTGATGAACCGTGCTTAAAATAATTCTTTCTCTCTTATCTCTTTTGTCTTTTAAAATAAAACTTTCTTGCAGAGCTACCTCTGATAAAAACAATTTTAAATCTCCATAATTAATAGCAAAAAAAGCCAATTGGTTTAGATCTTCTTTCCGATATTTATAATCTGTATATTCAGCTTTTAAATACGGGTAATAAAAATCTGTTACTAATCTTAACAATTTTTCTGGACTAATATTTTTATTTTTAATTAAAGTTTTAAGTATTGCTTTAAACTCGCCCCAAGAACAACTTGCCTTACCTTTTAAATTGATTTCTAAATTAAGCACCTCTTCTAAACTAGCTGATTTTAAAACTAAATTATATATTTTCTTAATACTAACTAAGCCGATTCCTTCAAATTGACTTAAGGCCCTGGTCCATGAAATTTCATCTTTAAAATTATTAATAATCCTTAAATAAGCCAGCGCATCTTTAATATGGGCCCGTTCAAAAAATCTAAACCCACCCCTTAATTCATATAAAATACCTCTTTTATTTAATTCCATTTCTAAATATTGAGAATGACTGGCCGCGCGAAATAAAACTGCAATCTCTGATGCCTTCATACCATCTTCCAGGGCCTCTTCAATTTTATCAGCAATAAAATTGGCCTCTTCACGATTAGTTTTTAAAGCTACTAAAATTGGTTTTATAAAACCACCTTGAATGGCTTTTAAATTTTTGGAAAATTGGTATTGATTATCTTTAATAACTTCATTGGCTAAAGAAACTATTTCTGAACTAGAGCGATAATTGGATTCTAATTTATGTACTTGGCATTTTTTAAACACCTTCGGAAAATCTAAGATATTTTTAATATTAGCCGCGCGAAAAGAATAAATACTTTGAGCGTCATCGCCAACCACTAAAATATTCTGATGCTCTTTAGAAATATTAAAAACAATATCCGCTTGAATTAAATTAGTGTCTTGATATTCGTCTACTAAAACATAATCCCATTTTTTTGAAAATTTCTTTAAAACCTTAGGATTTAAAGTTAATTTCTTCCAATTTAATAACAAATCATCAAAATCCAAAAATTTGTTTTGCTTTTTTCTTTTGTTATACTCTTTTTCTACATCCTCAAAAACTCCTAATATCTCAATCCATTCTGGAAATTTTATTTTTAAACTCTCTGCTAAACTAATTTCTGAATTACAAGAAAAACTTATGCTTTCATAAAATAAACTAGGTGATGGTTTATGTTTAAGTTCTAAATTTTTCTCTTGGCCATGAGCTTGAGGTGAAATGGTAAAATATTCTTTTGAAATTTCTCGCAATAAGGATTTCGAATCTCCGGCATCCATAATATGAAAATCAGTAGGTATATTTATTTCTTTTCCATAATGCTATAAATTAATTATAAACTAAATAAATACATAAGTGTTAAAATTA
>CAZAOE010000013.1:0-33503 GCA_964486685.1 uncultured Gammaproteobacteria bacterium
TTTATTTAATAATGCTTTGTTTAAAAAGGGATTGACTTAATTTATAGGTAATTTTATTATAGCATAATTTAAAATGCAAAACTAAAAAGGCAAAATTTAAAAGAAAAACCCGGCTCTTTACAAGTCGGGCTGGGAAAAATTATTATCAGAGAGAAACTATTCTTTTTTGGCAAATAGATTCCAAATCGGTATGAATATTAATTTGATAAAAAAAGCACTGATGGCCATATTGATTATGAGGGTTGCTATAAAATAAATCCACCAAACCTCATCTATCTTATTAATTTTGAGGTTCTGCAACAAATCAAATTTATATGTAATAAGAGCTAAAATGATAGATAGCAGAATCCAGAACCAACCACATTTTTCAAAGCTTAATTTTTTCATTGTGTCCTCCTATTATTATTTTTTATTTCTATCTTTGTCTTATCATATATTTCTTACAATTTCAAGCTAAAATATGTTAAAATATATTTATGTTTAAAATCAGCTGGAAAATTTACTATCCTTTTTCTTTTTTATTGCTTTTGGGGTTATTATTGAATTTTTTTTATTGGCAAAATAATAGTTTATATTTAATTACTGCTAGTTTGTATTTATTATTTTTTGGATTATTTAGTGGGCATAATTTTTTTGAAAAATATAATTTATTATCTAAGTTGATTTTGGGCATTTTGATGCTTTTCAGCTATTTTATGATTTTGGGTAGCATTTTTTATTATCTAAGCTCCTTATCTAACTTAGCTATTGGTATTAGTTTAATTATGGCTCCACTTTTTTTGGGTTTAAAATTGATTTCTAGACCATTGCTTTTAAAATTTTCTAGAATTGAAATATCTCCGTTGATATTTATTAAACTAATTTTATTTTTTGTTTATATTTTTTTGCTTTATCAACAATATACTTATATTTTATCTAAAGCCGTAATAATAAGCATTAATTCTCCGTGGCAGGTTTTATCGTCAAATATATTTTTAAGCTATGCTTTGTCTACTTTGATTCTGATTTTAATACTTTTAATGAGCAAACCCCCACACTTAAAATCTAAGTGGGGGGGCGAAAAGAAGATTAATTTATTATTATTGAGCGTTCATTATCTATTTTCTTTTAGTATAATAATTTTAATTTTTAAATTGGGCTTTGGTTATGACCCCTATCTGCATCAGGCCTCGGAAAAATTAATGTTTTCCGCGGGAACATTTTTACCTAAACCCTTTTATTATATTGGTCAGTATTCTTTAGTGGTTTTTTTGGCTAAAATTTTTAATCACTCTGTAGAATTTTTTGATCAACTTTTGGTACCGATTATCGCTGCCACATCTTTACCAATTGTTATTTTCCAGAGTTTAAAAGATAATTTTAACCTGCATAATAAGACGATATTTTTAGCTATACTTTTGTTTTTATTAATTCCTTTTTCTAATTTTACTTATACCACTCCGCAATCGTTAGCCAATATATTTGTTTTAATAATAATATTTTTAAGTATTTCTTTTATTAATCAAAGAATTAAGAGCTTTTGGCCTTTGTTGATTTTAGCTTTAGCCACCTGTTTCATTCATCCCTTAAGTGGTTTGCCAATTATGTTGTTTGTTGTTTTGGTTTGGATTTTTTATAGATTAAAAAGTAAGAATATAATTAAAAATATATTTAAAAATACCTTTTTTTGGATTATAGCTTTGGGGTCTTGTTTTATCTTACCGATTGCTTTTTGGATTTATTCATTAATTAAAAAAGTAAACCCATCTTCTTTAGAACAAATAGCTAGCAGTAATTTATGGCAAAATTTGGTTCCGAGTAATATTTTTTGGCCACGCTTTGTGGATATTTTTGATTTAGTTTATTTATATCAGGCCAATATTAATTTAATGATTTTGTTAATTAGTATTATTGGTTTGATTTTTGTTATTTTTTACAAACAGTTGAAAAATTATTTTATTTATTTAATAATGTTTTTTATTTTAGTTATTAATTATTTAATTGTAATTAGCTATATTAAGTTTCCATTTTTATCTGTTTTTTCGGAACGAATTTTTAATTTAAGTTTTTATTTTCTTTTGCCATTTTTTATGATTGGTTTGATATTATTTTTAAAAAATATTTTAAAACACAAACACATATTTAAACCAGCAATATTTATTTTATTTAGTATTCTAATCGCCATTTCGTTTTATTTAAGCTATCCGCGGGTAGATAAATATGAAAATTTTCATGGCTATAGTTTGTCAGCAACACACTTAAAGACAGTTAATTATATAGAAGACAATTATAGTCATCAGGATTATATAGTTTTGGCTGATCAAACTTTGGGGGCGGCCGTAATCAAAGAATTTGGTTTTAAAAAATATTATGCCGAGGAATTTTATTATTCTTTACCAACCAAAATACAAGATAATATTTATTCAGATTTTTTAGCAATGACCAAAGAAGAAACCGATAAATTAAAAACAGCCGAACAGGCTGCAAATAAAACAGGAGTAAATATGGTTTTAGTGGTGCTTAATGATTATTGGGGACCAACAGATAAATTAATTGACGAACATAAGGAATTGGCCAATTCTTGGGTAGAGGTTGACAAAGGCCAGGCATTTATTTTTCAGTATGTAGTTAATTAGGATTAAGGATTAAGGAGTGTGAAGTATGGATTGAATATAATTTTGGACATCAAATTTTTTTATATTTTCTAAACAATATTCAGACATTTTAGGGATATTGTTTTTTGTTTGATATATTTGCTCTAGTTTTTGTTTTAAATTTTGAATATTTCCAGCGGAAAATAGCCAGCCATTTTTGTTTTCCTGCACTAATTCTGGTAATCCTCCGAAATTGGAAGCTAAGACCGGCACCCCAGATTGCCAGGCCTCTAAAATAACCATTGGAGCATTTTCAAAACAAAGTGAAGGCACAACCATTAAATCGTGTTGATTTAATAATTCTATTCTTTGTTCAGTGCCATATTCTCCATAAAAATTTAAATTGTCAATAATTGCCGAAGTATTTTTAATTTGGGCGCTTAATTCTCCTTGTCCAGCAATGGTTAAGAAAAATTTTTCTGGATCTAATAATTTAAAAGCGCGAATTAAATCTAAAATTCCCTTGTGTTTTTCTAATTGGCCTAAATATAAAATTTTTAATTCTGAACCAGGATTTTTTTTTGGAGAGAATTTTTTTTCCAAAGTTTGAACCGGATTAGGAATAATTTGCGTTTGGGCATGAGGAAAAAAATTGTATTGTAAATAAAATTTTAAAAGCGTCTCAGAGGGACTAATTATATTTTGGCAATTTTTAAATAGATTTTTAGTGAACCAAGCGTATGTTTTTAAAATGAAATTTATTTTTTGTCCCAAAATTAATTGTCCAGAAGGTACGATTAATTGAACATCGTGGAGAGTTAAAATATGTTTAATTTTTGTTTTTTGAATACTTTTAATAATATTATAGCCCAATCCTAAAACATTATGAGTTAAGATTAATTGCGGTTTTTCTTTTTTAAGAATGGCTTGAATTGTGCTGGCCGAATACTGATTATTTAATTGATGTAAACGGTATAAAAATCTTTTTAAAAAGTTTTGTTGTTCAATGTCTTGAAAAGCAAAATATTTGTCCCAGCCAAGGCGATAGATTTTAATTTTTCCAATATTTTCTACAGTAGTTTGCTCTTTTTTTCGGCCAGCACAAATCACCATGACTTGATGTTTTTGTTCAATTAAAGCATCAGCGATAGTTTTGACTAAAATTTCTACGCCGCCCTTTTGGTCGGGATAGAAAAGGTTATTGATTATGCATATTTTCATAATTTTAGCTTTGTTTATAAATTACCAATTTGAAATTTTCAATTTACATTTAATAACCAATGATCAATTTACAATTTTTTAGTTATAAATTAATTAAATATTGAAGAATTGTAAATTAAATTCAAATTGTAAATTGGTAATTGTAAATTGACTTTATAGGTTTTTGTAAATTTGGACTAGCTTTTTAGATATAATTTCATCGCTAAAATTTTCTAAAACCCTTTGACGCGCTGCTTGGGAAAATTTTTGATATTGTTCAGGATTGGAAAATAATTGTTTTATTTTATCAACCAAATCATTTATATTTTTATTTTCAAAAATAAATCCACTTTGCCCATCTTTTAAAACCTTTCTAACCCCGGGCAAATTAGAAACAATTACTGGTTTTCCGCAGGCCAGTGCTTCAAGCTGAACAACACCAAAGGCCTCCCCTTGATTTATAGACGGCAAGATTAAACAATCGGCTAAATTGTAATGTTTGATTAAATTTTCATCATCCATTCCTCCAGTAAAAATAACTCGGTCAGCAATTTTTAATTTTTCGGCTTGGTGCTGATAATCTTTTTTTAATTCTCCCTCGCCAATGATTATTAATAGATATTCGGAGCTTAATTTTGAAAAAGCACTTAATAAAATATTTACTCCTTTAAAATAATGAGCCGAATCTAGTCCCCCAACAAAGATTAAAATTTTTTTATTTTCTGCTTGGTATTTTTGTAAAAGCTTTGTATTTTTTTCACTAGGTTTGAATTCTTCTACATTAACGCTAAAAGGCAACTCCTCTATCTTATTGGCAAATTTTTTAAATAATGGATGATTGCTAAAATAATCTTTAGTACTGACTAAAATTTTATCTACTTGTTTAAAAATCCAAGGAGTAAAAATTAGTTCGTAAAGTTTGATGATAATTCCTTTAATTCCTGGCACATTGGGATTCATGTGCCAAGATAAAATAATTGGTTTTTTCCCGCCTGCCTCGCGTTGCGAAGCATTGCGGGCAGGGGTTTTTTTAAATTTTAGAATTGCCGGAATTATGGAACCATAAAAAGGATAGTGAATATGGAGAATATCGGCCCCCTTTAAGTTATTTTTAAAAGGAAGCACAGCGGCGTTTCCTAGCTTAAATAAAGGCGATATCCTATGAATTATCACCTGATCGTTTTCTTCTTCAATATGGCCTGTTTTTTGATAATTTGGGGTATATATAGACACTTGAAAGCCATTTTGAACGCCAATTTGGGCCTGTTTTAGGGCCACGTTTCCAATCCCACCTTCATAAGGAGGAAAGACGCAAGTGAGGTGAGAGATGTTGGGCATATTGTATATAATTAAAAATTTAAAACGCCTAGCTTCGCCAAAGACTACGCCAAGGCGAGCAAAATGCAAGGTTAATTTTTAGTTTTACGCTCTTTGCACTTTTCGTTTTTAGTTTTTTCTATGTATTAAGTATAAAGGATAAAGGAAAAAGTTAAAAGTATTTTTTATAAAAAATTTTAAACAAAAAAGCTGGATTATTTTAAATCCAGCATGATTTTAATTGTGTTCCTTATTCGAGAAGTTAAGTACAGGGAAAATTTTTCTTTTCCAGGTAAAGGAAAATTAAGAAATTGACGATCACGAATAAATTTGTTTTCTACAGCAGCATCAGGAGTGAATTTTTCTTTGAACTCTTCGGAACATTTTAAATAATTACTGGTCCAAGCAAAGGCAGCGGCGAGCTCTAATTCAGACAATTCTATTTGATGTATTAGTTTTTGATTTTTTTGACAAATAATTTGCCAATCACCATTTTCAATTTTTTTAACTTCAATTTTAATATTATGAGTAACGGAAGAGAGAATAAGAAAGCCATCTTTTGGTTTTGATTTTTTTCTATCTATTTCAAAACTGGTTCCTTGAACTATAGCAAACCAAGCTGGACACAAAATTCTAGGACTCATTGGTCCTCCTTTTTATTGAATTGTTTTATTGTTAAATTGTTATATTGTTAAAATAATTTATTAACCTTTTGTTTTTCCTAAAAGCTGATAGCTAATCGCTGACAGCTATTTTTACCACCAAATAATTAATCTTAAAATATAATAATAAATACTTAAAATTGGATTGGCAAGGTAATTTAATAAGGGATTGTTTAATTCTTGAAATTTGATTACCGGAGTAAATTTTTTAAGCATTTGTTTATCTTTCAAGCGTCTGATTTTTTTAGTTTGTTTGCGGACGCGGAAAATATATTTCCAGGTACTGGGTTTAAGCAGATACCAATAGCTCCAGAGTTTTTTACCCAGCCATTTATTTTTAATAGAAAATAATAAAATTCCTAAATCCATAAAAATTAAGGCCGGTAATAAAAGAATTAAGGTGGGAATTTTATAATTTTTAATTAAGCAGACATAACGATTTTTTTCAAAATGGCCAATCATCTTAGTGCTTCGGGAAAAACTATATTTGTGATAAATTACCGCATTAGGATTAATTAAACTTCGATAACCAGTCAGCCAAATTTTCCAACCAATATCTAGGTCCTCTAAATACATAAACATTTCTTTGTCAAAAAGACCAATTTTATTAATCAATTTAATGGGCATCATTACGCAAGCCCCAGAGCAATAGTTAACTTCATTAATATCTTTGCGATAATCCTCGTCTTTAATTTGGCTCTGGTCGCCATAACCAAAGCCCAAAAAATGAATCCGATTGCCAACATTATTAATATATTCTTTTTTGGGATATAAAAGTATTTTGGGCTGTAAAGCACCAATACTTGGATCCTCTTCCATGGTTTCAACCAAGGTTCTTAGCCAGCGTGGAGTAACAATTGTGTCTTGATTTAAAAGCACAATATAATCATAGCCGTTATCTCTGGCCCACCTAAATCCAATATTATTGGCCTCAGCAAAGCCCCAATTAGTTTTTTCTTCGAAAAATTTAGCATTTGGATAGTTTTCTTTAGCATATTCTAAAGAATCATCACTAGAATTATTATCTATAAAAACAAGTTTCCATTTATCTTCAGGATAATCAGTTTTTTTTAAAGATTTAAAAAGGTCGGGTAAATATTTTTTACTATTATAGTTAATAACGAGAACAGCGATTTTTTTAGTCATAGGGCTATTAATAGGTTAATAGTATAATTGATTAATGGGTTAATTGTTTTTTAGTTTCTATATTCTTATGTTTCTATGTTCTTATGTTCCTCAGTATTTTTTAAAGCGTCTTTGCGGGTGAGTTGAGTGATATTTTTTTTAACCATTTGTCCATTATTTTATAAATTTGGTTTAAATGATTTTTGTTTCGAAAAGTATGGGGAGCATTTTTAATGATATGTAATTCTTTATTAGTTTTTAATTTTTGGAATAAAGCCCTTTGTTCTGATGGAGGGGTTCCGATATCTTTCCCTCCTACCATTAAAAGAACGGGAATTTTAATTTTTTCAATTTTATTTAAAATATTATATTTAAAAGCATCTTTTACGAATGAGTACTTGAGTTTTTTTACAGTTCCAGGCTTTGAAGTACTGGGTTTAGAATACCAGCCTGTTTTTTTCCATTTTTGGATTTCTTCTTGGTTTTTATTTTTGATTAATAATTTGCCGGATATTACGGTAGAGACAGGAGATAGGGCCTTTATTTTTTTATTGAATTTTTGAGCATATAATATTATTGAGATTCCTCCTAGGCTATGCCCGATTAGAATAAAGGGCTCTTGATAGAATTTTTGTTTTTTTGACCATTTAATTACATCTTCTAAATCTTGGTAATAGTTGGTTATGGTAGCGTTTTCGTATTTCCCATCACTTTCACCCAAAGTATTAGTAGTATCAAATCTGATTGCGGTGTATTGATTATTTTTACAGGCTTTAGCAAATGTTTTGATGTGTTTTTGTTCTTTAAATCCGCCAAGTCCATGCATTACAAAAGCTAAACCAATTGGGTTTTTAGGTTGTTCTATTATAACAGCTATTTTTTGATTTTTTCTATTTTTAATAAATAACTTATTTTTTTTCATATTTTTAACTTTTTTCGTTTTTATGTTCTTCGGTATTTTTTAAAGCGTCTTTGCGGGTGAGTTGAGTGATATTTTTTTCAATTTTATCTAAATGTATAAATATTCTAAAAACGAAATAAGCTAAAATAATTATTGCCAAGTAAGTTATTAAATCAGCGCCCTTACTAATTCCTAAAATATTAGCAATTTTATCAGTGTGTTGTGGAAACCAAAAAACAATTCCAATGCCCAGCCAAATAATCAGCCAGCCAATAGTTTCTTTGAGAGAAAGCTCTTTAGATTTTTTCTTATCCAATGTTCTAATGATTATTATTAGAAGAAATATGGATACAATGATTTGAATTAACATAAAATTATTTTTTAAATATTAAATCTTTAATAATTTTTAAACCACCGGTTCCTCGGCCATTGCCATTAAATAGGCCTTGGCCAAATTTTTGATAATTAATAGTAACGGCCACTTCTTTAATTTTTAATTTATTTTTAAAGACCTGGTATAAGAATTCACTACAATGCGCTGATCCGTCTTGGTGCATTCTAAGTTTAGGAGTCAGCTGGGCTTGAAAAGCTCGAAAGCCATTTTGGGGGTCTTTTAAATTTATGCCACCAAATATTTTATTTACTAAACGAGCTATGGGAAAAAGGAGATTTTTTTTCAGCCAAGGCATTTTTGATTTTTTTTCTAAAAATCTAGAACCCAGCACGACATCGTAATTTTCCTGAATAATTGGTTGAATAATATCTTTTATTTCTTTTACTAAAAATTGTCCATCAGCGTCAAAATGGACAATTATATCTGCTCCATTATTAAAAGCATATTGATTTCCAGTTTCTAATGAAGCTCCCTGTCCTCTGTTTATTTTATGCTGAAGCAAAGTAATTGGAAATTTTTTAGCAATTTGTGCCGTGTGATCAGTAGAAGCATCATCAACTAAAATAATATTATGATATTCTTTGCTTAATTGTGAAAGTACAGATTCAAGGTTTTTTTCTTCATTATAAGCAGGAACTATTATGAAAATGTTAGGATTATTTAACATAGTGTGAGTCAATTTTTAATTAGCAATTACCAATTTTTATTTAATAACCAATGACTTAATTATCAATTATTAATATTTATAAGCGTATTGTAAATTAAAATATTGAAAATTAAATGTAAATTTTAAATTTTAAATTGGTAATTAGAAATTTGATATTTATAATTAGTTATTTTTAAAATACTCTATTGTTTCCCTAATGCCTTTTTCTAAACTATATTTGGGTTGCCAATTTAAATCCTTTTCAATCTTATTATAAGATAATTGGCTTTTTTGAACCTCTCCTTTGATAGCTGGTTTATATAAAGCTTTTTTGGGGACACCCATTAAAGAGGCAATTTTTTGATAAAGTTTATTGATATTAATGTCTTGAGCAGTGGAAATATTATAAATTTTATTTTTAGCTTTTATGGATTTTATTAAAGCATTAACAACGTCTTGGACATAAACAAGGTCACGGGTTTGTTTTCCATTGCCATTAATATAGCATGCCTTCTGATGCAAAAGATTATTAATAAAAATGGCCACTACCCCAGCTTCACCTTTTGGGTCTTGACGTGGTCCATAGATATTGGCAGGCCTTAAAATTGTATAAGGTAAGTTTTTTATTTGACCATAAAATTCAATATATTTTTCCACAGCAAATTTTGAAATAGCATAAGGAGATAATGGTTTAGCTTTTTCTGTTTCTGGGGTAGGAAATTTTTGAGCCTGATCATAAATAGCCCCCCCAGTAGAAGTAAAGATGAATTTTTTTACTTTATATTTTAGGCAATTTTCCAAAAGATTTAAACTACCCAAGATGTTTTCCTGAGCATCAAATTGGGGATTTTTTAAAGAATAAGGAACACTTTTTTGGGCGGCTAAATGAAAAACAATATCAAATTTATATTTTTTGAATATAGTTTCTATTTTAGGAGATTTAATATCTAATTTATAAAAATCACCACCACGAACAAATGCCTTTTTGCCGGTAATAAGATTATCAACTATGACTACTTGATGTTTAAGTTCTAATAATTTATCTACTAAGTGTGAGCCAACAAAACCAGCGCCTCCAGTAATTAATATTTTAAGTTTATTACTGTTTCTCATATCTTTATTTGATTATATTTATATTGAAATTAAGTCTTGCCATAGCTTTAGCGAAGGCAGGCTCCACCAGTTACTAATATTTTCATAATTTTCAATTATCAATAACTAATTTTTACCCCCTTTGTCCTCCGGACATCTCCCCTTAAATTAGGGGGAGAATTAAAGAGGGGGTAAAAATTGTAAATTGGATTATTGATTATTAAATGTAAATTGCCTGCCTGCCGGTAGGCAGGAAAATTTCAAATTGGTAATTTATTTTAAGTATTTCTTAAGCTCCTCTACTTTATCCAATTTTTCCCAGGGTAAATCTAAATCATTACGTCCAAAATGGCCATAGGTAGCGGTTTGAGCATAGATAGGTTTTAATAAATCTAATTGTTCAATAATTCCTTGCGGACTAAAGTCAAAATGTTTTTTAATGATTTCCTCTATTTTTTGATCACTAATTTTTCCCGTGCCAAAGGAATTAACCATAATAGATAATGGTTCGGGATAACCAATGGCATAAGAAACCTCAATTTCAATTTTATCAGCTAAGCCAGCAGCTACAATATTTTTAGCCACATATCTGGCCATATAAGCTCCACTGCGGTCTTGTTTATTGGGTCCCTTACCAGAGAAACAACCACCACCATGACGACCCATGCCACCATAAGTATCTACAATAATTTTTCGGCCAGTTAAACCGCTATCAGCCGCTGGACCGCCTTTAACAAATTTTCCAGTTTCATTAATTAAAATTTTAATATCTTCATTAAAATATTTGCCTAAAACTGGCTTAATAACATGTTTGGTAATATCATCACGAAGATTTTTGATATCAATATCTGGGTCATGTTGGGTGGCAATCACTACTGTATTTACAGCTATTGGTTGATCATTTTGATATTCAACAGTAACCTGGGACTTGCCGTCGGGTCGTAAATACTTTAAGGTTTTATCTTTTCTAACAGTAGTAAGTCGCTGAGTTAATTTATGAGCTAAAATTATTGGCAGAGGCATATATTCTGGAGTTTCCTGGCAAGCATAACCAAACATCATCCCTTGGTCTCCGGCTCCCATGGCGTGATGAGGATTTTTGGTTTTGTCTTCGCCCTGGGCAATGTCTGGAGATTGTTCATTAATAGCGGTTAAAACCGAACAGGATTCATGATCAATACCATAATCAGGGTGGTCATAACCAATATCTTTTAAGGTTTGGCGGACTATTTTAGGAATATCTACATAAGTGGAGGTGGTAATTTCTCCACCAACCAATACCAAACCAGTGGTGGTAAAACATTCACAACAACAATGACCATGGGGGTCATCTTTTAAAACAGCATCTAAAACTCGATCACTGATTTGATCACAAATTTTGTCTGGGTGTCCTTCGGTTACGGATTCAGAAGTAAAAAGGTATTTGGGCATAAATTTAGGTTTTAGGTTGTTAGGTTATTGGCTTGTAGATAATAGATAAACAATCAAACAATTTAACAGTTTAATCCTTCGATGGGTTCGACAAGCTCACCGCAAGCAAGCTCAGGATCTACGACAATTTAATTGTTTAAATTTATTTTACTAGGATTTAAACTGGCTTTTTCTCTTTGGACATGCTCAATTGTTTTTTGGAGGCCATTTTCTAATTTAATCATTGGCATCCAGCCCAGGGTTTCTTTGGCTTTAGTAATGTCAGGAATTAATTTTTTTTGAAAGTATTCAAATTCATCTGTAAAGGTTATTTTTGACTGGGAACGAGTAAGTTCAATCACCTTTTCGGCAATATTTTTAATTTTAATTTCTTGGTCTCCCCCTAGATTAATGGGCTCATATATTGGCGTGTCCATTAATTTTAAAATGCCATCAATTATATCTTCTATATAACAAAGAGAAGTAACAGAATTTTCATTACCTGGGATAGTTAAATTTTTGTTTTGCATGGCGTTTTCAATAAAATCAGGGATTAAGCGTCCGTCATTTAAAACCATTCTAGGACCATAGGTTGTAAATATGCGGGCAATACTAATATCTAATTTATATTTCTGATGATAGTTTTTAACCATCATTTCTGCAAATCTTTTGCCTTCATTATAGGCCGAGCGTGGCTCTAAGTGGTCTGTTCTGCCAATATAAGTTTCTTTTACTTTGTCTTGAACATCTTCAGCGTTGCCATAAATAGCCGAAGAAGAACCGAATAAAAAGCGGGCTTTATATTTTACAGCTAATTCTAGGGCATTTTTTAGGGCTACAGAATTGGCATCAATGGTCTCAATAGCATATTTATTATAATCTTTATAAGAAGTTGGGCAGGCCATATAAATAATATCCTGAATCCCCTGCCATTTAATCCGGAATTTATCTAATTCATGAAGAGATTCTAAATCTATTTTTTGGCTCATATCATGTTTAATAAGCGCAAAGTTTGGAAACTGTAGGGCCTGGTCAATATTTTCTGATTTACCGGTTATAAAATTATCAATACATATTACTTTATTTTTTTCTAAGAAACGTTCAATTAAATTAGAGCCAATAAAACCAGCTCCGCCAATAATTAAGATATTTTTTTGGTCAAAAATAATATCAGCAGAAAAATCGTTTTTTTTCTCCTCTGTTTTTAAATCTGGCTCAATCGCTTTTTTAGTTTTTTTAAGATTAAATAAGCCCATAGTTTTAAATTGTTAAATGGTTAGATTGTTAAACCCCTCACCTTTTGATTAAGAACAAAATATTTTATTTTTTAATACCTTGGCATAATAATAATCTTTAAGATGTCTTGTTTCAAAAAGGTGATGGGGTAAATGGTTAAATGATTGAGTAGTTCAGCCCAAACAATTTAACAGTTTTCCGCCAGCCTTTGGCTGGAGCAATATAACAATACTTATTATATCATATTTCTGATTTTTTTTGCTTAAAAACCAATAATTTATAAGTGGTAAAATTCCAAATGGCCCCTAAAATAGCTCCCATAATCTTACCATAGATATCTGATATTTTTAAATAATTTATACAAATAAATATAGTTAAAGAGGAAATGATTACTGAAGCCACAGTGAGGCCTAAGAATTTTAAATATTTGTTGAAGATATTATTTTTATTTTTATCTTGAAAGGCAAAATTTTTATTTAATAAAAAGCTGATGCTATTAGCTATTAAAAATGAAATAATATTAGCTATTAAAAAGTAAAGCAAGAATATTCTAGTTAAAAAGAGGTAAATTATAAAGTCCACTAGAAAATTTAATCCTCCAATTAAACTAAATTTTATAATCTGCATGATTAAAGAATTCTTTTTTAGTAATTTTAACATTATTTTTGGATAAAGGTAGTTATATATACTCCTCGATAATCATTTTGATTATAAGCAAAAAATTGTTTTATTAAGTTTTCTTGCATATCAAATATTCTAATATGCGGTCCGCCTCCGGCCCCAGCCGAAGTAATAATATCATTTTTATAATCAGAATTTATATCAGCGATTTTGACATCTATTTCTTTTTTAAAGTTTTCGTCATAGGCCAAAAAGCTGAATAATAATTTTCCAGATATATCATAAATTAAAACATAGGGCGAACTATTATTACGAGGGGTAACAGCAATTTCTTCTTTTCTATCTTTATTTAAATTACCAGCATCAATATTCAGCCCACCTCTAAATTCTTCATTGCCAGCAAAAAATTGGCTTTTTAGACCGCCGTTTCTATCAAATATCCTAATATGCGGTCCGCCATTATTAGCTGGAGCAGTAATGATTTCTTGGTTATAATCGCCGTCTACATCTCCTATAGCCACAGAAACCCCACCTTTAAATTTTTCATCATAGACCAAAAATCTATGTAATAATTTTCCACTTAAATCATATATTAAAACTTCTGGTTTTTGATTTATGGGAGTGCCGATAATAATTTTTTCTCTTTTAGTGTTATATAAATCTCCCAAGGCCATATCTATCGGTTGAGTATATTCAAGTTCAAAACTTTTGATTAAATTCCATTTTTCATCATAAATTAATATTTGAGTTCCTTGCCAGTTTGTTTTAGATATTACTATTTCTTGACTTCCATCACCATTCATATCGCCACTATCAATTTTATATTTATAATTATAATAATCTTTTTCTAAATTTTTAATTTCTATTTTGCTATTTTTTTGGTCAAAGAATTTAATATCAGGATTAATGCCACTAATAGGAATAGTTAAGATAGATAATTTTCTAGAATTTTTTAACCGACGAGCTGCCAATAAAGTTTGATTTATATCCAATGAACCAGCTCCTATTTTTTCTCGGCGACTAAAATTAATAAAGGATATATTTTGAGCATTGTCTTCAATAAGATTATGTATTTCTTCTAAAGTGAAATTAGGGTCAATGGCTTTAATTAATGCTATAGTGCCAGAAATTAAAGGAGCAGAAAAAGAAGTGCCATTCCAATGATTGCCATATTTTTCTTTAAAAATATTAATGCTTGGTTGATAAACCTGAGTGCTGTATATATTTTCTCCGGGAGCCATTATATCTATACAATATTTTCCAAAATTGGAGAATTCAGAAATGTTATTATTTATATCCACTGAACCTACGCCAAAGACCATATTTTCACCAAAGTCATTACAAACTGGGTATTTAGGGGTTTCATCTAAACTTATTCCATAACCCTTATCATCACCAGCCGATGCTACGACTGCCACGTTAGCTTGATAGGCCTTGCGGATAGCACTGGATAAAATGGAATCGCTTTTATTTCCAACAAAACTCAAATTAATAATATTTGCCCCATTATTAACAGCGTAATTAATCGCTCGAGCTACATTATAAGTATTGCCATAGCCCTGACTATCCAAAGCCCTTAAAGACATTATTTTTGGTTTCCAGGCAATGCCAGCGATTCCTTCTTTGTTGTCTCCAATGGCCGCGGCAATGCCAGCAACTACCGTACCATGATTGACAGCATCTTTATTATATCCCCTGCTTAGTTTGACATTATTATCAGCTGTTTCATTAACAAAATCCCAACCATAAACATCGTCTATATAGCCATTACCGTCATTGTCTAAATTATCATCGGGGATTTCTCCTTGATTAATCCAGATATTATTTGCTAAATCAGGATGATTTAAATCTACGCCAGTATCAATTATAGCAATAGTTATGTCTTCAGCTTCCCGAGACCAGGTCCAGCCCTCTAAGGCCTTAATTTGTTTTAAATAAGTTTGTTCTTTTAAATTTGAGTCATTGGGGTAATAAGAAATATAAAAATCATTATTATAATCTACGGCCTGAATTTCTTCATATTGTTCATATTCTTTTTTTATATTTTCTAAATCAACAGAATTGTCAAATTTCATTAAGTATATTTGTTCAGAATTTTTCATTTGAATCAATAATTCTTGGCTTTTTTCTGCAGAAAGAGTTTTTTGAGGAAAAATTAAAAAAACCGCAATCACGGCTAATGCTGATAATAAAAACAAACCGATTGTTTTTTTATGAACCAGTTTCATGCTTAAATTATAGATTATTTAGTTTTAATAAGCAAGATTTCTTGGTTAGTAGTTCGTAGTTGGCAGTTATTAGTTGTCGTTTAATTATTGCTACTTTTTAAATATCTCTTTCACAAATAACAAGTCTTGTTTAGTAATTATTTTTAATATAAGAGTTAAGGCAAAATAAGCGCTGGCGCCAGCCAACATAACTAAAGCCAAGTGGATTTTAGGAGATAGATATATAATCAATAAACCCATTACAGCACAAGCCAGCGCAATTTTTAGAATACTAATAAATATTTTTTTGGTCTCAAATTGGATTATTTGTCTGGCAGTTAAGGTATTTAATAATAAATAAGTAAAGGAGGCTATTACCGAGGCAATAGCGGCACCATTTTGAGCATAGAGAGGAATTAAAATTAAATTAGCGATAATGCTGATTAACATAGTGATACCAATATTGCGAGTATGTTTTTTTTGTAGATTAACAGCATTTAATAAAGCACCCAAAGGAAAAGTTGGAAATATAAGAGGCACATTACAGATTAAAATTTGCAGAGTTAAAATACTGCCCTGAAATTCTGTTCCATAAATTTTTAAAATTATAGGACTAGCTAAACAAATTATACTTACAGCAATAGGTAAACTAATAATACTTAAGTAAATTAAACTTTGATTAAAAGTATTTTTGAGTTTTTCTTTTTCATAATTAAAAAAATGAGTAAAGGCCGGGTATAAAGAAGCAGCAAAGGCCATGGGTATAAATTGAAAGGCAAAGGTTATTTTATAAGCCAAGCCATAATAGCCCAAAGCTCTTTCACTGGCCATTTTAGATAAAAAAACCGAATCAATACTGCCGGATATTTTAATGAAAATAGTGGCCATAGCAAATGGCCAAGTAGTAATTAATAATAAGCGGATAAATTCTTTATTCCAACGGGGAATTAGAGATATTTTATACTTAATTTTTAAAATCAGACCAGAATATATCAGATTAAAAGCACTGGCTGTTAAAAGTACTAATAAGAGCAAAAATGGTTCATGGGTTTTTTGTAACATCAAATAGCCCATACTAATTACAATGACTTGAAAAATAACAGCAAAAATACTTTCATATTTTAAGTTATGTTTGCCCCTAATGACGGCATAAAATGTTAAAGTAAAGCCGTCAATTAACATAGTGACAATAGACAGATAAATCATTTTTTCTAAATAGGGGTTATAATTCAATAATTTAGTAGTGATTAGGATAACCAAAATTACTAATAAAGAAGTGATTATTTTAATCCCTAAAACATTGCTGAGTAGTTTTTGATGTGATTCTTTGTTTTTAGCTATTTCTCGGTTTAATAAGCTGGCCAAGCCCAAATCCACAAAAACAGAAAAAAGCGTTACAAAAGAAATAGCAAAAAAATATTTGGCTGTGTTTTCAGTACCGATTTGAGTGGCTAAATACGAAAAATAAGTGAAAGATATCACTTTTTGAATTACCAAGGCCATGGTGTAGTAGCTGGTATTTTTGACTAATTTATGGGAGGGGGAGTTATTTTCCATGAGGTAATTATACATTATTTAAGCAGAAACAAAAAACCCCGAGTTTGAGTGTCGGGGTTTGGGTAAGTAGTGTTAAAAATTAAATTATTTTTTAATTTTTTCGTTGATCTCTAGTAACTTGTTGTTGGGCTGACATAAATTCATTTCTATCTATTTTATATTTTTTTACTTCTTCTTCACTAAAAGACACCTTGTCTTTTATCCATTCCCAAAGAGTATTATTAGGATCTTTTGAATTATCATATTTATTTATTTTGTCTGTACTGACCCCCACCCCTTCTCCTGTAAAATTGTTATCATCATTTAATTCTATAGAGAATGTATAATTTTTAGGAATTGTTTGTAAATCTAAATAACTAATTTTGATGTACTTCATATTTTTTATATTAATTAATTTTTAAATTAGAAATGTTCTTGATTAATTCCAACTACAAGATTCGTTTTTTCAATTTCATTAATGGAAATTTTGTGGGGATTAATATAAAAAAAATTACCTATAAAGCCTTTGTAATTTATTAAGTTTTTTAATTTTTTAGAACATGAATTACATAGTTTTAGATTTTCTATAATTTTAATTGGAGAAAATAATTTTTTTTCTTTACCACATTTTTGACAAGTATTATCCCTAATTAAGGAACAAGTCTTTTTAAAAATTTCAATTTTATTTAATAATTCATCGTAATCTTTTTTAATTTTTATTTTTTCAATTCTAACTTCTGATGGTATAACATTATTGCAAATTTCATTGAATTCTTTTTTGGATATCTTACCGCAAATATATCTTTTAGCAACGGATACGCCCGCTACCTTACCAAATACAATTAAGTCTATGCTTATATCAGGTTTTCTTTGAAGTAATTTTGAATATTCTTCTTTATTGATTCTTCCTTTTGCAAATTGGTCATTAAGCGTTTCTATTATTTTTTCCATTTTTACTTCAATATTTACAATTTTTTTATTAATCCGCTCCTGCTCTCTTTGTGTTCTTTTTGCTTCTCTTTCGACTTCATTTGTCGCTTTATTTGCTGCAGTGTTTATTGATCTTAATACTGATTTATAGCCCATAATATTTTATTAAATAATAATTTAGTTCGCGAACCAGAAATATGCTATTATGCGATGTTTTTTTGTAAAAAAATTAATTGAATTTTGGCACTTTTTATTCCATTGCCCACAATTCTTTAAAAGATTCAACTATTATTTCACTTTCAATGTCTTCAGTGATTCCATATTTTGTTCTAACTTGAGTTTTATATTTTTCTATCAGCTCATTATTTAAATCAATATTCTTTTCAATATCATCCAAAGTAGCACCAGCTTTAATAGGATATTTAATATCAGCCTCATTCATAGCCTTATCTTCTGCTGCAACAATTTCTTTAAAAATTTGTTTTCTTTTTTCTTCAGTAAAACCAAACCTATCTTCTGATTTTTCTCTTTGGCTTAAGTATTCTTCAAGATTTTCTTTAATATCATATGATGTTTCATAACCTAATCTATTATTTTTTTTAGCAATTTCAGAAGTTACATTCCCTAGTTCTCCATTAGGTGCCCATATAGCTGTTCCTACATCATAAGCTCCATTAGACAACTCTTGATCACTATATAAAAATAATATTATTTCATCTATGTCACTGTCTTTTATTGTTAATTCGGATATTATTTTATCAATTGTTGGTTTTACTTGATTTTCCTTAATATCAGGAGAGACGACTATTCTATAAAGCATTTTTTTATCAGTTGGCAGGTTTATAATTTCTTGTGTTGTATAATCAGAAAGCAATTTGTTACCTAGTGCTTTATGGCTTTGATCTTCACTTTCAACGATTTCATAATCAATGGGAAAAGCTTGATTTATTGCGTTATTTGGTATTTTTGTATTGGCTGGTGTTTTATCAGTTTTCGTTGAATTATTATCAGTACAACCCGACAAAAAAAATATGCCAACGATAAGTAGAATAATTATTTTTTTCATATGTTTTAAATGTTTTTATATTAATTATTATATAATTCTACCTAATAGATTTCAGGATTTTTAAATGGGATTAGAGCCAGAACAACAGCTTCAGTATAATATTTTGTTCTATCAATAATATTTCCAGTTAAAATTCCTACTGATCCATTTTTTTCTTTTGAGTTTGTATATCCAAAAACAATATCATCAGCTTCTCCTAATTCTTTTCCAGCGTTAATTAATTCAATGATTTTTTTAGGAAGAAAAAATGTCCCTGTTCTTGCTTTTCCAATAATTTTTTTAGATTGAACAATAATCCAAGCAAAAACTTCCATTTCATCATTATTTTTTTCAGCTCCTCCTTCAATTCCAACCCAAAAGTCAGCATTTTGATATTTAGTTTTTGCGTTGTTAACTCTATTAATAGCGCCCGTCATTGTTTCTTGATCATTCATTGGTTGATCTCCAACATCTGAAGAGGCTGAAATACTTTCAAATTCAAATTTTTCCGAGGGAAACATTTTTTCAAATCCAATTTTTACAGCATTAATTTTGGTTGGATTTTTTGAGGCAATAATTACTTTTTTTATCATATATTATTAAAATGATTGATTTATATTTTAATAATAAACCTATTAATATAATTTTACAATAAAAAACCCCGAGTTTGAGAACTGAAGTTTATCTGCTTTGTCGGGAGTTATTTTTTAATAATACTTTTATTATTATATTAGATATTTTATTTATTGTATTTTTTTCATAATATCATCTTTTTAGATTTATTGAATATAACGTTAAATATATGAGAAGTTTTTGTTATGTGATGTAATAAAAACTCTATTTATATATGTTGTATCCATTTAATAAAATGTTTGCCTCAATAAATTTATCTTCCTCTGTCCATTCTTGTGGTGATTTTGTATAGATATCCAATAAATCCCATAAAATTTTGCCCCTGTTTAGTATAAAAATGACATTATAAATCCCTAGACGATAATTTCTTTCAATAATGTCTTTTAGTTTATCTGGGGCAAAATTATATTTATCTAACACTTCTTTTGTGCGTTCAGCCTGCATAAATTTATTAAGGGTTTTTTCAAACTTTTCAGTTTCTTTTTTGTGATTTTTAATACTATGAGGATGTCCCGTAAATATGTATTTTAGAATTCCCATAATTTATGATTTTATTTAATAGATAGAGTTTTTTATTATTTTACATAATGTGTCCCAGATGATCCGAAGTTGTGAAGCGATAGCGAAACAATTTTGGATATCTGGTGTTAGATGATGTTGCGACTATATTTGGTTATTAAAAGATTAATTTTCAGATAATTTTCTAATGTTGAAATTATATATTTCTTTTAAATAAAGGAGCAATTTTGTCTAACTCTTTTTATACGAACTTATTGATTTTTTATTATTCAAAGTTTATTAATTGTAAAATATCTATTGGCACCTCTTCGTATGGATGTGCTTTTTTGATAGCATTAATAACTTCTTTAACTTTGTCCTGCTCACACACAAACTCAATTTTAACCTCCTCTACTTTTTCAATCTCGCCTTGCTTGCCAATGGCCGGATTAGAACCCTCCATCGGTAGAAAATATCCATACCCATTTGTCACAAAGGCACAATAAGTATAGTTGCCAATTACACCTCCACCTGCTTTTCCAATTGCTAGACGAATATTATCAGCAGTGTCTTTGGGGCAATAGGTTTGGATTTTTACAATTTTACTTGGTTTCATAGAAATAAAATTAAATTTTAGATAATTATTTATGTACGAATTTATTTGGTTTTAAGTACATTGTTCGCATAAAAATATAGTATTTATACCCTAATAATACCTCCAATAATCTGATTGTACAATAAAAAAACCAGTCCTTGTAAAGACTGGTTGATTATTTTTGGAATTATATGGAATTTCTTTTTGATATTCTTCGGATTAAGTCTAGCAATATTGTTGCAGGCATAGTGATTTCTAATTCAATATAGGCGATTTTTGGATCAATACCCAGAATTCTTAGGTGTTTTTCGAATTTTTTTATTGTTCTGACAGGTTCAGTAGTTAAAATTCCGATTTTATTGGGATGAATCCAGCTTGGAATATTTGGAAATAAAAATTTAGTTTCTTCCTTTTCAGGTTGCAAAAGACTATATAATAACTGCAAACCTAAACAAGTAGTTCTTCCATTCTTCCAACTCTCTGAATAGATTTTTATCCAATTATCATCAAGACCAGGGTCAATCATAGTGTTGAATATTACAATATCATATTCATTTTCCGAAATTTTCTGTACAGCATCTGTTGCATTTTTTACACATGAAAGCTCATACCCTCCATCAGCATATACATGACCTGTGAGCATCCGGAGACTAGAACATACATCTGGGTCTATCCATAATACTTTTATCTTCATGAGATCCTCCTATAAATATTATTTTTTTATTCTATCAGCATCTTACATTTATATTCTAAAAAATGCAAGAAAAATAGCCCCCTAAAGAGGCTATTTCAATATGCAATAGATAATATATCTTAACGTTTTGACCATTGAGGAGCTTTTCGGGCGCGTTTTAAACCAGGTTTTTTTCTTTCTTTAACTCTAGGATCTCTGGTTAAAAAGTCCTTGCTTTTGAAACTTTTTCGGGCGGAGGCATCTATTTTTAATAAACCCCGAGCAATGCCTAATCTAATGGCCTCGGCCTGTCCTTTTTTGCCACTACCCTTAACTTTAATAGTAATTTTATATTTATTAGTGACATTTAAAAGATTTAAAGGAGCCAAAACAATATCTTCTAAAATCTTATTACTAAAATAATCACTCAAAGTTTTTTCATTAATTGTAATTTCACCTTTTCCATTATAAATCCTGACACTGGCAGAAGCGCTTTTTCTTTTTCCTATAGAGTAAGTATATTTTTCAGTCATATTTATTCTTTATTAAATTTATTTTTTAATTTTCAATCTTTTCAGCATTAATTTTCTTAATTTGTTTTTAGGTAACATATGAGCAACACAATTTTTAAGAAGAATGTCGGCTTTTTGAGGAAATAAATCTTTCAATTTAATGGTTTTTAAATTGCCCACATAGCCAGTATGGTGATAATATTTTTTATTAGCTAATTTATTACCAGTAAATTTCATTTGAGCAGCATTAATAACTTCTACATTATCTCCGGCATCTATATGGGGCTGATAAGATGGCTTAGTTTTACCCATTAAATGTATGGCTATTTCAGTAGATAATCTGCCCATGCTTTGGTTGGTAGCGTCTAGTTTTATTGTTTCACGTTTCATATGTCAATTTTAAATTTTAATTTATAAATTTTAATTGGATTTTAATTTTTTTAATTTAACTAAGGTAAATTACCAATTTGAAATTTTCAATTTTCATTTAACTTTACAATGATACAATTTTCAATATTTCTCAATTTATATTTTTTGTGGTAAATGTGTTAGCTAGATATTGATAATTGAAATATTGAATATTAAATGTAAATTGTAAATTGATAATTGAAAATTATTTGCTGAATACCAAATAAGCCATTTCTGCTCCGTCACCTTTTCTGTTTTCAGCTTTGACAATTTTTAAATAGCCACCTTTTCTATCTTTATATTTGGGACCAAAGACCTCTAAAAGTTTTTTAATAGCATTGTCGGAATTTAGTTTTGTTTTTAAATATCTTTTGGTATTTAATTCGTTTTTAGCGGACTTAGTGATTAATTTTTCTAAATATGATTTTACAACTTTAGCTTTGGCTTTGGTGGTTTTTACTTTTTCAAATAAAACAATCTGACCAGCCAGGTTTTTAATTAGGGCCTTGCGAGGTCCAGTTTTTCTATCTAAAATTTTAGTTTTATTTTTATGACGCATATTTTTAGGTAGTAGGTAGTTAGGTTGCCTGCCTGCCGGCAGGCAGGTAGGAAGTAGCTTATTAGGTTGTAGGGCTTAGAACGTAAAGTAGCGGAGCTACTAACGTTCTTTATTTTTTAAATTTTTTCTTAGTAGCAGTTTTTTTGGTAGGTTTTTTAGCTGGTTTAACTTTCTTGGCAGGTTTAGCTTTTTTAGGGGTAGGCTTTTTAGCTGGTTTAGCTTTTTTAGTTAAAACTTTTTTTTGAGGAATTAATTCTAAGTGATTTATTAAAACTTTTACGGTTTTAGCCACAGCATCTTCAGGGCTAATTGTGCCGTCGGTTTGAATTTTCATTTTTAATTTTTCATAATCAGTTCTTTTTCCAACTCGAATAGATTCAACATTAAAACTAACATTAACAATTGGAGAATAAACAGAATCAATACTAATTTCGTTAGCAGCCAAACTTTCATCAGTTCTGCTTTCTACTGTTTCATAGCCCTGACCCCTTTTAGCGGTCATTTCAATTTCTAGTTCGGCTTTTTTATCGGTTAAATGAGCAAGAATCAAATCAGGGTTAGCTATTTCGGCTTGAGCGTTTTTATCAATGTCTTTGGCTTTAACATCTCTTTCGCCCTTGATTTTTAATTTTAATTTTACGGGCTCATCAGATAATAAACTTAGTCGGATTTTTTTAATATTCAATATGACCTCTACTAAATCTTCTTTAACATGAGGAAGGACAGAAAATTCATGATTTGCTCCCTTAATTTTTATTTTAGTAATAGCAGCTCCAGTTAAAGATGATAATAAAACCCGGCGTAAAGAATTGGCAATAGTAATGCCATAGCCAGGAAATAGTGGTTCAATTATGAGCTGAGTTTTATTTTTTTTAATTTCTTTATAGCTGATTGTTTTTGGTAATGGTAAATTTTCCATTTTTTGTTTTATAAATTGTTAAATGGTTATATTGTTAAATGGTTTCGTCCAAGGGCCGATCACCCTTTGGGTGAAAATTGTTAAATGGTTGAATTGTTAAACCCCTCACCTTTTGATTAAGAACAAAATATTTTATTTTTTAATACCTTGGCATAATAATAATCTTTAAGATGTCTTGTTTCAAAAAGGTGATGGGGTAAATGGTTAGATTGTTGATGAATACTTTCTATTTTTAGCAATTTTACAAAGTTATCTAGAGTAAAACTCAATAATTAAAGAAGTGTTAATGCTTTTTTTAATATCTTCAATATTTGGTTGACCAGTAATTTGAGCTTCTAATTTTTTAGCGTCTAAACTTAAGTGTCCAGGAATTTCTTTAGCCAAATTTTTGTTCTTTTTAATGTTTTCCCAATATTTATCTAAGGCCTTATTTTCTTTAACTTTTATTTTATCTCCTATTTTAAGAACATAAGAGGAAATATTTACTTTTTTTCCATTAATTTGAAAATGATTATGAGCTATTAATTGTTTAGCAGTGTTTCTAGAAGGAGCTAGTTTTAATCTATAAACAATATTATCAAATCTATTTTCTAATTGATTTATTAAAAAAGTTCCAGCACCTTCTTTATTTTTTAAGGCCTTTTTAATTAAATTGGAAAATTGTTTTTCTAATAATCCATAGATTCTTTTGGTCTTTTGTTTTTCTCGGAGTTGCTGACCATAAGCAGAGGTTCTTCTCATTTGTTTTTTGGGTCCGTGAAATCCAGGTTTATAATTTTTTTTGACCATAGCACATTTAGGGCTACTACATCTAGTACCCTTTAAAAATAACTTTTGACCTTCTAGGCGACATAATTTACATTTTGAACTTATTTTTTTCATTTGTTTAATTATTTTTTTCTAATTACTAATTACTTATTCCAATTATCTATATCCTGCGTCGTTTAGGGGGTTTGCAACCATTATGAGGTATGGGCGTAATGTCTTTTATTGATAAAATATTTAATCCATTAGAATGCAATGAACGAATGGCATTATCTCGACCAGAACCAACTCCTTTAACAAAAACATCAACTTC
Organism: uncultured Gammaproteobacteria bacterium; assembly: GCA_964486685.1. Taxonomy (GTDB): domain Bacteria; phylum Patescibacteriota; class Patescibacteriia; order UBA1558; family S5-K13; genus JAIOTH01. Next base: position 24,771 of record CAZAOE010000013.1, read on the forward strand.
TTCTAATCCGTGGTTTTTTGCTTTATTAACAGCGTCTCGGCCGATAATTTCTGCAGCATAAGGAGTGGACTTTTTAGGACCCTTAAAGCCCATTAAGCCAGCTGAAGACCAGGTTAAAACATTGCCTTGAAAATCAGTAAGCGTGATGATGGTGTTATTATAAGTAGCCGTTATATAGGCCCGACCACTTCTGACCATTACTTTCTTTTTTTTCTTTTTTTTAACTATTTTTGCTTTAGCCATTTATAATAATTTTTTAATAATTAGGTTTTTTGGGCGGTTGGTTTTTTACCAGAAGTAGCTATGCCTCTTTTATTTCCACGAAGGGTTCTGGAATTTGTCTTGGTTCTTTGTCCGCGAACTGGCAAATGTTTAATATGTCTAATTCCTCTGTAGGATTTAATATCTTTTAACCTTTTGATATTTAATAATACTTCCCGTCTTAAATCACCTTCGGTTTTACAACTTTTTTCAATAACAACTCTTAATTTATTAATATCATCTTCTGATAAGTCCTTTACTCTGGTATCAGGGTTAATTTTAGCTTGTTCTAATATTTTATTGGCAGAACTTTTTCCAATTCCATAAATATAAGTAAGAGATATTTCAACTCTTTTTTCATTGGGTATATTTACTCCGGATATTCTAGGCATAATTTTTAGCTTTCAGCTGTCAGCTTTTAGCTTTCAGCTTTTTTTATTGAAAATTGGTAATTGATAATTGAAAATTGTTTTTTATCCTTGTCGTTGTTTGTGTTTAGGATTTTTACAGATACAAACTAAGCGACCCTTGCGGCGGATCACTTTGCAATCTCGACATATTTTTTTAACTGATGCTCTGACCTTCATAATAATTTAGTTTGTAGTTAGTGGTTTATAATTGGTAGCAATTATTAATTACTAATAACTACTAGCTACTAACTGATTTTATTAATATCTATAGGTTATTCTCCCGCGGTTCATATCATAAGGGGTCATTTCTATTTTGACTTTATCTCCAGGCAATAATTTGATTTTAAACATTCTCATTTTACCCGATAAATAGGCCAATATTTCATGACCGTTTTCCAATTCTACTTTAAATTGGGTGCTAGGCATGGCCTCTAATACTGTCCCATCTATTTCAATGAAATCTTTGCTATTATTAGCCGTATTTGAATTTTGATTTTCTTGTTTTTCTACCATTAAAAAATAATAAAATAAACAAAATTTATTCTATTTTTTAATTATTATTAAATTGTTGATAAATTATAGAATAATTATAACCTTTTTAAATTTTTTGTCAATAAGTAAATAGTTAAAATTATAAAGCCAATGCTTATTCCAGAGTCGCTTTAATCCTTCTGATTCCAGCCGAAGAAGATTCTTCTTTAATTATTTTAAAGTGTCCTAATTCAGAAGTGTTTTTAACATGTGGCCCGCCACAAATTTCTTTACTAAAAGGACCAATACTATAGACCTTAACTTTATTTCCATATTTATCACCAAATAATCCAATTGCGCCCTCTTGTTTAGCTTCTTTAACTGATTTTTCTTCACATTTAATTTCTAATTCCGCTTTAATTTGTTGATTAACTAAGTCCTCTACTTGTTGAGTTTGTTCGGGAGTCATTTTTTCGGGATGAGCAAAATCAAAACGCAAGCGGTCAGCATTAATGTTTGACCCTTTTTGTTGGACATGCTCGCCCAAAACCTTTCTTAAGGCCTGGTGTAATAAATGAGTGGCTGTATGATATTTAGTAACTATTTCCGAATGGTCGGCTAAACCGCCTTTAAATTTTCCAGCCGAAGCTGTTCGAGATAAATCTTTATGCTTTTGGAATAAATTAAAGAAATGCTTTTTAATTTTATCTCCTATAGGAATTCCACCGTACTCTATTCTTTTTTTATTTATTTCTTCAATACTTAGTTCAATTGGGAATCCATCGGTTTGATAGAGATCAAATAAAATATCTGCTGTTAATGTAAATTCTTTAAAGTTTCCTTTATATTTTTCAAATAATTTATAAATTTTTTTAATACCATTTTCCAAAGTTTTTTCAAATTGTTTTTTTTCTTTTTGTAAATTATCTAAAATAAAATTTTGATTTTTGGCTAGTTCAGGATAGGTTTTTTTCATTAAATCAATTACTAGTTGAGCAATTTCTACACTTAAACTGATTTTTTCAGGAATATTTAATAATTTACCATGGCGAATGGCCGTGCGAATTAAACGCCGGACCACATAGCCCTGGTCTAAATTAGAAGGAGCAATTCCTAAATTATCACCCAGGATAAAAGTGGCACTGCGTAAATGGTCAGCAATAATGCGAATAGATTTAAATTGTTTTTGATTGGGGTGATCAAGATTAGCTAATTGTATTATTTTATTTATAATCGGAATAAATAAGTCGCTATCATAAATATTATCAGCTCCATTTAAAATTGCCGTAGCCCGCTCTAAACCAAAACCAGTATCAATTTGTTTTAGTTTTAATTCTTTATAGGTCTTGTCAGGATTTTTATAATAATCCATAAAGACATCATTCCAAATTTCCGCATATTTGCCACAAGCGCAACCAGGACGACATTGGGCTGAACATTTTTCTTGGCCAGTATCAACAAACATTTCTGTGTCTGGACCGCAAGGACCAGAATTGCCAACCGGTCCCCACCAATTTTCTGTGCGGTCTAAAGCAAATATTCTTTCCCCTTCTTCGGCTTTGATGTCTGCAGTTTTAAAACATTCTTGCCAGTATTTAATTGATTTTATATCTTTAGGAATTTGTTGGTCGCCCTGATAAACAGTGATATAAAGTTTTTCCGGATCAATTCCCAACCACTCTTTAGTAGTTAAAAATTCCCAGGACCATTGAATCATTTGTTCTTTATCATAAGCGCCTAAGGGCCAATTACCAAGCATTTCAAAAAAAGTTAAATGCCAGGCATCACCGACATCGTCAATGTCTCCGGTGCGGACGCATTTTTGACAATTAGCAATGGCAGTGCCGGCGGGATGTTTTTCGCCCATTAAAAAATGAATTAAGGGTTGCATGCCAGCACCATTGAATAATGTTGTTGAATCATTTTCCGGAATTAAAGAAGCCGAAGGAATTAAAGTGTGTCCTTTGGATTTAAAAAATTCTAAATATTTTTTTCTAATGTCAGTAGAGTTCATAGATATAATGCTAATATACTAATTTATACTAATAATACAAATATGATACGAATTCTATGATAAGAATTTATTTTTCATATCTGTATCAATTCTAATGATTCTAATTGGTTTTATATATTTTTGACGGAAATTTATTAACAGTCCTAATTTTTTATGCGATGCCTGTAGATATCTTTGAATTTGGTAGTAATCTTTTCTATCGATGATATGTTTTGTTTTAATTTCTAAGATTATTTTGTTTTCAATTAAAAAATCAACTCTATTTCCAGATTTTTTAATTTTATACTCTTTTTGATAGTTTATTTTCCTGTCTTTAAATTCTTTTTCTAAAGTATCACAATACTGCTTTTCTCGGGAATAATGGCCGATCTCATTATGAACATCAAAGCATATTCCAGTAATTAAATAAGATAATCGTGGGTAGATTAATTTATCGCTTTTCATTTTTTTATATTAAATTATTAAATGTAAGTATTTTGTTATTAGTATAATATTAGCATAATTAGTATTCACCCTGTTAAATTGATAATTTTTTATTTAACAGGGTAAATTTGTATATTGGTATTATACAATTCGTATTGTAGCGATTTTTAGGGTAGAAGTCAAAAATTTAATAATTTAAACTAAAAAAATAAACCTTTGACTTAAATTGCTTCAAGCCAAAGTTTTTAAATTGCAAGTAATTATTGGTCATTGGATGTGTTTTGCGCATACAATAACCATGAATCGTTGTCAATATTGTTATCAGGTATTAATCTTTCTGCTTCTATAGATAATTCCTCAGGATTTTTAGAAGGGGAAATAGAGATATTAATAGGAAAGTTGAGAAATTTTTTTATTCTTCTAGTCACTTTCTGAGTTTTATCTATCCCGAAAGTTTTGACTAGTATCTTTTTCTTTTTACTTCTAAATATATTTGTTTTTCTTGAAAGTTAGAATGTTTTTTTAATGTCCATTTTCCTTTACTGTGAAGATAATGTTTTTTACTTTTACAATCTGGACACTCATTTTTGTTTTTTGGTCTTCCTATTCTAATTATTATGTTTTGATCATTATCAATTCTAGTTTTGTATACAAGATACCCTTGTATTTCAAAAAACTTTGTTATATCTTTGTTCATAGAAGGTGTTTTAATGTTTTAGCTTGGTTTATATGCTAATTTTACATTAAAACCCTTCTTTTTTTACACACTAATTATTATAGAGCCCCGGCAAAAGAGCTATTATTCAATTATCCTATTAATCAATTAACCCCTCACCTTTTTTATTTGAAAAAGTAAGAGGATTATTTTTATTTTAAAATGATAATTATTATAACAATTTGTTTCCAAAAAAGGTGAGGGGTTAACCAATTAGACAATTACTCCGCCACCCAAACACTCCTCTTTTTGATATAAAACTGCGGATTGGCCAGAAGTAATGGCGCGTTGTTTTTCTTTAAAAGTAATTTTATAATGAGTTTTTTCTTTAGAAATAGTACATTGTTGATCTGTTTGGCGATAGCGAGTTTTGGCTGTACATTTTAAAGGTAATTTGGCTTGCTGGTTAATCCAGTGTATATCTTTAACTACACAATAATTAGTAAATAATTCCTCGGACCAAGAACCCTTAACAACTTTTAATATATTGTTTTTAATATCTTTTTCAACTACAAAATAAGGAATGCCTCCACCAACTCCAATGCCCTTACGTTGGCCAATAGTATAATACCAAACCCCCTCATGTTCACCAATTTTTTTACCCCCCCACTTACCACTAAGTTGTGGGGGTGAACCTTCAGTAGTGATAATATCTCCTTTTTTGGGTTTAATTTGAGTTTTTAAAAATTCTTTAATATCTACTTCGCCGATAAAACAAATGCCTTGTGAATCAGGCTTGTTTGCAGTGGGAAGCTTTGCTTGCTGGGCAATTTTTCTAATTTGGGGTTTAGTGTATTTTCCAATTGGAAATAAGGTTTTAGAAAGTTGTTTTTGGTTTAAAGTATATAAAAAGTAAGATTGGTCTTTGTTTAGATATTTGCCTTTTAATAAATGAAAACTGTCTTTAGTTTTTCTGATTTGAGCATAGTGTCCAGTGGCAATTTTATCTGCTCCTAATTTTAAGGCCTTTTCTAAAAATAATTTGAATTTAATTTCTTTATTACACATAATATCTGGATTGGGGGTAATCCCCTTTTGATAGCCAGCAAACAAATAATCAACAACTTTTTTTTTATATTCTTTTTCAAAATTCAAAGTGTATAAAGGGATATTTAAATAATTGGCAACCCTGAGGGCATCGTCTCTATCTTTTTTCCACGGGCATTTGAATTTTCCAATATCAGTAGACCAATTTTTCATATAATAAGCAATGACATTATAGCCCTGTTTTTGTAATAAAAAAGCAGCGACTGATGAATCTACACCGCCGCTTAATCCTACTGCTATGCTTTTTTTCGTATTCACAATCATAAGATTAATACATTTTAGTTCGGTTCATAATACGTTAATTTACAATTACCCCGCCTGCCATCGCCTAAAGGCGAAGCCGATGGCGGGCAGGCAATTTACAATTTAAATTTAATAATCAATATAACAATAATCAATTATCAACGTCTTGTTAAATTTGTTCAATCAAGAAATATTGTAAATTGAGTTATTGGATATTAAATGAAAATTGAAAATTTCAAATTGGTAATTAATTACCGTTATTCGATATGAAATATTTCGTTTTCTTTTTTCTTGATAGCAATTTTAGCTAAATCCATTCTTTCTTGATTTTGAGCATATAAAGTATAAAGTCGTTCGCCTTTTTTAATTCTATTGCCGTATTCCTTATTTAAATAAATACCAGCCAATTTATCACTTGGGGCACCTAAGGTGCGGGCTATATTACTGATAGATGTATTATTTGTAAGAGTAATTTTTCCATTTTTTTCAGCATTTACATAATGTTTAATAGCGGCAATAGTAATATCTTCAGAATCAATTTGCGGATTTCCACCCTGGACTTGAATAATTTCCTGCATTTTTTTCCAAGCCAAACCATCTTTTAATTGCTTCCAAGCCAAACCATCGCCTTGTCCTTTGGGAGCTTTTTTACATAATTCTATTAATTTTCCGGCTAAACTAATGGATTTGTTTTCTAAATCACCAGGTTTATTTTCTTTTTGTTGTAAAACGCGTAAAACATCGCGGGCTTCTAAGGCCGGACCAATGCCTTTGCCAATTGGGTCAGTAGTGTGAACCATTTGGACGCTAATTTTCATTTTAAATTTTTGGGCCAGATATTCAAATTTCTTTTTAATTAATTCGGCATCTTTTTTATCAGGAACCTTGGTGGTTGGTCCATAGGGTAGATCAATTACTAAATGGGTAGCAGAGGTAGCAATTTTTTTAGCCATGATTGAAATTAAGGCCTTGTCATAGGATTCCATGGCAATTGGATAATTAACTTTAATAATCCGGTCATCGGCTGGTGCTAAATTTAGCCCCCCGCCCCAAACAATACAGGCATTAGTTTTTTTGATAATTTGTTTAATTTTTTTAATAGAATGTGAGACCGGACATAAGACCTCCATGGTATCAGCGGTACCAGAAACCGAAGTAATCGCTCGTGAAGATGATTTAGCAATTTGAATTCCCAAAGAGGCAATAATTGGAATCACAATCATTGTCGTGCGATTACCGGCTACTCCTCCAATACTATGTTTATCAGCTACCATTCCTTTTAAGTCCAACTGACCACCATTTTCAGCCATGGCTTTAGTCATATAAAATAATTCTTGATTAGTGTAGGGATTCATATATGAAGAAGCAATAAAATAAGCAATTTGAGTATTAGATAAACGGTTTTCTACAATATCTTGAACAATAGAATTATATTCTTCTTGGTTTAAATTTTCCCCACGAAGTTTTTTCTTAATCGCTTTAACAGATTCAGCTCGACCTACAAAATTGATTTCTACTATTTCTAAATCCTGTAAGGATTTATATTTATCCCAAAAATCACTATATAAACCAATAAAGCCCCGCTGGATTCTTTTGACAGAAGTATTGGCTTCCACCACAGCAATTTTACCACGCCATTTTATTTCAATTTTATCTCCGGGACGAATACCAAAATGAAAGGCCTCTTCTTCATCAAAGAGGGCAATAATTTGCTGACCAGTTTTAATATCTAGTTTTTTGGCTTTTAAAAAGTAGGACATGGGGGTTAGTTAATAGTTAGTAGTTTGCCTGTCTGCCGGCAGGCAGGTAGTTAGTAGTTAGTGATTTAAATTTTTAGTTTTTAATTTTGCGTTTTTAACTATACTTCATTTTACTTTATTGACAGTAAAAGTCAAAAGAAAAAAGCCCAAATGCACATTAGTGATTGGGTTTATAAAAATTCAGGAAAGAGCTTTTTTTCTGGAGTCGCTAAAGTTACGACCGGGGAAAAAGAATATTTTCCCATAGCTCACAGAAGAAAACTTAGAATTGCTCCGTTATTAAAATAATAAGGTCTACAATTTACTCTTTCCTGGACAGAATAGGCACTATAAAAATAGTCGCCTACCCCATTTAAAATTGATTGGTGCCGTGAAGGATTTTAACCCGCAAACTTTCATAATATATCTATGAAAGCGCTCAATTTTGATGAGCTAGACACCGTTTTTTGTCAAAAATTGGAGCGGAATACGAGCTATGCTCATAATTTAAAAACTTTGTCCGGGAAAGTTTTTAAATTTACCTTTAAGCAAAAAGGCACTTCCGCATTTATTTAATCATTATATATAATTTAATTTTTTTGTCAAGCACTTGTCAATTAATCACAATCTTTTGTATTTTATTAATTATCTGCGAACATTACAAAAATTTAGTCAAAATTTGAATGAGGCATCCGTTAAAAAACTTTGACTTGTTTGAGGAGTGGAATGATAATGAAACGACGAGTTTCAAAGTTTTAGGATGACGAATGATTAAATTATCTAAATTTTTGTACAGTTCGCGATTTTGCGGAGCCACCACTTTTTTAAAAAGGGGTGGCAAAGAAACAGAATCGTAATAATAAGATAAAAAATGGCTCACTCTATACTCCCCTATTCATTTTTATATTTAATCATTATATATAATTTAAATTTTTTGTCAAGCCCGTCTAACGGGCTCAACCCTGTTAAATAAAATTTAACCATTGCTAAATTTTAATCTTAAATTTTTATAAATTTAAGGTTATTTAACTGGGTCAAGAGGTTTTTTAGGAATAAAAAAATGGGCTTATTAACCCTTTTGTTCGCTGTGGAGAGGAAAAAATTCAGCACTTTAATCTACTTTCACCTTGCGGTCCATGGAGATTAAAGTTGATAAAGCTGAATTCTTTCTCCACATCTAAGATAGATTATACACCCTTCATTTAAAATGTCAAGCTAAAAAGGCTCTTTGTCAAACACTGTGGTGCTTAAGACAATAAAATATAATTATTACAGTAGTTTTTTTTATAGTATTTGTATTTTATTTGTATTTTAGGCGCCCTTACAACAATTTAGATACAATTCGAATAAAGACAAATAGAATTTCTACGAGGAATGAGAATGACGAGTATTGAAATTCATTTGGCTGAA
>CAZAOE010000014.1:0-28680 GCA_964486685.1 uncultured Gammaproteobacteria bacterium
GCTGAATATTATTTTTGTTATTTTATCATAAAAACTTTTTGACTTTATTTTAAAAGTCCAAAGTTATCAACAACACTTATATTATAACATAAAATCCCATATTTTTAAAAACATAACTTGGAACTTGAAACTTAAAAACTATTTGCCATATTATACATCGGCATAATAATAGCTGCCACCATTCCACCTACAGCTATGCCAATTATAACCATAATCAATGGCTCTATTAAAGCAGTTAAATTAGCGACCATATTTTCTACTTCCCGAGAATAAAATCTAGATAATTTTTCTAAAACATCGGCCAGCCGACCAGTCCTTTCTCCTATTTTTAACATTTGGGCCAACATTTGCGGAAACATATCGCTTTTAGAAAAAACATAGGCCACAGAATAGCCATCTTTTACCCTTTCAATGGCTTGTGTTATTAATTTTTTATAATGATAATTATCTATCACATCACCAGTAATTTTTAAAGCGTTAGTCAGGGACACGCCTGCACTTACTAAACTGGACAAAGTACCTCCAAATCTAACTAAATAGATATTTTTAAATAATTTACCAAAAACTGGTAATTTTAGTTTTAATAAGTCAATAGATTTTTTACCTAATTCTGTTTTTTTAATAAAATAGAATAATCCTCCTCCCACAATTATTAAACCTAAAATAAGATAAACAAAATAATTTCGAAATATATCACTTATGAATAATAAAATCTTAGTCGCTATTGGCAAGTCCTGCCCTGAAGCTGTCAGCATACCCGTTAATTGCGGAATCACAAAAACCATCATGGCAATACCTACTACAATTAAACCCACCACAATAAAAGCAGGATAAATCATCGCTCCTTTTATTTTGGATTGTAAGTCATAGTTTTTTTCCACTTCATCAGCTAAATATTCCAAAACCTCATCCAATTTACCGGAGCTTTCCCCAGAGGCAACCATATTAACAAAAAAACCACCAAAAACAGAATGCTTGCGCAAGGCCTCAGAAAATTTTAAGCCCTCATCTACATCATCAGCAATTTGATTAACAATTTTTTGCAAGGCCTCATTTTTAGTTTGCTTAACAATAACTCTTAAAGATTGAATAATTGGCACTGTAGCTGATACCATTACTGCTAATTGACGAGAGAAAATTACAATTTCTTTTTTACTAATTCTATTTAAAAAAGGAATTCCAGAAAATTTTAAATCCAAGGGTCCTTTATTTTCTTTAATGTTAATAATTTGAAAACCCTTTTCTACTAAGGCCTCAGAAGCCAACTCAAAATTAGGGGCCTCAACAATGCCCACAATCACATTACCATTACTATTCAATACTTTATAACTAAATAAGGCCATATTTTATTAAAAATTATTTGCATTAGTAATATATTTTTCTGCTTCTTCCTGATTAATTAAGCCCTTACTAACTAATTCTTTTAAAGAACTATTCAAATCCTGCATATTATCCCCTCGAGAGGTCTGAATAACTGAATTTAATTGTTCAAATCTTTCTGATTTTATAATGGATTTAGAAGAATCATTCATGGTAAAAACTTCTGTAGCCAAAATTTGACCTCCACCATTTTTCTTAATTAATCTTTGATTGATAATAACCTTTAAAGAATTGGTAATCATACTTTTGGCCAATTCTTTTTCCGATATTTTAAAACTGCTATATATTTTATTTAAAACCACTATTACTGAATTACTATCCATTACTGCTAAAACTAATTTTCCCGAAGCCGCCGCCTGAATGGCTAATTTTATTTCTTGGGCATTATTAATTTTAGATAAATAAACAATATCTACGTCTTCATCAACTACATCCGCTAAGCCCTGTAAAAATGAATCCACGTCCTGGCCCACTTCTCTCTGTTGAATAATGCTTTTATCATCTATAAATTCGTATTCAATTGGGTCTTCTATACTAATAATCCTTTTTTCTTGATTTTTGTTTAAATACTGAATAAAAGAATTAATAGTAGTGCTTCTACCCGAAGATACTGGACCACAAACAATAACTAATCCTGCTTCCAATTTTATTATATCGTTAATAACCCGTGGTAAATTTAAATCATTAATATCTTTTATTTGGGTAGATATTAATTTTATAGTTATAGATAAAGAATTTTTTTGATAAAAAAAGTTCGCTAAAAACCTAATATCATCAGACCAATTATGAGCAATTGTAATTTCTTTTTTAGAGGTTAATCTTTCTTTTTGTTCTTCAGATAATATAGAATCAGCAATGGTGTTTAAAAATTCTTTGGTCAAAATCGGTTTAGCTGTCAAATCTTTAAGATTGTCATTAATTTTTATCACTGGATAAGAGCCAATATTAAAATAAATGGCTAAGGCCCCTTCTTTAATGGCTTGATTAATTAATTCATTTAAATGTAATTTATCTATTGCTGGCATAATTTTATTAAATTTTTACCCTAAAAGGAAACGAAGTTTCTCCTTTAGGGCCAAATCCTAAATGTCAAAACTTAAGACCCATAGCTTAAGGATTAAAGCTTTAAAATTCACTATTTGGAATTTTGATTATTATTTATTAAATTCTTTATTTTTTTAATTACTTCACTGGGCACAAAATAGGCCTTAATTAAAAAATCATTAGCCCCTAAATCATAACATTTTTTAATTTGCTCTTTTTGAGATAAATTAGTTAAAACTATTAAAGGAATATCTTTAATCTCCAAATCTTTAAATTTTTCTTCTAAAACTTCAAAACCATCCTTACCGGGCATTAATAAATCCAATAAAACAATATCTGGTTGATGGGCTCTCATTTTTTCTAATGCCTCTTGTCCATTGTCTGCTAAAAATACTTCAAAATTCTCTGCTTCTAATTTTAAAGCATACATTTCTGACAAAAACAAATCATCCTCTACAATTAAAACACTTCCCGCTGATGATCTATCCTGAACAGACATTTTATTTAATAAAATAATTAATTAAATTTCCTTAGTGACTCTTATAATCTCTTCTACGGTAGTGGTTCCGTTTAAGGCCTTTATTAGGCCGTCTGCTAACATTTTAATATATCCTTGTTGATCTAATTCTTCTTTAAACTTTACCATATCATTTCCACTTGAAATTATGTTTTTCAATCCTTCATTCAATAATAATACTTCTGTAATAGCTATCCTACCTTTATAACCAGTTCCTCCACAATGACTACAGCCCTTACCGTGATAAAATTTTATTGGGTCGCTTTTTTTAATTTTCCCATAAAAGGCCTTTTCTGGAATATTATCAATTTCTTTCGTAATCTTATCTTTTAAATTAGCTGGTAATTCGTATTCTTCTTTACAATTATTACAAATAGTTCTGACTAATCTTTGCGCTAAAATCATATTTAAAGTAGAGGACAATAAAAAGGGTTCAACTTTCATATCAATCAATCGCGGAATAGCAGCTGGGGCAGAATTAGTATGCAAAGTTGAAAAAACCAAATGTCCAGTTAAAGCCGCGTGTACTGCTAATGCCGCTGTCTCACTATCTCTAATTTCTCCAACCATAAGTACATCTGGGTCTTGACGCAATAAAGACCTTAATCCTGAAGCAAAAGTATACTTAGCTTCTGGTCTAACCTGAGATTGATTAACTCCTTCAATATTATATTCTACTGGATCTTCTAAGGTGGAAATATTGATCTCTTCTGTGTTTATTTTGTTTAAAAAAGTAAAAAGAGTAAAGGACTTGCCGCTTCCCGTAGGGCCAGTAATCAAAATCATTCCATTGGGCTTTTTTATATTTTCCTCTATTTTATCCTTTAAAAATCCAGAAAAACCAATCTCTTCTAAACTAGGAATTTTCTTCGGAGTACTTAAAACCCTCATGGCTACTTTTTCATAATCTATCAGAGGCAAGGTTGAAACCCTAAAATCTATTCTTTCATTTTTAATCTTAACTCTGATTCTACCATCTTGAGGAATTCTGGTCTCATCAATTTTCATATTGGCCATTACTTTTACTCTGGCTATTAAAGCATTGTGAATATATATTGGCAAAACTATAGAATTATGAAGCTTGCCATCAACCCTAAATCTAGTCACAGATTGCTTATTAACTGGTTCAATATGAATATCTGAGGCCCGACCCTCAACTGCGTGTTTTAAAATAACTGATATAATTCTAGAAACTGGCGCTGACCTAATAATTTCATCAAAATTCTCGCTTTCTAATTTTGTATCTTCAATTTCAATCTCATCTTCTCCTTTGGCTAATTTTTCTTTGGCATACCCCAAAACCTCGCCAACTTCTTCAGAAATATTTTCTAATTTTTTAGCCACATATTCAAAGCTTTCTTCAGAAATCAAATAATATTTTACATGATAATTATTTTTATGCGCTAAAAACTCTGCTGCTTCTACTGCACTAAAATCCTCTGGATTAACTAATCCTACTTCTAAAATATTGCCTACTTTGTTAAAAAGAACCATTTGGTAATTTCGAGAAAGGTCAGGAGGTAATAATTTTAAAACCTCTTCATCAATGGTTTCGTCAATCAAATTTTTATAAGGTATATTAGTGGCCTCGGCTTTAATTTTGGTATATTCTTCTGAATCTAATAAAGAGGCCCGTTTAATTATTTTATCTATGTCGGCCCTTGGTGCTTTTAATTCTTTTTCTAAAAAATTAAACTTATCATTATCTAATAAGTTCTTTTCCTTAATTTTACTAAGAATTTTATCATTATAATCAATATTCATAATAATTTATTATTATTCTAAATTTCCTAAATCCTCTTCTGGATTTCCAAAAGGATAAGGATTTCCTACTTTCCCTACTTCTAACGGTAAGTCAACATATGATTTTAAATTTAAATCATCAAAAAGGGCCTCAATATTTTCATTAAATAAACCACCTTCTTCGTTTAAAATTTTATTTATTTTCTTTTGTTTGGAAGTTAAAATATCTATAGTGGTGTTAGATTGAACATTATCTAATTCCTCGTCTTGCTTTTTCTGTTTCTTTAAAAAATAAAACATAAATACAATCATGATTATCATGATTAAAAATAAAAATATTAATTTTTTATCTACTTTTTTATTAGTTTTCATCCCGTAAGATATTATTAATTGAATTAAATTTTTCCCGTCAGATTTAATTATTATCTAACAGAATTCATCCCGTAAGATATTATTATCTAACGGGATTCATCTTTTAAATAATAAGTTTTAAAAATAATTGAATAGGACTTAATATTAGAATCAAAAGCAAAAGATATAACATCCAATAATCTAATATGAGTCTCTAGTGCCTCCAAAAAATTCTTAACTTTTTTATAACCACCATCTTCTGCAAAAACGAATAAAGTAATTTTGGCCTCACTAATCATACCTGCTTCTAATTTAGCTTTTTCATTTTCAGCTATTAAACTGGATTTTTTGGTGGGTAAATCTTCAGAAGAATCTAAAGCAATAGAGCCCAACTTTAAATCTTGATCTTCTACTAAGGCCTCTATTTGGGTCATTAATTCCGGTAAATTTTTTTCTGGAGGCAATATTTCATGAAGTTTATCTATGTCTTCAGATAATTTACTTTTTAATCTTTCATATTCTGATTCTAAAAATTGCGAGTCCTTTTGATAATCTTTAACCCGACCTAAATCACTTTGTTTCTGTTCTATTAATTTCTTATACTCCTTAATTTGAAAAATCTGTGGAGCAATTATTAAAAAATAACCAATTATTAAAACAAAGATAACCTCAATTAAAATAATAATTTTAAAATATTTATATATAAAAACCGAAAGGCCCGAAACCTGTTTAGAAATTTTGATTTCTGTTTTATTTTCTATTTCCGGGTCGGACTTAATATTTTTATCTTTTTCTTCCAGCATTCTTTTAATTGTTAGACCCACTGAACAATAATTTTACTACTGCAATTTACATATTTTGGCTAAATTTCTAAAAAATCTTTTCGGCTTAGCTAAGGCTAAACCTCAAAAATTATTTTAAAAATTTATCTCCAAATCTGAAAATTTCGTTACGTAATTTATTATTCAGTAGGTCTATTTTTTATAAAATATATCTTCTACAAAATCTAAGGTTAACGAAAAACTGACCATTAAATTATTGCCACTGGTCACTAAAGAGGCCTTATCAATAATAAGTTTATCTATAAAATCTTCGGCCTGATTTAAATGAATCCATTGTCTGGCTATGGTCTTATAATCAGGAGCTACGGCATTTAAGGTTAAATTTCCCCCAACACTGCCCGCAAATGAATTATATTGAATTTCTGGTAAAGTATTATCTTCAAGGGCTTTAAAAAATTTAGTCCAATAAATATGCCTACTAAAAAGACCCCGAATTTCATTTATCTTATTCTGCCATACTTCAATTTCTTTAATAACATCATCATAGCCCTTAATATAATCAATGTGCTTCTCAAACTCTTCGTTTAATTTATTATAATCATTAACAATATTGGACCGATGTATATAAAATCCAAAAAAAACTATAGAAATAAATATGCCGGAGATTATTAAAGTAATAAGTAAAGAAAAATATAATTTTTTAGTACTTGGAATATTGGCATTAAATGGTAAAAGATTAACATCAACTTCTTTTTCTTTTTTCTCTTTATCCTTTTTTTTGTTCTGAAACAAATGCTTAACGTTTAATAACAGGGTATCAAATATATTTTTTTGTTTAATCTTTTCTTTTCTCTTTCTGGGTTCTGCTTCTGCTTTGGGCTTTGGAACTGGCTTAATTTTTTCTGGTTTTTTTATTTGCTCATTAAAATCTTCTGGTTGGGAAAAATTCTTAAAATCAACTTTTTTATCTTCTGGCAATATTAATTTTTGATCTTTGAAATCAACTTCTAATTTATCTACTCTTTGATCTTTTAAATTTGGAGTAAAAGAAGTATTTAAAATGGGTTTTTTTGTTTTTTTAGTTTTTAAATCGTCTGGACGAGGCCTAAACCACTGACCTAATTTATTTTTAATAGCCAGTTTTTGTTTTTGTTCTTTCACTAATTTTTCTCCAGCCGTATATTCTATATCATTAATATCAAAATCCTCTCTATCTTTTAGAGTCCTTTTTTTTCTTAAATCCTCTGGTAATAAATTTATATCATCACTCATATGGTTTAAATAAACCGTTAAACCCCTCACCTTTTTAGTCAAAAAATATAATGTTTTAATTTTATAATATCTTTTAAAAAATAATAATTCTTAATATAGTTCATTTCAAAAAAGGTGTTAGGGTGAACTGTTAAATGGTTTCATAATCCAACAATCCAACAATTTAACAATTTAACAATTAATACCCCTATTATATCACAGATAAACCTTATTCTAAATTTTATTTTACCCCTACGAACTACAAACCAACCTACTCTATCCCTCTTAAGGCCAAACCTATGGCCACTGAAAATCTAGGACCAATTTCATCTAAAACTGGTTTTAATTCCATAGGATATTTAATTTTATGCCAAGCATCTCCTATATAAACTGGGCTGTTTAATGTTTGGCTTAAATAATCAATTAAATTAGGCAAATATGCTGAACCACCAGATAAAATTACTTTATCAATATTTCCTCGACTCTGTCTTTTATATAAATCAAAAACATATTTAATCTCATTAACCATGGGTGATAATGTTTCTTCAATGGTCTTGGGAATATTAGTGGTTCCTCCTTTAATACTACTTAATCCAAAGTCCTGTTTAAATTGTTCTGCTCTCTCAAAACTAATATTTAAACTCTTGGCAATGCTTTTAGTCATAGAATTTCCTCCTACTTCTATACTTCTATTTAAAACTGGCAAATTATTTTCTATGACACAAACATCTGTAGTTACTGAACCAATATCAACTATCATAGCACAGGCTCCATCATCACTCATTAAAGACCTAGCCATAGCAAAGGACTCTACTTCCAAACTAAATAAATTTAAACCCACTTCTTTAAAAATATCTAAATAAATATTAACTAAATTCTGTGGAGCAGCAGTTAATAAAATCCTATTAAAGTTTGATTTGGTCTTAATAATATCACCCCGATTAGAAACATTTAATGCTCCGCCATTAATTACATCCTTTTTGTCTTTGTTAATAGGCCGAACATTTTTTCCATCTTGAATAATTTTCCAATCCAAAATCATATCCTCAATTGGAGAAGGAATAAATTTTTTGGCCTCCCACTTAACCGCTGAATCTAAATCATTTTTTGCCATGGCTGGCAAACTAATTACTGAACTAAAAACTGAAAAGGTTGGCAAAGCCGCTGAACAGGTCTTAGTAGAAATCCGCGACTTTTCTATTAATTTTTTTAAAGAGTCCTTAATATTTTTAATTGTTTGCGGGGTCTTATTTCTTATTAAATCCGCCTCTAGCTCTACCATACCATAAGTAATTAACTTACCTTTATTTTTTTCATTTGTTAATTGCACAATTTTAATACTAGAGGTTCCAATATCAACCCCTAAAAAATCTTCTTGTTTTTTATTAAATAAACCCATAATATCAATTTTCAATTTCAAATTTTCAATTTTAAATGAAAGGAAATATTTTGTTAATGGTTAATAGTATAATAGGACAACTGTTTTTGCTGTTAATCAATTAAACAATTAATCAATTGACCTACTTGTCCTCCGACCTGTCCCCCGAAGCGGATGCGCAGGGGGAAGCTCGACTTGTCCTCCGAAGCTCGAAGAGCGAAGGAGGAAGAGCGGAGGGGGAAGAGCGAAGGTAGATTAAACTATTAATATGGTGCAATCTGGTCCCAACGCGGAAAGGTCTTTAAAACATCTCCCAAACCCGGTGGAGGATTAATCACATTCCGACCGTCATAAATTATTAATTCCGCTGCCTCCCTTTCATTACTCCACAAACTACGAAAAGTTCTTTGTAAATTAAAATTTTTAGCTATAAATTGTCCGGAAACTATTAATCTATAATCATCACAAACACTGGCCTCATCTTCATAACAAGTATAAATTGTTCCACAATGTTCAGTTGGTCCTCTAAAGTCCGAACCGCAATCTACACCATCTTCACCTAAAACTATAAAAGTCCCCGCTAAATATTCTACCTCACTACTAATTTTTAAATCTCCCTTAATAATCCAAGCTACTGAGGCCAATTGTACACTTTCTCCGCTAATAGAGGTGCTATTATTATAAATTATATTACCATTTATGGTTAAATCTCCATCAATAATAATAGTGCCTGAACCATTAGCACAATTTTCAAAAACATAGGCATTTTCTGCACCACCAGCAGCATTTTCCAAAACAGTGTCTCCAGAAAAATAATAAACTCTACCATTTAAATAAGCGCTGGCACTTTCTATCCCCCGCAAAGGTAAATTATTTTCCCTTATTCCATATAAACCATCTAATAAACCCTGATAATCTAAATTACCTAAAACATTTCCATAATCATTATCTAATTTAGGAAACTTATAATTAAAAAATTTTCCAGTATCTACTGAAGCCACCCAATCTTCTGAACTAACCCAATTAGTTACATGTCCATCGGCCTGAATCATATAAGTAGCATTAAAATAACCAGCTGGCGGAGCAACCGTATAATCAGAACCAATATTGCCTTGACTATAAATATTTCCATAACGAGTAGACAAATATGAACGATATAAGCCAGCTCCATAATTAGGAGAAAATTTTACCCAGCCCAGTCCCCTTTTATTTCCAAATTCATCTTCTGTAAATCCACTCCAAGCATAGCCCTTAATATTAGCCGCATTAGAATCAAAGACCAGACCATATTTTCGGCAACTGGCACATTGTTCACAAATTATTTCTCCTTCATCAAAATCATTATCTTTATCTTCAATGTCAAATCCGCACTGCTCACATTGATAACAAATATTATTAGTAATTGGTTCTTCTACATTTTGTTTTAAGCAAGCCGAACATGATTTTTTTTCAGGATGCTTATAACTAAATTGAATTTCGTCTTCATTTAATAATATTCCATTATAAAAACGAGTATGGTCCATTTGACCTTTAAAATAAATATTTCCCCCGCAAGTATCACAATTACTAAAACCTAAAGATTTTAATTCCTGGGTTTTATTAATACTGGAAAATTCAGGATCATCATAAAAATCAAAATTATCTTCACCAATATAAACTGCATCGCGATAAAATTTTACATTAGCATTGTTTCTGACTACCGCATAATAATGCCAAGCTCCATCCCATAAAAAAGCATTATTTATTTCCAGGTTTATCGGCTCTTCAATTTGCCAGAAAAAATTATCATGCCCTGCTCCGGAAGTAAAAATCCCTTCATCTACACTGCCGTTGCCCAGCATAAAAATCGCATTATTATCTTCATCGTCCTTGCTCTCGGCTTTGGCCCACCAAGTAAAACTAGAAATTGTTGATAAAGGAATACTACCCACATCAACATAATCATCTTCTCCATCAAAGTCCAAGCAATTTCCCAAATAACCATCTTCATCCCAATAAACACCACTAAAATTAATTAAATAACCGTGTTGATCTTCTCCTGAATAATCAGTTAAAATATCTCCGCTGGATTCATTAAATTTCCAATAACCCCTTAAACCAGCTTCTTCGTCTCTAACAATACAACTAACACAATCTAAATAATCATCATATTGATTAGAAATAATGTCTGGACCTTGTAATCTAATCCAGCCCGTATTTACTTCTTCGGGTATAGCTGATTGGTCTAAACTAATGGCCTTAGCCCAGCCAGTAATCATATGCGGATAAATATCATTAGCTTGCTCTGGGACCCAATGTAGCATAGCTGATGCTGTGCCCTCTGGAGGAGAATTATAACCTTCACAAGTAGTACCAAAACATATCCAGCCAATATTATTAGACCAGGTCCAACCATTAATTTCTCCTGTTTCCTCTGTTATATCTAAAAGATAATTAGAATTATGATACATATTATGTGTGATTTGTTCTGAATTTAAAACTTCTTCAAAAATCCGAATCTCATCTAATTCCCCTTGCCAATAATTTAATACACCATCTACCCGCCCTATTGTATCAAAATTTCCAGTATTGCCATTATTGGAAAAAACATCGTCACTAATGTAATTTCCGTCACGATAAAATTGTACACTGGTGTTATTTCTCACTACTGCATAATAATGCCAATCATCATCCCAAACAAAAGCATTGGCTATATCTACCTTGGTATTATTTCCTAAATCCCAAGTAAATTGATTATAATTTCCGCTAGTATTAGAAATCCCTCCGTTTCCAATATTAAATAATCCTTGAATTTCGGTTTTATTGTCTACTTTGGCCCACCAAGTAATAGTTAATTGCTTGCCTAGGTTTCCCATGGCTACCTCAATATAATTATTTGTGCCATTAAAATATAAAGAATTATTAAAATTAGAATCTCGAGTTGCTAATCCACTCGCTTCGTTTTTACCACCGTTTCTTAAATTAGAAATATTAAAATTATTTAAAGTACAAAGATTTTCATCTTCAGAATTATCTCTGACTGTAGCGGGTACACTTCCTAAATCAATATCATCACCATCAAAACCAATGTCTAATGCTGTAGCAACATCTATTCCACACCAATCCTCATAATCATCAGCATACATATTATTACAGGACTCAGAAATCCAGCCCCAGCCATAGAAAAAATTGCCATCTTTATAAGCGTTCCAAGCCCAGCCCCCCAAATTTTCCCCAGCAAAAATTACTTTTTTGCTATGCAAAAAAAATAAAGAGGAAATAATTAATCCAAATATTATAAGCAATAGTCCTAAAAATTTATTTTTAAACAAAAACATTGATAATTATTTTATCTACATCTTAATATTTTTTTAAAACTTATTTTTATTCACAAAGTTTTTCAATATCATTCCATTCTCCTTTTTCACAAATACATTCTTTGCCAGTCCACTCACCGCCGCCTTCTTTGCATTCTTCAGCTGACTGATCATCTGGAGTAATGCCTCCACTAATTGCATCTTCAGCATCATAAATAACTTCATCACTAATTATATTATAATCAATAACAAAATCATAATAATTTTGTCTTTCTGCTTCTAACAAATCTATAGCTGTAGAATATTCTTTTAATTCCATTTCATCTATAACTTTTGTAAAAATATAACTTATTGAATATTCCATACTTGTAGCTAAGTAATTCAGCTCGACTTTACTTTCAGCTAAAGATGTAAGTATTGAATCTGGGTCTGAAACTTCATTTTCAGGATTTCTAACAAAACTTTCCGTACTATTTATTAATGTGAAGACAGATTCAAGCTCTTGAGCCAAAGTATTAAATTTTCTAATACGATAAATCGCCTTTCTTAAAAATCTATAATCACCAAGAATTTGTGTAAATAAACCAGATGCGTCTTGATTTTCATATATAGAATCCGTAAAATCATTCACAAAATCATTATATATAACAATTTTGTCTAATAAGATATCTTTATAAACATCGCCAATTTTGTCTAAATTAGGCAAAACAGTAGTAGTTTGAACATCAAAAACCTCAACTATCTTATCAGCACTCCTGGTATATCTTTCTAATATATCTGTTGTTCCAATTTCTGATGGATGATCTGAACCTTCTTCAACAGCAAAAATAGAAAGTGGATTAAAAACCGAAAACGCAAATAATACTATTAATAAAAATATTTTTTTTATCCCATTAGATAAATTTCTTTTGTACTTCATCCCGTTAGATAAATTTCTTTTTAATTTGTTTTTCATATAATTTATATTATTTATTATTTTAATATCTTATTCCCGCAAGATTATTAAAATGTCTAACGGGATTCATATATTTTCCCTTTCCAAATTCAAGTTTAAATTCTTGAATAAAGAATTAAATTATTAAAATTATATTATTTATAATAATAAATAATTATTCCTCATCTTCCTCACCCAAATTTTCTTTTTGACTTTTAATTTTGTCTATTAAGCCCTGTATATCCTGCTTGCTTGGATTTTCTATAACATTGTCTTTATTAATATTAAGTGGCTCTGTTTGTTCATTAATATATTCTTTTTCTGGACCTTGTTTAACGCCCTTGAAAATAAAAAGGCATAAACTAAAAATTATCAGCACCACCAGGATAACTAAAGCAATAATTACCATAATTTTGTCTACTCCTTTTTTATTTTGAGAAGTTTGTTGTTTTTCTTCTTCCATAATTTTTTCTTCCAACCCGTTTGATGTTTTTTCTTTTATTTCTTTATCCATGTGATTATTGTATTATTTATGAAACTATTTTATATTCCCCATAAAATTACTAAACATCTTACGGGTTCCATATAATCTATGATAGTTAATAATTAAAATTTATTTTAAATTTATTATATTATTTATTTATAAAAAATCTATCCTCAAATTACGCTATACTATCTTAACTCCTGTTTTCTTAATTTCATATACTATATGGATCAAACTTATTTTTAAAATCCTCTATAGTAAAACCATGTGGTTCTATTCTTAAATCTACCTCTAAACTTAAATGTGACAATAATATTTCATTTTTCCACCAATTTCTTTTCAATTTATCTGAAATAACTGCTATATCAATATCACTCCACTTATTAGCCCTGCCTTGAGCATATGAACCAAAAAGATAAATTGCAAAAAAAGGAATACCCTTCTATTTTCAAGTTATCTGCATATTCTTTTGCTATATTTTTTACTTGAGCCCTTGACATAATTTTCTATATAATTCAACAATTTTTATTTGGTTACATAGTCCCCAAGTCTGGTTGCTTGAAAGACTATCCCTTGGGCTAATTTTTAAGAACCAGCTTTTTCTTTTTTTCTGAAAAAGTAATCAAAAACGGCAAGAAAAAATTATCTCTACCCAAAAGATTAAATGATATTGTCAATTCTTCAGAAAAAATGATTTTACATCTAAATTTTTCTCCATCTACTTCCATTTGGAGTATATGTAAATAACCTAAAATTCTTCCGCCCAAACCAGTAAGATAAATCCGTTTTCCTTTCTCTAAAGAAATGCCTAAATAGTCAGCAATCTCTGAACGAAAAACAGAAAAAGAAGCACCTGAATCCACTAAAGCATTAACTCTTATTTCTCTGCCACGATTCTTCAATCCTACTTGAATAATCGGAAAATATTGATTACCTTTTTTAAGGTAAAAAAATGTTTTTCTCATAACAATACTAATATATAAGGTCCTTCACCTTCTCTTGGAACCAAAAAGACAGAAACCTTTTTTTCTACTCCTCTCTTCTTTGCTTCGGCCATTAAATCCTTAAGACTTTCGTCAGCAGTAATAACTTTTCCATCTATAAAAGCAACCCACTCTCCTGCATATCTATCAAGGGAAATAACTTTTCGCTTTGATTTTAACAATCTTTTAGCCATATATTTTTAGTCTAACTAATTTAATTATTTTAATCAAATCGCAGTAAATCTTCATAAACAATTGTTCTCAGAAAGAGATTTTTTTCATTTTATAATATCTTAATGCCAATTTTTTTAATCTCATATATCATTGGATAGCATCTTTTTTAAAATTGGAATTATTTTCTTTTGTATTACCTTAATATCTGTCACAAATTTCTTATATTAATAATTTAAGTGATTATTAATCTAAAGGATCGTCTCCACCCTTATCACCAATATCACTTGCATTATGAACTATAACTCCATTCACAAAATAATTATTAAACGGACCTTCTAAGTGCAAACTATATTCATAATAGAAATAATCAACATCTTCAAACTCTAATATTTTGACTTCTTCAAACTGTCCAATTTTATTATTATAAAATAGTACTTCATTTCCTATATCAAATTTTTCTAATGGCAGATACTTTTCATGTTTTAAACTATAAAATGGATGATTCAATGTAGAATTTAATAATATCCCATTTGATAATATCAATCTAACTGCTGGATCTCTAAAATCTTCATGAACAAAAATTTTCCCTACTTTTGATTCTTCCAATTTTCCTGTATCTTCATTATATGAATAAACAATATTACCTGCCTTTATATCCTCAATACTTATATTACCATTAGGAGTATATACTTTCATGCCTTTTGAAAAACAACCCGGAGGGTCATCCCCGCAGGTTCCAGCGGGTTTAGGTTCTGGAGGCCAAACAGCACAAGAACATCCTGCTTCTTGATCACAATAACTACCAGGATCGAATCCACAGTCAACACTAAGTTCACACTCTCCTCCAGCATCTATACAAATATCATAAGGAACAAGATTCGGTTTATTGCCATAAGGAAGCCATATTTTACACTCACAATCATCACAAAGATAATCATTACCAAATCTATCTTCACAATCAGCATTAGTTTCACAGTCATAATTTATTACACATTCACAATTTTCACATATTTGAAGCGGGGTATCACAATCTGAGTCACTTTCGCAATCCTCACCTGGTTCTAAATTACCATTACCACAAACCAGCGGTTCATAAGGAACCCACCAACTACAACCATCAGCTGCATTACAACTTGATTCATCACCATAAAAACTACAAGGATTTGGATCACCAGTGCATTCTTGTGTATCTATCTCACAGCTCCCACTACAACAAGCAAATCCTTCTGGATTTAATACACATTGGCCTCCTACAACACCACAACAATCTCTTGTACCATAGCAACCACATCTCCAGCCCTGATTAGGTTGATTGGGTTTATAATATTCACAATATAGAGGATAACAAGCTGAAGAATATTGAGCAGCACCATAACCTGAAGGAGTATTACAACACATATTACAATAATAAGAATCACCATAATTACTAGTTGTGTTACTAGAATCACAACTAGTTTCTACCTGACACCCGTCATCGCAATTAGCTATGCTTCTTGATTCACAAGCAGTTGGCCCTGGGTCGTTAATACAACGCGCTTCCTCACACATCCCCTCTTTATAATGTAATCCGCTACCATCAACATATAGCAAAACGTCATTATTTGTTTTCTTTAAAACGAAAGAATCTGATATAGAACCTGGATATGTTAAAGAGACAAAAAAATCCTTAGCGCTAACATATATATTATTTTCTGTAATAAGAAACAATTTTGTTCCTGAACTATTTTTTACTAAAAAACCATCCTCTGTTGGAATACTGCCTACTTGTATATCAGAACATGCAATTTTAGAATCATTTTTATAAATTCCATCACTATTTATTTTCCATTCTGTAGTATCAACATCCACTTTAAAATCAGACGCTAAAACCGCCTGGCTATTAAAAACAAAAAACGCGGACAATAGACCCAAAAAAATCAAACTGTTATAAATTATTTTTTTATTAATCAACATATTTATATTTTAAAATTTTAAAATATTTTAAAAATAAAACTAAGGAATAGTAATAACTACATTATTATTGGCATCAAATTCTATTGAAGGACCTGTATCACTTTTTTGAACTTTATTTGTAGTCACATTTCCACCAACCTCAATATCACTCTCTGCATACAAAACACCCTCTATAGTAAACGCATCTACAACTGTCAAATCAGCACCAACATTTAAACTGCCTAGAATACTTACATTGCCAGAAGTATCGATTACCATATCATTAGAAGGAGTACCGGAACCATCTCTTCTAAATATCAAATCATCATCCGTGCTATCCATTCCTAAAAACCATTTTTCAGCATTACCATCTCTGTCAAATCTTAATCCAGTATATTCACGAACAGCATTATTATTTTCTATCCTAATCATTGCTGTACTACCGCTATCACTAATATCTAATTTATAGCCCGGCACTGTTGTCCCAATCCCGACATTATAAAATGGCCTATTATTATTTAAATAAACATCATCTCCAGTCGTGGACTGCCAAATCCCCACGCCTGACTCTGTCCCATTAGCCACACCATTGACATAATTTACATTAGCTGCTGAAGAATCACTATTACTTGGAGGAGTTAATAAATTAGTAATTTGACCTTGCTGCATATTTAAAGTCCCATTAGCTTGTTCGAACTTTATTTCCTGCAATGCCGCTTTAGTAACTAAAATTTTAACCCCCACTCCCAGCATTACGCCAAATATTAAAACTGCACAAAGAAGCATAGTTCTTTTTTTGTTACTTAAAAATTTTTTAAACATATTTTTTTATTAATTATTAATTAATTTTTTAGCTTAAAGCTAATAATAAAATATTTAAATTATAAAATTATAAATAATCACCCCTCCTTAATACTTACTTCTTGCTTTTTACTTCTTGCTTCTTACTCCTTAATTATACACCATTTTTAATAAAAAATAAAAACAAATTTTTCTCCCTTAGGGTGCTTGCTCCCTTAGGGTGAAAAATATCTCCGCTTATTGCCAATCCCCCTTAAATATGCTATGCTAATGTGTTATACTAAAAATATAAGAACCGTACTACTCTGTTTAAAATCAGAGTAGTAAAAATGTTAATTGAAAAAGTATTTTGGTGTGGAAAATCCACTTAAATCTACCGAACCAAAATATATTAGCCGTCCTACGCTACTTCCTTTGCTACTTCCTTCGCTAAAGCTACGGACGACAAAGGAGGAACAATCCTCCTTCGCTCTTCCCCCTTCGCTCTTCGAGCTTTGGAGGACAAGTCGAGCTTCGGAGGATAAATATGTTAATTAAAAAAATTATATTTAGGAGGAACAATGAAAAAAATAATCATTGCCGCTTTATTTATCTGTCTATTTTTCATTCCCTCCTTAATATTTGGAGGAGAATGGGAAATTCTTGAAAATCATCTTCCGGAAGCAATTAGCTCTGGAGCCAAAATCATTCAACTGTCCGACTCCACTTGTGCTATGTTAGGTTATACAAATTTAGTATGGATTGGTGGAGGAAATCCTCCTGGTGACGAAGATCACACCAACCACTGGGCAATTGTAAATTTACAAAATGGACAAACTGTTTTCCAGGGTCAAATGTTGGATAAAAGAAGTCACTTTCCTGGCACGGAAATTAAAAACTGTAGATTGTTACTTATTTCTGGAATCAATGAAAATGGCGAAATCACTTCTTGTGAAATTCTTGATCTCTGTGCTCTTGTTAATAGCAATTTCATTCTTTCTGTTTATACAGATGACGTTGCTAATGCTAGTAGCCATTCTGACGCTATTACCATGAAAAATGGTAATGTTCTTTATGGTGGTGGTCTTCAAAGCGATGCTAATAAATGGCAGGTCTATGTCGATAATGCCGGAATATGGGGACCTATTCTTTACTCTGCAATAGGTCGACATGATTTTCAATTAGAACTAGATCCGCTTTCTGACAATGTAATTAGTATAGCTGGCAACCCCACCTACGGAGAGATTGAAATTTTCAATCCTGCCACTGAACAATGGAATCTAGGTCCAAGCATTCCCAATCCAGTATACGATGCTCGCACTGAAGTTGTTTCTGACTCACAGATTGTTTTAACTGGTGGTTATGCTTGGGGTAATTACTTTAGTCAAGCTGTGCTCTACAATACCATTACTAACAGTATCACTGAACTCACTCCTTTTGATTTAGGTCGTGCTAGTCATGGAGCTGTCTGGATTGAACCTTTGCAATCATTGTTTATCGGTGGTGGTTATACTTCTATAAGTGCTACTAAAACTTGTTATTCATATCATATTCCCAATTCTACTTGGACTGATGAAGGAAATCTTAATCGTTATCAATCCTGGATAAACTTTTTCTTGACAGATGATTATCATATTTTTGCAATTGGCAATCATGATGGAAGAAATGTTGAACTCTATACTTGGAACTATGCTCCTTTTATTTCTGCATACACTTACTCTGATGGTTCTGTGGCCAATCTCCATATCACAGCTCAAGATCCTGATGACAATAATGTCTCGCTCAAACTATTCTTCATTGAAGATGAGGATAGCACGGAAACTGAATGGACTGATTTTCAGGCCTCTGGATATACTTTTGAGTTCAACCATGATTGGAATTCATCTACCAGCTCACATACTGTTTTCTGTCAAATCAGAGACCAGTATCAGCCAGATGGAGTTCATAATTCTATGGCTGATTCTGTGTTAGTTGTTAATTATGGCGTTGAACCTGACCCTGGTTATCCTGAATCCATCTTAATGAACATCACCCCTCATCCTGTTAAGAATCATGCTGTAATTCATTTTAGTCTTCAACATCCCAGTGAGGTTCAAATTAACCTCTATAATGCTAAGGGACAATGGATTGAGAATCTTCTCGATGAACGTTGTCTTCCTAGTGATTATGAGATTAACTTCAATGTTGAACATCTTTCTCGAGGAATGTATTTTTTCAAACTTGAAACTGAAACTCAAAAATTTATAAAAAAAATGGTTCTTATAAATTAGCCCTTGTTGAATTGCAACAAGGGTTTTTTCTTTTATTATTTTATCCATAGCCTCACCCCCTAACCCCCTCTCCATCCCATTGGGCGGGACAGAGAGGGGGCATATACAAATAGCGTTATAAAATATTTAATACATTAATTAATATATAAACAAATCCCGTTAGTAACTTTGTTACTTTACGGGATAAACGCCCCTCTCCATCGTAATTGATGGAGAGGGGATGGGGGTGAGGCAGAGAGAATACTTCGCTTGAGAGGTAAGTGGCGATTTGGTGATCAGAAAAATTTTTCATATCGCTACTTGAGAAAAATCATTGTGGCTCTTGGGTACTATGACTTAGCGATTCAAGCAAAAGCTCCTTATAAAGACATGGCTGTAACAAGATTTTTTGATCTGCTTTTCAAGAAATTTGTAAAGTATTGGGGACATTATCTTTATATTGTCGCCAAAAAAAGAGATCATGAACTTGATTATCAAGAGTCGTTTGAGCTTTTCTTGTCACATACTGACGAGAAAAGAGTAATCAAGGAAGTACTCGAGCAAAAGGTCGATATGCATGCAGTCAAGTCATGCCTCGATATCGGTGGTGGAAACGGATTTCTAACCCAAAGCTTGGGAGATAAAGACAAAATTTTGGTGGTTGAACCAAACAAAAATTTTGTTGAAACTCTTCGAGAGAAAGGTTTCCGTTGTATCTGCGCCAAATGGGAAAACGTGAATCTGGAGGAAAGATTCGATTTGATCCTCGGAGCTTATGTGAGTACTTATTTTCCAAAAAATCGACTCAAAGAAATGATTATCAAAATGAAGCATCATTTGAGTTCAGATGGTCGATTAGTTCTTTTGGCAATTGACGAAAGAGAGGGATCGTGGAGAGAAGCGCATACATACTTCTATGATCTAATAGAATTAAAACGACGATCATCAACGGCAAAACTAAAAAGAATTATGTCTGATCTTGATGTTCAGGGCGAAAAGATTATCACCAAAGTTTACGCAGACAGTGCTGATCAGATGTTACAAATTCTCGCTTTTGATTTTTGCAAATATGGGAATCAGTTTGAGCAAAATAAAAATAAACTGAGGGAATATTTACAACAATTTCAGAAGGGAGACAAAATTGAGCTGGAAATGGTTCATTGGATGTTTATTACTAAAAAATAGACATTCAAAATTGAAGAAATAACGGGGTTAAGGATTTGACATTCTTGACCCTTTTTTTGTATTTTTGGATATTAAATGATAAAGTATAGATAGAATTAATAGCCAAAAAATATGCATCAAAAAAATATCGAACTTGAATTAAGAACCGAAATTCTCAAAAATACGTATAATCGGTTGCTAACTAAATTAAAAAAAAATAAAAAACTTGACTCACACACCAAAAGACTGTCAGTGATGTGTTTTGGCAATATAAACAAAAGTACACTTGATATTAGAATTAGGATCACGAACGATAAATCAGAAGTTGTTATAAAAAAGGAAAACTGCACGCCCATGATCGTATAGAGATTTCAAGTCCTATTAGTAAATCCCAATTTATAAAAATGGTTAAACTTTTTTCTTTATTTGAATTTAAGATGGAGGTAGCTGAAAGAGAAACTTATAATTTTAATATGGGTAATGATACAGTGTTTTCATTGGTTAATGCTAGTAAAATTGCTTATGTCGAAGTGGAAAAAATGAGTAGTAAAAAAGATATGGATGAAAACAAAAAACAGATAATGGGTATTTTGGACCAATATAAATTAAAACCAATAACCAAACAAAAGGATTTTAACAGAATTTGTGATAAATTATCAAAGTACTCAGATTGGTCTTTTAGCGGTTCTCCTGCTAATTATAAAAAACTTAAAAATTTATTGAGCAGGTACTAAAATTGAAATATTTTCAAATAAAAATACAACCATGTGAAAAAGTTATGATAATGTCCTACTTGGGTGAAATAGAAATGTCCTGCCTAGTGTGTTAGAATGTTTAGTCAATTAATTAACTAAACAATCAATCACTATGGATAAATATATAACTATGTCACAACCAGAAGTAAAAAAGTATGATATTATTAAAAAAACAATAAGCAAGGAATTAAATGGAACAGAGGCTACCAAACTATTAAAACTATCAATTCGCCAGATTAGACGTTTAAAAGCTAAGGTCAAAGCAAAAGGAATCAAGGGATTAATTCATGCTAATCGCGGTAGAAAAAGTAATAGAAAAATACCAGAGAAAGAAGATAAAAAAATAATTATTTTAAAAATATATTTTATAACCTCCCCCTCGCCTCGCATTCGCTCCGGCGAAGCGGGTAACCCCTCCTCAACCTCGCCCCGTATAAAGCGAAGCTTTTGTACAGGGTAAGGAGGGGAGAGATTAAACACAAAAAGCCGCATTAAGCGGCCATTCTTCCTTATCTTCTCCCCCTATACAGGGGGAGAATTAAAGAGGGGGTATCTCCTCCCCTTAATAAGGGGAGGTATCCTGAGCGAAGTTCCATTTAGTGGAACAAAGCGAAGGACGGAGGGGTCTACCTCACCTTCAAGCCCTCATACTCACTGTCTGGCAAATAAGTTGGATGTTCTTGATTATCAAAACGCGGAGCCACCAAACGATAAGAAACATAAACTGGCTGACTACTATAAATCATTAATAAATTTTTATCTGCTTCAATTTCATACCACACATCTGCTCGGCCTTGTGGAGTTAACATGACAATTAAATTTTGCCAGTCCTGTCCAAAATCCGTAATTTCATTAAACAACCATAAATCCGAACCATCTTTTTGCTGAGAAAAATCTATTTCATATTGATATAAATTTTCATTTATTTTTTCATTAATATTTATTTTCCCTAAAACCTCTTCTTTAACCCCAATTGTAGAATGACCATAAGTAGCATATCTTTCTTCGGCAATAACATAGATAGGGTCAATCGTGCCAACAGTTAATTTACCAGTAATAATAGAATCTCCGTCTACTTCTAATTCAACTGTGGGATTAATTTTTTTAATTCCAACATAACCTTGATTAGTAATAATAACTTGAGTTCCACCATCAGACTGAAAATCTGCAATTGTTCCTGATTCGGCAACAACCTGCAAAGCAGTACCACCAACTGTAAATGCCTGGACTCCAACATTATCATCTGATTCTCCTACAACACCATAGCCAGCATTATTAACTCCCCAAATCCCCTTTTCTCCAGAATAAGTTGCTATACCTTTTATTGCTGATTGTTGGTTTTGCTCATCGTCTACAAAAACTTCCAATTTTTCACTTGGAGTTGTGTCTCCGATTCCCACATTTCCTGGCTTAGCACTATAAATATTCGAACCACTAATCGTCCAATCGCCGTCATCTTCACCTCCGCCACCACTAGAATATATTTCACCATTTTGATATAAATCTCCTGTAAAATTAATGTCTCCACTAACATCTAAATTATAAGCTGGATCAGTGATTCCAATTCCAATATAACCACTCGTATTTTCTATCATAAACCTAGGGCTATCAAAACTATCAGAATCACTAATAATAAAACTTCTATCTGTACCATCATCTCTATTGGCATCCAAACCAAAAGTATAATAAGTTTTAGATCTATCATCAACAAGAGTTATAGATGCATCAGCTTCTTGATTACCTGCTACATTTTCTATATATAACCCTGGGCTCTCTGAATCACTATAAGTAATATGCAATGGATATCCTGGATTATCCGTCCCAATCCCAACATTGCCAGTTTCTCTATAAATATCATTCACACCAATAGTCCAATCATCATCAGGGCCAGTATCTCCCCCAATATCATTAGCACAAATAATTTGACCACTCGCATTAGTTGTAAGCTTACCTGAATTACCCAAAGCACTACAATCATAACTTGACATATAAACATTTCCACCATAATCAATTGCTAACCTATCAACCGTAGGATTCATTATTTGAAATTTACCATCCCTACTATTTGCACTTAATACCCAATTTGAATCGCGTGAACCATTTGTAGTTCCAGTAAAATTATATTCTAAATTAATATCTGTATTTCCAGAACCTCCACTAGAATAAACATGTAATTTAGCATTAGGACTATCCGTCCCAATACCAACCATACCATCTTCTGCATCAGCATATAAAGTTAAGCCCCCTATTCCTACTTCAAGTACTCCACCAATATGATATGCGTCCGTTATAACAGTTAAATCACCGTCAATATCTACATCTCCATTAATATCTACATCATTAGCCACATATAAATCTTCGCCTACATTTATTTTTCCGCCAATGATAGTAGAGCTCACGGTTCTTCCTGTGCCTAAAGGATTAAAAACCACCTCACCATCAAATCTTCCGGCCAAACCACCCTCTTCATTCCCTAAACCAGCAATAGCGATTCCAGTAACTCCAAGGGCCTTGCCATAAACAGCGTTTCCACTGGTAGTAATTCCATAAACTGCTGTTCCAAGCGTACTGGTAGCAGTAATAGAATTAGCACTATTATTATTTAAAACTTCAATTATTCCATTATCAATATCAATATTTCCACTATTAATATCTAAGGTTCCGGTGTTTATAGTTAAATCTGCAAATTGAACCAAAATTCCATTTCGAGCGGTTAATAAACCGGTAAGATCAACAACTCCGGCAGTTAATTGTCCGCCGATTTTTACGGTTTCCGTAAATAAAGCTCCTGCGCCAGTCACCCCAAAAACATTACCCTCCTCCTCCAATAAGGTAGTATCATCATCACCAATCAATAAGCCGCCCTCTTTATATTGAGCAGTATTTCCCTGATTTAAGGGCGGGGAAACATTGCCTCCAGGAGGGTCAGCGCTGGGTTCTTCCCATTCAGCTTGCGCAAAATTAAAAAAAACTAAACTAAAAATTATGATAAAACTAAATATCAATACTTTTTTCATATTTTTATATTAAAAATTAAAAACTCAAAATGTAAAATTGATATAAATCTTCCTATAATTTGAAATTGAAAATTGGTAATTGATAATTGACCCAATCTTCCTATAATTCAAAATTGTAAATTGTGAATTGTGAATTGAACTACTTATATTATAGTAAAAAAACGAATAATTGTAAAAACTAAAACCAAATGATATAATAAGAATATCAATAAAATTTTTCCTTTGCATCTTAGGGATGTTAGGAATAAAAAAACATTATGTTAGAAGAAAAAAATAAAAAAAATTTAAAAATCTTATTTATTGTTTTTATCATTGCCCTAGCTATAGAAATTGTATTTGTTGTTTTAATTACGAAAAAAAATAAAGCTGACGAAAATAAGGAATTAAATATTATAGAAAAAGAACAGCAACAAAATGAAAACAATCTTGATTTAGAAAAAAATTCTACTGATATTAAAAAAGAAGAAAATGAAGCCGAAACAAAAATACCGGACAATAATCCTCGTACTAGACCATTACCTTAATTTTTATATTTTAATTTAAAAATCCGTTTAGTTAAACTAAACGGATTTTTTATTTATATAAATCTCAAAACTATAAACTAACGACTGTAAGCTAATTACTAATCAATATCTACTTTCTTAAGCCCTATTTTTTTATCTAAAATTTCTTTGGCCATTTTTTCAAAATTTTCTGTTAAATCCGTAACTAAATACTCTCTTTTTTTCTTTTGCTCTAAGACATTATTTATTTCTGAATGACGAGACAAATAATCTTTTAATTTTTCCGCAATGATTCGCGAAGAATCTAAAACTTGGACTTGCTGACCCATTATTCTTTGAAAATCTTTGATTAAAATTGGATAATGTGTACAACCCAAAATTAAAGTATCAATATTTTTGTTTTTTAAATGCCAAAGATATTTTTTCAAAATCCTTTTTGCTTCAGGTTTTTTATGCCAACCCTCTTCTATTAAAGGTACTAATAAGGGGCAGGCCTGTTGAAATACCTTAACTTTTGAATTAAGCTTTTTTAATTCTTTTTCATAAACATTGGAGTTGATTGTTGTTCTAGTACCCACTACCCCAATTCTTTTAGTTTGACTAATCTGAATAGCCGCTTCAGCAACTGGCCGAACTACTCCCAAAACATTCTTATTCTTATCTTTCAACTGGGGCAAATATTCTTGTTGAATTTTTCTTAGGGCCTCGGCCGAAGCAGTATTGCAGGCAATAATAATTAATTTACAATCCTTTTGAAACAAAAAATCAACTGCTTTTTGAGTAAATTCGTAAACAACCCTCTGACTGCGACTGCCATAAGGAGAACGAGCAGTATCTCCTAAATAAATATAGGAGTAATCTGGTAAAAGTTTTTTTATTTCCTTAAAAGCGATCAATCCGCCTAATCCGGAATCAAATATACCAATCATATGATTTCTAATTACCAATGATCAATTTTTAATTTGAATTTAATATTCAATAATCAAATTTTCAATATCTCCCAAACAATTATTAGCGCCATAAACTCTTTAGTAAAAATACTGATAATTGAGATATTAATTATTAACCCTGTTAAATAATATCACAAAGTGATAATTTAATAGGGTGAAATGAAAATTCCTGCCTGCCGGCAGGCAGGTAAAAATGAAAATTGAAAATTAACAACCTATTATGGATTAATTATATCCATTACTTCTTCTTTCTTATCTTCAATGTCCCCTTCTTCCCGACATTCAATAGTCACTCGTAACAAAGGCTCGGTATTTGAGGGTCGAACATTAAACCACCACTCTGGAAATTCAACTGTAATTCCATCTATTTCATCTAAAATATTTTCTACATAATGGGCTTTTATTTTTTGCAAGGCCCCATTTTTATCTTCTATTTCTAAATTAATATCCTCGGCCTTATACCAACTTTTATTAGCGTCTATAAAATCCGAAATTTTAAAATTTTCCTCGCTCACTGCTTCCAAAGCCATCAAAAAAGCAATAAATCCCGAGTCAGAATAATAATTATCTTTAAAAGAAAAATGAGCTGAAACCTCTCCTCCCATAAATCCGTTTTCTTTTTCCATGTGCTCGCCCATATTAACATAACCCACTTCGGAACGAATAGCTCGCCCGTTATTTTTAATAATAAATTCCGAAACATTTTTAGAACATATCAAATTATAAACAATACCCGCTCCAGGATTTTTATCTAAGGCCTGCTTAGCTAAAACTATCAATGTTTCATCTCCTTTTAAAAATCTGCCATTTTCATCAACTATAAATATCCTATCTGCATCTGCATCAAAAATAAAACCAATATTTGCTTTTTCTTCTTTAATTTTTTGCGATAATTGCTGATAAGCATTTTCTGTCAAAGGATTTGGACTGCGATTAGGAAATGTTCCGTCTGGTTCAAAAAATAAAGGGACTAATTCTATCTGGGGTAATTTTTTCATAATTTGAGAAATCATAATTCCAGCCATACCATTACCAGCATCAACTACTACTTTTAATGGCTTAATTTTCCCTTTATTTACAAAAGAAAAAATATGTTGCAAATAATCTTCCCAGATATCTTTTGTCTTTACTTGGCCCTTTTTTGAATCTGGAAAATCCTTTTTGTCTTTTCTATGCTCCCATAATTGAGCCCCTCTAATCCATTGTACTCCTTGAGAAACCAATTTATAACCACCATATTCGCTAGGATTATGTGAGGCCGTAACCATTACTCCACCGTCATAATTATATTTTCCCACTGCAAAATAAATAGCGTCTACAGACATTAAGCCAATGTCATCAACTTCTACGCCTTTAGAAACCAGCGTATCTTTCATTGCTTGGGCTAAAAATTCTGAAGAATTCCTAATATCCTTAGCTAAAACTATTTTCAAATCCTCTGGATTTTTTCCAGTTCTTTTAGAAACTAATGACAAAAATAATAAAGCCACTTCTTGGGCTACTTCTGGATTTAATTCTTGCGGATAAATACCTCTGATATCATATGATTTAAAAATTTGTTTTGGTAATTGCATATTTTTTTGTTTAACTATCGGCTTTCAGCGATCAGCTAAACTTATTTATTAACTATTTGATTTGTTAACCATTTGCTTTCTTGATTTCTTGATTTATTGACAAACTCTTAACTTAATTACTTCCCTATAAACCCTCTGCCCCTCTCGCTTATAAATTAAGCTCTGTTCATTTTCTAATAAATCCTCTTGCTGAAAGCCCATTTTTTTTATTTCATCAACAATTTCTAAATGATTTTCTCTGTTGTTAAATATAAAAATTGGCAAAGTTATAATAACACATCCTTTGTTTTTTAAAAGGTCTTTAAACGTCTTAAAAGAATTTAAATATAAATCACTTAAATCACTAATTTGCTCTTGAATAAAATTAAAATCTTCGTCGCCCTTTAATGGCTTTCCTAAATAACCCTCACTAACAATACAATCTATTGAATTTTCTTCAATGCCTTCTTGCAATAAATCTTTAACATCTGATTTAAAAATATAATTACTTATCTTATTGTCAAACCTTTCTTCATACCATTTTAAATTTTCTATTGAATCTTGAACAGCTTTTTTAGAAATATCCGTACCAATAATTTTCTCAAATCTCAATTCTCCGGCCATTAAAAGAATTGTTCCTGAGCCACAAAAAGGATCTAAAATAATCCCCCGATTATCAGCTAAATTTAACATTATTTTAGCTAATTTGGGTGGCATCATTCCGGATTTAGAATCAATTCGGGGCCGTTCATAATCCAAGGCATTAAATCTGGCAAAATTTTGAACAGCCAAGGTGCGCATAAAATAAAAACGACCTCGAATATTTAAAACCTGGATATCAAAACCCGACTCAATTAAATGCTCTTTTTCAATAATTACTGCTGATAAATCTTTTTCTTTAGAAGTAACAACCCGACTACTTATTTTTTCTTTTTTTAAAGCTTTTTTAATAGATAGAGAGAGCTTAAAAACAAATTCTTGCAAAGACCTATCTCGACTGTAAATACTAAAACCAAATTTAAGCTTATTTTCTAAATTACAATTACTTTTTAAAATCTGAACGAAAGTATTATTTAAATTTTCTATATTATCTAATTTATCAACTCGCCCCTCATCCTTTTTGTTTTCAAAAAGGTGGGGGGTAAAAAATTCTAATTTACCAATTTTAATAATACCTCCTAAAGTTTGATTCAAATTTTCAACATCTAATTCCTGACTAGTTTCTAAAACTAAAAATTGAGAGGCAACTCCGATTATTTGAAAATCAATATTTCTAAATTTTAAAACACTCTCAATTTCTGCTTGAGATAATTTTGGAGAATGTCCTAAAATAAATGAATAAATATATTTCAACCCGTTGAATGATTTTTTATTTGATATCATAATAATTTATAAAAAATTTACTAAATGAATGGTATCAAACCCCAGAGCAAGCTCTGGACTCTGATTCGGAGCTCCCA
>CAZAOE010000015.1:0-27679 GCA_964486685.1 uncultured Gammaproteobacteria bacterium
AATCCTCACTAATAGCACATAATTTAGCATTATCACCAACTAAATTATTAACAGTGGCTTCGGGATTAACTGCATAAGCATCCATTTCCCCGCTAATAATATCTACTGGATACCAAGACAAACATCTATGTTCAGCAGTAATGACATTGGTATTATTTATTAATAAAGAATTATCATCTTCCAAACAAAAACCCTTCCAGCCCAAATTTTTACTGGTACTTTTTAATTTCATATCTGCGCCCGCATCATAACCATAACTAGGAGCTATAGAAGTTGGAATATCATCTATATCATAATCATAAGGATAAAATAATTTTTCTGCGCCATAATCAGCTATAGTATAATGGCACTCACAATTCATGTCCGTTGGAACAACACTATAATCTATATTAAAAAATCCCGAATCAATAAAATTTGGTTGACATATATTGGCATTTTTAAAATTAGAGGCCTTTTCTGTAAATATTACATAATTATCAGTAGTGGTAGAACTATCAATTTGTAAGACCATATTATTATTACTTGTCCAAGGAAATGGGGAATCAGCTTCTGGATATAAACGACAGGTTTTGTCTTTGGTTTCAATCCAATTATTATAATTTTTATAATCACCAGAAATAGCACTATCTGCTTCAAGACCAATACCGGTCTTATAAACATGCGGAACATCACCAGCTTTTTTAACTATTAAATGTCCCAAATCATAAACATCTTCTTCTATTTCAACTGGCACTAAAGAATCTAAAGGATAAAGCCCAGGAATAGAATAACCACTATAATCATCATCAAACCAAGTTCCCTGACCGCGCATTTGTAAATAATAATCTAAGGTTAGGGGTTGAGCTTGCGAACCAGTACTAAAAGGATGGGAACATAGACCTGAACCGGCCTCAGATAATTCATCACAGCCAATTAAAGATATACAAGAATCCTGTAATTGTCCGCTGGCTTTATTAAAGGTTTCTAAACTAGCCCCGCAAGTTACCCATTCAGAACATTCTCTATCACGGACTACTTTCAATAAAATATTAGAATCATTTGCTCCTTGTTCGCCTAAATTATAGGCCTGGGTAGAATTATATTGTAAATTAGAATCCGCAGTATTATGAAATAAAACACAGCCCTCTTCTAAATCTGGACTATTACAACTTTCTTTATCTAAATTATCATCATCTAAATAATTATATTGGCCAGTGACTTTGGAAAAATTAATATCTTTAATAATTACATTATCTCCTGTGTCTCCATTAATATAAAAAGCAATATTACAATAATTAGCTCCAGGCAGTATTTTATAAAGTCCATAAATATTTTGCCAACCATCTATGTCTTCACCTGTATAATAATTAGCTCCTATAGCTGGAAAAGCATAAGGAATTTTACTACTATTATTGCTATATAAATAACCATAATTATTATCAGCTGCTTGCTTGCAACTTAATAAAACATTTACTGATTGTACGTCTGTTAATTTAATATCAGCGC
Source organism: uncultured Gammaproteobacteria bacterium (assembly GCA_964486685.1). Taxonomy (GTDB): domain Bacteria; phylum Patescibacteriota; class Patescibacteriia; order UBA1558; family S5-K13; genus JAIOTH01. Next base: position 1,486 of record CAZAOE010000015.1, read on the forward strand.
TTAAACGATAAATACTTCCGGCCTCAACATAAAAATCAAAAGCATCTTGTCCACTTTCCGGTCCTTTGTAAATTAAAACATTATTGTCAGCTTTTAAATTAACTCTTATTTCTTCATTATTAACATTAATACTAATGCCTTCGTGGGTAAAATCACTAAATTCTCCATAATAAATTTGGCCTGTTTCTTCATCTTCAATTTCAGCATTCTTATCCCAAGAGGCCTGTCGCCACTGAGTAATATTTTTGAAATTTAAGTTCTGAATGCCTACTTGAGAATATAAATAATTCAGCATATCTTGATTATCTAAAGGGTCAATAAATGAAGAACACTTATTTTGGCTCTGCTCACATAAAGCCGCATAACCACCGCTATAATCTGGGAATGGCTTCCAGTCCTCAGCTATACTACTGGTTAAATCACCATAATTAACATTATATAAAAGCCCGGTACAATCCTGTCCATCATCAGTATAAAAACCAGCTTCTATATTACTCTGCGGATCGTCTTGATATGTACAAGTTAAATTTCGTGGATGAATTCTATATATCACACCACTGCCACCGACTAAAGAAAAACTCGTACAATTTTTATCTTCATCTAAACACAAAGTATTTTCCTGACCTCCATAATAATCATCTGAAATATATTTATCTGGGTCATTAAGTTTATAAAAATCATCTCGGCCACCTTCATTATTAATTACTCCTAAACTCTGACAACCCTTTTTGTCAGCCAAGCAAGAATAGGTCTTGTCTTTAACTATATAAACCAATTCATCTTTTGGAACAATAATAGTACTATCAACAATATTCTCATCCTCATTTAAAACATCTTCATTATTTTTATAATAATATCTTCCTAAATCACATTCTGTTGGTGGACTTCCTTCTCCACAAAAAGCATTAAAGGTTTGCTGAAATGGCATAGATGAGTTTCGAGTATTAATCATAGCTGTACAGCCAATATCTTCTTCTGCGCATAAATCACTAAATTGATAAATATACCAATTATTCCCATATCTATCTTTATATTCTTGACATCCTAAATAATTATTATCCGAACAAGTTCGAGGTGTATTCCAAGAATTTTTTATTTTATAAAAATCACTAGAAATTTCCTTTAAAATTATATTATCAATATAAAAACCATCATTGGCCTGTCCCGCATTATTATTTATTTTAATTTTAAATTTTAAAATCACATCTTTCCCGCTTATTATAGTATCTATGGCAATTGGATCATATTTATAAAATAACCATCCTGGAGATGCTACTGATAGGCCCTGGTCAAAATCAATAAAATTATCCTCTAACCCATTATATACTGGAGAGACATTTGTTTCTCCGTCATTATTTCCAAAGGACTTAGCCCAAAAACTCAAAGAATATTTTTTATTCTTAATATCTTGGGCTTTTATATTAAAATTTTGAGTAAGATTATAAGATAAAATAATTTCTGGGGTAGCTGTATTTACCCATGCTTTCATAGAATGTCCATTATAATAAATGGACTCATTAGAATGTTGAGTATTGATTGAATTTCCAGCGCCATCTTCAGCCATCCAGCCAGATATACTTCCTAATTCAAATTCCTCAATAAAAATATTTCTAATATTATTGCTATTATTGCCTTCATAAGCTAAACAACCCACATTATCAGCACTACAAGCCCGACTCATAGAAGGAGCTGTTTTATAAATCTGGTCGCTGTTTTCCCTTCTTAAATTAATACACTCTTCTGTAATAGGTATGGTTTTAGAAAGCAAGCGATTATGCGGAATGGCATTTTCATCATAAAAAGTTCGACAATCAAAATTTTCGGATGGCTCACATTCTACAACATTGTCAACATTATCTAAACACAAAATCCCACCTAATTCCACATTAGTACAAGGAGCATATCCTCCCCCCGTACTATAAGTGCTTTCCAATAATTTCCAGGTCTTTAATTGAAAAGCCGAAGTATCTGAACCCTCCCAAGTATAAAAAAGTTTAGCAGTAACTTCGTCTGGTTTAACACATTGGCGAATAAAGCTATAATATTCTCTGGCCTCTGCCCCTTTTTCTAAAGCATCTATATTAGTAAATAATTCACAAGAGGCCTCTCCTGCCGGACAATTTTTAGCTGTATCTGCTATAAAATTCTTATCTATTGGTAAAATAGTTGCATCTTCCAATATATCAAAATAGCTTGGATTTTCTACAAATGTTTGATAATTATTACATTCTGCTACACATAAATCATTGCTTTTTAAAACTGCTGGCACAAAAGGATCATTATTAACTGGTGCATATAATTCACATCCCACATCTGCTGCTGAACAATATTTTACAAAATCATTACATTCTTCAATGTAATTTGTATCACAATTATAATAATCTGGAGCATTTTTAAAATATATTTCTCCACCCAAACCATAATCTTTATAAGAGCTAGGATTAGCTGTACCCACTCCCTCTGCCCCGCCTAAAATATTATTTAATTCCAACTGAATTCTGTCTATCCAGGCATTGGCACCACTCACCTCTAAATTTAAACCGACAAAAATTTTAATATATTTAGTATTTTTGCTAAAAGTATAATTAGTGCTAATTCTGGTCCAATTAACTTCAGTGCTAGTAGTGGTACTTTCTGCCAACCAATCACCCGTTAAACAGCTGGCATCATTTCCACAATCTTTGATTTGCAAATAAGCATGATTAGTGTCTTCTCCATCATATTTAACATAGGCCGAAAAAGTATAATTAGCTCCAGGAATAATTTCCATAATTTTCTTCAAACCTGCCTCATTTGCAGAAGAGAATAATTTCAAACAAGATGAATTTTGATAACATTCATCAGAATTAATTAAATAATCATGAATACCAATAATATCCCAGCCATCTGGATTTGCATTTTGAATATTTTCTCTATCCTCGTTTATTTCTAAACCACCATTAGGAATTAAATTTACTCCTGGTTTAATTTCAATAAATTCTGTACAGCCCCCATCTTCATTATCACATTCTGCAGCATTATTATTTAAATAAACCTTGTCTCCATCAATTTTCCAATCATAAATACCATCTATTAATTCTTTTTCTATAAGATAATCTCGACAACCCACTTGCGTTTCATTACAAACCTTTAAGGTGTCACTTAAATATGATTTTATTTCGCCTTGGTCGTCTTTGAGAGTTAAACAACTACTATAATAATCACTACAAATCTCGCCCTTAAATCTCCAAATATTTTCTTCTTTAGTACAATAATCATAAGCCCCTAAACAATTGCCATTTTCATCTTCAGCTATACAATGCTGGACATCAGCGCATTCTTGATAACGGTCAGCTGAATCAGGACTGCTTAAAGCACTATAATAACCTTTGGTTCCACATTGTTGAGGTGGGGCTTTTAATACCCAATCCGGATTAACCAAACCACATAATTGTCCGTACTCTAATTCATCTTTTTCTATAATCATACAACCACCTGGCTCCCATTCGTAAAAATGACCGTCTATAAAATTACCATTATTATCAAAATATCCATCTGTTGGCTGATTGTCTTCGCAATCATCTTGATTCGTATTTGCTTCTATTAATATTTCTTTTATAAAACCATTTTCGTTTATATTATATTTATAACAATAACCCGGAATAATATCATCAGTTAAATCAAGAGGGGTTCCCATATCGCTACCATCCCATTTAACTTCTACTCCATCAATATGATTTTGACTAGTAGCATCCAAAACATCATAACAGGCATTTGAATTAGCTATATTAATATTATATGGTTCTAAAGCAATTGGTCGCCATCCACAATAATCATTTTGGAATTCCAAAATTTCACCACCTACAATATAAGCATAAGTTCCAGTTCTATCATATTGATTTAAAACTGTTTCTAAAGTACAACCATAACTTCGGCATTCACTAATATTGCCACTAGATGATTTTATTTTTAAAGCTGCCATTTCCCAACCCACTGGAACTATTCTATTTTTTCTTAAAATTTTCATATTGTCATAAGAAAAACCATCCTCCAATTTAGGTTGCTGGACATTTTGACTACCTACATCAACAAAACCAAACCATTTATTTTCCCAGCCATATCTTGTCATGGCCTCTCTTAATGTTATTGGCTCTCCTGCTTGGGCATCACGTAAGGCCTGAGAAAAATTAGCATCAATAGTTCCATTATTAATCAGCCCGACAATACCATCTCCCCTTAAGTCAATTTCCATTTCACTAATTACATCAATATTGCTCGGACTCATATTATAAGACAATTTATTTATTTGCGAAAATATCTGGTCAATATAATCCTTAGCACTAAAACTTTCTCCAGAAAAAGGAAGAACTCCACCACCTTCTGTCATCTCTTCGTATTCAGTCGGACCTGGCTCGCTCTTAAACATATCCATCAATGATTTTTCAATCCCCTTACTCACTAAAGTATTCATAAAAACGCCCATAGCATCAGCCATAAGATTTCCTGTAAACTGTAAGTCAATGGGTGATTCAGGCATATTAATTGTTACAGTTTCTTTAACTTTGGTTTCTGTTATTGCTGATGGTTGTTTTAAATCTCCTGTAATAGTGTCCCTTGGAGCAGTTAGAGACCCGGCATCATTTATTTCTTTTTCTAATTTTTCTGCTTCTTTTCTGTCCGCCGCTATTTTATCATATCTAGTTAATATATCTTGGGCATAATAAGTATCGCTCTGCTTAGGACTAAGCATATTACGCACCAAACTTAAACGGGCCTGATTAGCACTATCACCTTCAAAGCCAATACCTGCTAAGTCCTGTTCATTTAAACTTACTAATTTACCCCAATCCTTAGATAACTCATCAGCTAATTTACCCCATCTTTCTCCCATTTCTGCAAAACTACAATCTGGCTTAGGTCCTTCTGGTGCTAAATTAGTATCATACAAACTTAATTGCAAAGTTAAATTTAATTTTGGATTTGAGGGCTTACACAAATCCAAACCAAGACCACCTTTGGCAATATCATTAATAAATTCGGCTCCAGCAGCTTTAGATAAATTACCTAAATTATCCCATACGTTTCCTCCTTCAAAAAGAGAACCCTGTCCGGCCTGGCCAGTAGCAATTTTATTAGCCCAATCATAAGCAATTTTATTTAAAAATTTTCTAGCCACATTCTTAAAAGTCTGTGCTACCATGTTTTCCTTAAAATCTTCCCATCTTTTTTCAATTTGATCTTTGGCCCATTTAGAAATATTTTGTATTATAGCGGCTGGATTTGTCACTACAAGTTGTGCTTTGGCTTGTTTTGGGATAAATAAAACTGAAAAATTAAAAACAAATAAAAATATTACTAAAATTGATATAATAAATACTTTTTTATTTTTCTTAAAAAACATATTAAAAATATTATTAATCTATTTGGCCTTACTCAACCTCTATTAGGGCCTCTAAATATATTGCTTTTAATTCTTCATCTGATATAGAATTTATTTGTTCAACATTAGCCCCAGATTGAATTAAAAGTTCTCTTATCTCTGCTACTGAAAGAGATTCTGCCTCTGTTCGTAAATCGTCTTCTGACAAATTTATTACAGAATCATCTGTTGTCTGCATTAAGATTTCTATATCTTCTAAGCTCAGTGATTCTACCATCTCAGTTGGATAACCTGATTCTATTAAAAAAATTTTAAATTCTTCCAAATTTAAATCTGACATATCCTCAATAATTGCATTAACATCTTCGCCTTCATTAAGCTTTTCCCCAATATTTATATTACAGGCCTCTCCCGCACAAATTGGATTATCTCCAGCTATAATTTCATCATAATCAGATATGCCATCACTGTCTGTGTCTTCTAAATAGGGGCTGGTGCCATAGGTATTTAATTCATCATAATCAGATATACCATCGCTATCTGTGTCTTTTAATCTATTTAAATTTTGGCTAAGGGTGGCCTTATCCTTTAAAACAAAAGATGATTCCACAAAAGCATTTTTAATATAAGAGGTCATATTCCAGGCCCCTAAAATAAGCGCTAAGACCCCTAAAATAATAAATAACTTAAAATTATTTTTATAATTTGAAAAATAATTGATTATTTTTGTAAAAATATTCTTTTTATTTTGTTCAATGGAATTATCTTTATAATCCATTATTGTAATTTTATATATTTAAATCAAATACCCAAAAATAATGTTAATTTTATTCACATTATTAGTATAAATAACCCCTCTGTATCTCCCCTTACCCCTCCGTCCTGCGGACACCTCCCCTTATTAAGGGGAGGAGGGGGAGAATAATTCACTACTGCATTATCAATATCATTTATCATCAGTATGATTAATTCGTATAATTAGTACCATTAGTATATTAGTATCCTGCTTTAATTATACCCCTCACTAATTATTAAATCAATTAGTGCGGGGTATACTAATTTTTTAGTCAGATGACAAATCTACCCCGTTAAATAATTTTATTTCTCATCTAGTTGATTTAATCAATTAGATGAAAATTTATATCCTCCTATTTAATTTTTTAAAAAAGTTAAATAAAATAAAATTAAGATTTAAACATAGTACTGTAAACACAAAATTATAATTAACAAAAAATGAATGGTATCAAACCCCAGAGCAAGCTCTGGACTCTGATTCGGAGCTCCCATTCGGTCGCACCTTAACCCCGCAGCAAGCTGACGGGGTATTCATTCTTTTCTCACTCACTCGGTCATCCCGCAGACGGGATGACTCTCGTTCTGTTCGAAAAATAAAAAACTGAAATTTATTTTATCATATATTTAAATCTTATTTAACGGGGTGAACCCAATCAAATAGCATTAGATTTAACAAGCTTGACCCAATCTTCTATTTCCAACTTTTCTGCGCGGATATTTTTTTCTAAACCAGCTTGCTCTAAAATTTGATAAACTTCGTCTTTAGTTAATTTTAATCCCGCCATTAAATTATTAGCCAAGGTCTTTCTTTTAGAGGAAAAACCAATTTTAACTAACTGCCAAAAACGTTCCGACCCTGAGGGTCGCCGACCCTCAGGGTCGATTTTAAAACGAACTATTGCTGAATCAACTTGGGGTTGGGGATAAAAATTTTCTTTACCTACGCTAAATAGATATTCTGGCTGAGAATAAAAATTACACATTACTGAAAGTTTTGACCATTTACCATCTTTATTAATAATTCGTTCCGCGACTTCTTTTTGCAACATTAAAATCATTTCTTGAGGCGGGTATTGGTGTTCTAAAAAAATTCGCAAAAATCGAGAAGTGATACTATAGGGTAAATTAGCAATTATTTTATAGTTTTTTAAAAACTTAAGGGGCAAAATTTTTTGTAAATTTATTTTCAAAATATCTCCGGCAATTAACTCAAATTTATTCATCTTTGCTAAGGGTTTTAAAGCTTGGACTAAATTTTTATCTAACTCAACAACTTTTAAATTTATCCCCGACACCTCTTTTGAGGTGTGGGGATTTACTCCTTCTTTTAATAAAGCTGTGGTCAAGGTTCCGATTCCCGGACCAACTTCCAAAACATTTTCTTTGGGTTTTAAATTTGCTACTTGGATTATTTTTTTTAAAATTTGTTCAGAAATTAAAAAATTCTGCCCCCTAGACTTGCTAGGCAAAATCTTATTTTGTTTTAAAAAAAATTTAGTTTCTTCTAAAGGGGTCATTTATTTATACAACATATAAAGTAGAGAACTTATTCCTGCGAAAACAAATCCGACTACAAAACCAGAGGCATCTTTTAAGGAGAAAATGGATATCATTAAAATAATTACTGAACAAGCTAATACTTTTCCAATTATCAAACCCACTTCATAATTAACTACATTTTCCATAATACTATTATGATTCTTACTCTTCCCTTCTTTGGCCTTTTCATAAAAAATAGCCACAATTGGAACCGCTACTACTGATTTAGATATTTTAGAAGCTGTATCAATTAAAAATACTGGAGTTATAGTCCTAACAAAAATTCTTAAAAACCATACTATAGAATAAATAATAGATCCAAATCTCAAAATTCTAGTTTTATTTTTAGAGTCACACATCTTACCAATATATAAAGTGGCTAATAAAGTTAAACCAGTTGCTATACTCACTAAAGAACCTAACTTAGAATAACTAACAATTATAATCGACATAAATATGGGCCACAAAACCTGAACTACTAATTCTTCTCCATAACCCATACAAGCTAAAAAATTTTTTATATTTACTCTTTTAAAAACATCAAATACTTTTTTATATTCATATGTTCGATGATCAAATTTTTCTTTAGTTAATAGCATGGGAATATTAGAAATCAAAAATAAAATAGAGACCACTAAAAACAAAACCGCAAAACCAAAATAAGTAATTATTAAACCACCTAAAATAGGCCCTAAAACAAACATAATAGCATTAGAAACATTAACTGAGCTAATTTCTCGAGCTTCTTCACTATCTTCCGAATTATGAGCAAAGTCAGCATGAAAACCAGTCCAATAAAAAGTTTTTTGTAAAGCATAAATAATCGCCGCCCCGTAAAAAAGCCAGGGGTAATTAGGAATAAAAAATAAAGAAATATAAAAAAATACATAAAAAGCTGTTCCCAAAAACATGCCATTTTCATAACCATGTTTATTAGCAAATTTAGCTCCAAAAGGAATTAAAAAGAAATATAAAACATAAACAATCAAATAAAAAATAGCTATTTTAATTAAAGGATAGCCCATTTGATATAAATAAATCGGTTCAAAAATTTGAACCATAGCCAAAGCAAAATTGACTATAATAGTAGAAACAAACAATTCCTTAACTTGCCGTTTCATTTTATAAGGTAAAAAAACCCGAATAAATTTAGGAAGTTTTGGAAATTTCTTTTTAGTTACTATAGGATTTTGAGGTATAGACATAAAAAATAATAATTTAAAAATAAAAATGTAAAAGACAAAAATACTTTTAACTTTTAACTAAATTTATTATAACATTAAAAAAAATCTCCTCAAAGAAAAAATTAAGGAAAGATAAAAAAATATTCTCCGACTTCCTCAACTCAATTTCTATTTATTAAAAGTCCCTAAAAAAATTATTAAAATTATGATAAAAATCCATTTCATTGTTTTGATATAAAGCTTCTATCAATTTATAATAAAATTCCTGCGCCATTACAAAAATTTAACTAGAATTTGAATGAGGCATCCGTTAAAAATTTTGACTGTTTGAGGAGTTGCGCTGAAAGTGAAACGACGAGTTTCAAAATTTTAGGATGGCGAATGATAAAATTCTCTAAATTTTTGTACAGGCGCGACTTTTTTGCTCCACTTTTTTCTAGAAAAAAGTGGAAAAAGGAAAATTATTTAACTACTAAATTAACAATCACAATCATCAATAAAATCTGGATTAAACGGACACCAAGAAGCTCTTTGTGAACCCTCATCATAATGAACCCAACCTGCGGGTGTTCCTAGAGCTTTTTGATTTAAAGAACCATAATAACAACCGCCTGGTAATATCATTTGTTTATCAAAATGAGGCACATTTTCACTTTCTTTGATATTATTACATCTAGTTTGACAATCCTGAGAAGTACAACCACTAAGCAAAACTATTAAAAAAATTAACAGAATAAAATACTTTTTTAAATCTTTCATATAATTATTTCATCTCTAATACACATTTATTATTCTCACATTTTGCAATATAAGAATCCTTCTTTCCTAATGCCTTACACCATTTATCACATTCTATTTTACCTTTAAATTCTTCTCTTTTTTGCTCCCACAATTCTAAATATTGAGAATTAATTGCAGCTACATTAGCACATCCACATTCATCATTAATATCAGGAATATATTGTAAGCCTTCAATTGAATCTACAACGATACATTCTGAATCTTCTGAGCAAGAAAAAATATCTGAATTTGATTTACATCCACTTATTAATAAAATGACAATAAACAGGGTTGATAATAATAAAATTTTTTTCATAAAAAATACTTTTAACTTTAAACTTTTAACTGATTACTATATTCACAATCTTCCCGGGGATATAAATAAATTTTACAATTTTTTGGCCTTGAATAAATTTTTGCACATTTTCTAATTCTAAAACTCTATCCCTTAAATCATTTTCTGAAATATCTTTTTCTACTTCTAAAGTCGCTCGCAATTTTCCATTTACTTGCACAGGTAAAATAATTTTTTCTATTACAATTAATTTTTCGTCATATTTTGGCCACTCTTGCTGACAAATAAATCCATCATTCCCCAGCTTCTGCCAAATTTCTTCACTAATATGCGGTGCAAAACAAGACAGCATTATTAGATATGGATTAACTAAATCTAAATCTGGGGAAGATAAAGAACTAAGCTCCCTAAAACAAACCATCAGAAAACTAATCGTTGTATTAAATCTAAAATTTTGAATATCGTCACCAACTTTTTTAATGGTTTTATGTAATAAGGCCTTAATCCGACCCGCCGGGTCAGTTGAAGGCGACCCGGCGGGTCGGATTGTTGAAAAATAATTCCAATTTTTATCTAAAAACCGACGTAAACCTTTAATACCATCAGTATTCCAGGGCTTAGAATCTTCTAAAGGACCCATAAACATTTCATACATTCGAAAACTATCGGCTCCATATTCTTCTATAACTTCGTCTGGGTTCACCACATTACCTAAACTCTTACTCATTTTTTGACCATCGGTTCCTAAAATTAAACCCTGATTAATTAATTTCAAAAAGGGCTCGTCAAAATCTAAATATTTATTGTCCCGTAAAACTTTTGTAAAAAATCGTGAATAAATTAAATGACCCACGGCATGCTCTGCTCCCCCCACATAAGTATCAACTGGCACCCATTCTTTAATTAAATCTTTGGCACAAAATTCATTTTCATTTTTTGGATCTAAATAACGATAATAATACCAAGAATTATCTACAAATCCATCCATAGTATCATGTTCCCGAGTAGCTTCGCCTCCACACTTCGGACACTTAACATTAGCATTAAACTCTTTAGAAAAAGCTAATGGTGGTTTTCCGGTTGGTCGAAAATCCTTAATATCGTCCGGTAATAAAACTGGCAAATCCTTTTCTGGAACAGGAACAGCTCCACATTTAGGACAATAAACTATTGGAATTGGTGCCCCCCAATATCTTTGCCGAGAGACCAACCAATCGCGAATTTTATACTGCGTAGTTAATTCTCCTTTGGCTTTTTTGGTAATTTTAATTTTTGCCTTTTCTGAATCTAAACCATTAAATTCTGCAGAATTAATCATTATCCCCTGCGGATCTTCACTGGCTTTAATTTTCTCTTCAATATCTGAAATTATTTCTGGTAATTCTGAAACCTTAGGATCAAATCTTTCGTTAATATTAAAATGTCCCTTGTTTTTAAAAACTTTATAGTCTGCTAATAAAACTTTCTCTATGCTTTCCTTTTGATTTAAGCTTATATAAGGATCACTATCTGAAAAATAAGCATAAATTTTTTGGACATTATTATTTACTTTTTGATAGTCTACCTTATAACCAGTAAATTTACTCAGTATTTTAATTTGTTCTTCTGTAAAATATTTCCTAATACTTCTTTCTTTGGTTTGATCACTAAGCATAAATTCTGTAACTGGAGCAACTAAAAACAATTTATTAATTTTTAATTCTTGAACCAAATGCTGGGCTGCAAAAGCTCCTAAACTATGGCCGATTATAATATCATCTTCTATAAAATCCTGTGTTAATTCTTTTAATTCTTTCAACCACTCTTCAAACAATGGATGACTAGTATGAGGCATACTTGGAGTTAAAACTTCATAACTTAATTTTTCTAATTTTCTTTTTAGCCAAGGAATCCAATTACTTAATTTATTAGAGCCAAAACCATGAACAATTAAAATCTTAGTTTTTCTTTTTGGTTGCACTACATCAATAATTGGTAAATTAAATTTTTGCGCAAATTCAAAATCCCGTTGGTCATGGGCTGGCACACACATAATTGCTCCAGTGCCATAAGAGGCCAAAACATAATCTGAAATATAAATTGGTAATTTTGCTCCATTAACTGGATTAATGGCTTTCAAACCTTTTAATTCCACACCAGTTTTGTCTTTATTTAAATCAGTTCTTTCTAAATCACTTTTTTTATTAGTGATCTGAATATATTTTTCTACTTCTGAAAAATTTTCAATCTGGTTTTGTAAATTTTGAACTAATTTATGTTCAGGGGCCAAAACCATATAAGTTGCTCCATATAAGGTATCTGGTCGAGTAGTAAAAATTTTGATTTTTTCTAAACCTAATAAATTTTTTAAGGCCTGGCTAACACTTGCAAATTCTTGAAAATAATCTTCTTCTTTTGTTTGGTCTGCACTTTTTCCAGTCACTTTAGAATAATATAAAGACCGCATCGGAAAATAAATATCTACTTTACTTAATTCCTGGTCAGTTAGAACATAATCTCTTTTATTTTTTATTTGTTTATAACTACCATCTGGATATAAAATAGTCCAATAATCTTCATAATAAAATTCTTTTTCCCCCTTATTTTTGCGAGCAATATTTTTATAAAAATCTAACATTTTTTGACAAATTTCTTTTTGAGATAACTTTGATTCATCAATATTTTTTAAGGCCGATCTTTTGGGCTCTAAAGAATTTACATCTTCTCCATCAAAAAATACAGCTGTATCCATTGAAATTACCGGACAATTATATTTATTTTTATAAGGTAAAACTTTTTTTAATGAATTTTCAAAAGCATCCTTGCCATTTTCTTCTACTTCAAGATAATCTGGAACTTTTTCTATTTTTAAATTTGGAGCTATTTTAGAAAATAATCTTTTTAATCTTTTAAATTTTGAATCATTCCCAGTAGCAAAATATATTTTTTTATAGTCCTTAATTGAAAATTGAGCATTGGTAATTGAAAATTGAATAATAGCTCCTTCTGACCTACCAATCCAATTTTTTTGCATCGTCTTTAAAGCCGATGACCATTCTAATTTATCTAAATCATTTAAAAGCTCTTCGGCGTATTCAGTAACTTTAAAAAACCATTGCTCTAAATCCTTTTTTATTACCTCGTTTTTACAACGTTCACAATGTCCATCAACAACTTGTTCGTTTGCTAAAACTGTTTTGCAGGACTCACACCAATTTACTGGCGCTTTCTTTTTGTAAGCCAATCCATTTTTATATAATAGAAGGAAGAACCATTGCGACCATTTATAATAACTTGGGTCAGAAGTATTTATTTCTCTGTCCCAATCATAAGAAAAACCAAAACTCTTAATTTGTTTAGTAAATGTCTTAATATTATCAGCTGTGCTTTTTTGTGGTTGAACTCCGATTTTAATAGCATAATTTTCCGCTGGTAAACCAAAAGCATCCCAGCCCATTGGATGAATTACTTCATAATTATTCATTCGTAGGTAACGACAATAAATATCAGTCGCTGTATAACCCTCAGGGTGTCCAACATGCAAACCAGCTCCCGAAGGATAAGGAAACATATCTAAAACATATTTTTTTTCTTTCTTTGATTTTTCATCAACTTTAAAAACTTGAGATTCTTCCCATTTTTTTTGCCACTTTGGTTCTATTTCTTGGTGATTGTAATTTTGTTCCATAATTAAGATTAAATAGTTCTAATATAAAAATAATACTAACAATACAGATAAAATTCAAGTCATTTTTTACCTTTTACCCTTTGACTTTTGCCTAGCGATAGCTTATGATAATAATTACTACTAAATATTAACCCCAAATCTATTTCCATTAAAATCACCAGATATTTATTTCTCTCTATAATATATATTATTAAGGCAATTAAAATAATTGCTACTTATTTTTGGAAAATTTTTATCTTTATTTTAAAAATTATTTTTTGGCTTCCTGGCAAAATATTAAAATTAATAACATTAAAAATATATCATCTGTTTTTAAAAATAAAAAGAAAAAAGCAGAAAAAAGAAGAAAATATATTACCCCAATACCAAAATAAAATAAGCAAGGTGCTGCCCTATGCTTTACTAATCTTAATCGGTGTTTTAACTATAGCTAATAATATTTTTGCTCAACCACCCGAGCCAGAAGAATTTGGTAAAAAAGCCATTATCTCCAAATTAATAACTTACGAAAATAAAGAATTTCTTAATAATGATGAAATTATAGAAGAAGAGGGACCGGCAATGATTTCTCAAAAAACATTAGAAACCGAGGGAACCACTTTAGAAGCCCCCCTTCCTCAAGCCCAAGTAAATTTACCTACCCCTACTTCTACTATTACCATGACCACTAATGAAGAAACTGCTTTAATGGCTACTGCTTTATCAGAAGAAGCCCTCCAAGAAGGTCCGCGCACTAAGGTTATAGAATATACGGTAGAAGAAGGCGATACTATTAGTGGTATAGCTGAAAAATTTCAAATTAGCGTCGCCAGTATATTATGGTCTAATGATTTAACTTATTATAGTGTTATTCGTCCCGGAAAAACTTTAAAAATATTACCCACCACTGGCTTAATTCATACTATTAAAAAAGGCGACACTATTTCATCTCTGGCTAAAAAATATAAGGCCGAAGAAGACAAAATTTTAGAAGCCAATAAATTAACCTCGGCCAATCAAATATCTATTGGCCAGGATTTAATAATTCCAGACGGAATCAAACCAGCTGCTGTCATCACTGCTCATACTACCCCGACTACCATTTTTACTCCACCCAAATCATCTCCAGAAAATGCTAATACAAAATTATTATGGCCTACTACTACTAAAGCAATAACTCAATATTATTGGTGGCGACATCCCGCTATAGATATTGGTGGAAAATCCGGTACGCCTATTTATGCCGCTGAATCTGGAACTGTGGAAATAGCTGGCTGGAGTAGTGGTGGCTATGGGTATTATATTATTATCAATCATGGCAATAGTATCAAAACGCTTTATGCTCATGCTTCTAAATTATATGTTCAAAAAGGTGAAAATGTTTCCCGCGGACAAACCATTATGGCTATGGGCACGACTGGCTGGTCAACTGGACCCCATCTTCATTTTGAAGTTCGAGTTAATGGTTATAAACAAAATCCTTTAAGTTATATTCGGTAAAAAACCAATAAATCAAAAAAGCGAGAAATCAGAATCCTTTTAGAAACAAAAAGGAATTATGATTTCTATATATACACATCAGCTTATCATCGGCTTTGATTTCAATATATAATCTCCGCGCCACTTACAAAAATTTATCTAGAATTTGAACGAAACTGGCGTTAAAAAATTTCGACTGTTTGACCGTGAACCCGAATGAAGTGAGTGGTTCGCGGGAGTTTCGAAATTTTAGCCAGTGTAGTGATAAAATTATATAAATTTTTGTTTGGGGCGCGACTTTTTAGTTTTACCTTTTTCTAGAAAAAGGTAAAGAAAAAAATCAATCTCTCGACTTTGCTTAAGTAAAAAAATTAAACCAAAAAGACGCTCTTAAAAGCGTCTTTTGCTATTTAAAAATATTATTTTTATTAAATTAATCTTTTTTTTCTGAACTAAGATAAAAATCTTTTATTTCGCTAACTCCTTTATCTACTTTTGGTCCTTCGCCAGCAAAAAACTTTATAGCATTGTCTAAATTATTATAAGTCTCGATTCTTCCATCAACTAATTCAAAAATAATATTATCACCAACTTGAAAATTTTTCAGTTTTTCGTACATTCCATGCTTTTTTAATTCTACCTCTTTTAATTTAACTTCTGGTGAAATATTTTCTTCATTTTTTTCAAAGTCCATAATTTTATCCCCACACCTAATTATTTCCTAATTAGGTATTATTAATATTTAATCTTTATATATTCCCCACATAACCTAAATTAGGTGTGGGGATTTATTTTTAATGATAAATATGTTTTTATCTTACTATAAATAAATTTAAAAACAAGTTAGGTATTGATTTTTACTCTAAAAAATAGTATTCTTATTTTTACTAAGCTTTTTGTTTCAAATATGCGCCGTTAGCTCAGTTGGTAGAGCAGCTGCCTCTTAAGCAGACGGTCGCAGGTTCAAATCCTGCACGGCGTACCATAAACTATTCGTCTTCGTCATAAATTAAAAATTTATTCCTATACTCAAGTTTATGGCACCGCCATAAGCATTATTTGAATAAAACGAATAGTTTATGTAGTAAACCTAAGCGACCTAGTGAATGGTTTACTACTATAAATATTAAATAATAAAATAACTTATTAAAAATATTTCTCGATTTTGTCGGGATTTTTTATTTTATAAATCAATTAACCTATTATCAATTATACTATTATACTATTATACTATTTAAAAACCCCGTGAATAAACAACGGGGTTTGTTATAAAGATTTTTTAAGCGGCGTCTTCTTCCGCTTCCTTTTTTAACTCAAGAAAAACAATTTTTTCTTGACTACGAGGAATGAGAAATTCGTTCTTCTTCTCAATTTCAACTTTTGGATCACAGGACCAAAATTTCATTTCAACTTCAGCACTGTTATCGGATATTTTTTTAATATCCAAATACAAGTAAAAAATTTCCGACCCAACTACTTTTCCAAAAACTCTAGTTTTAACTAAAATTCTTTTCTCCATAACTTTAACATCTGCAATAACACGGGAACCAAGATCAACATCGCCAATTCCGTAAAAAAAC
Organism: uncultured Gammaproteobacteria bacterium; assembly: GCA_964486685.1. Classification (GTDB taxonomy): domain Bacteria; phylum Patescibacteriota; class Patescibacteriia; order UBA1558; family S5-K13; genus JAIOTH01. The sequence goes on from CAZAOE010000015.1 coordinate 18,143, forward strand.
CGAAACAAAATCTCTCCGCGATTAACAACAAGACCATTCTTCCAATGAGCCTCAATTCCATACCCCTTATTCTCCGGAACAAAAGACATGTGTTTACTGCTCTTTGGAATTTTAATCAATACATTCCGAAAAACCTTGAGTGTCTTTCTTGAAATTTTTTTACTTAAAATCCGACCATTTTTTGCCATTATATCCTCCTGTCATTTTTATTTCTTTTTTTAACTCCCAACCATATCATATTTAAACTATCCTGTCAACCCCATTAAACAAGATTTAAAATTAAAAATTGTCACATTAAACTATTATATTCTTTGTTATTAATAATTTTATTTTTATTAAAAAATATTAACTTAAATCTTAATTTTACCCTTATCCAAGGATAAAATTGTTTAACGGGGTCAACCCAGCCCGGCGGGTAAAAAATTAAAAACCGACCCGTCGGGTCGATTTAAATTAAAAAACCCGGTTCAACACCGAGCATTAATCAAAGCATTCCTAATCCCTACAACCTAATCCCCTACAAGCTAATTAATTACTTCCAATTAAGTAAAATTAAACCTATGCCAATAATAATCGCTCCAATAATTTGCAAACTGCTAATGCTTTCTTTAAAAATTAAAAATCCTACTAAAGTGCCACTAATTGCTGACAAACCAATCCAGAGCCAATTCATAATTACTAAATTCTGAAATTTTAAAGTAAAAGCAAAAAATATCGCCGCTATGCCCAAACTTAAAAATGCACCAACCAAATAAAAAACATTTTTATGCAAAAACCACAGCTTGCCTAAAATCATGGCTAAGGCATCTAATAAACCAATTAACAAAACATATAAAAAATAAGTCCAGTTCATAAATTAGTTAAAAGTTCACCCTGTTAAATAATATCGCAAAGCGATAATTTAATAGGGTAAAAGTTGAAAGTTAAAAGTTAAAGGTTCAAAATAAAATGTTAAAAATTCTATATAAAATAATCATAAGCTATTAAAATATTTTTGACAACTAAAAAAACACTAATAAATAGTATTTTTATGGCTTGCCCTCCGAAATCAAGTTAAACTTGACGAAGGATGGTACACCCGGTAGGACTCGAACCTACAACCTCTTGGTCCGAAGCCAAGCACTCTATCCAGTTGAGCTACGGGTGCATAATAAAATAAAAATTATTTTTCAACCTCTATAAGATTTAACACTGAATTAACGGTTTTGTCAATCTCTCCTTCTTTATTCACTATCTGATAATCAAATTTATTAGCTATCTTTAACTCCTTCTTTGCTGTTTCTAATCTAGTTTTAAGTTCTTTTTCTGTAATATTTGGTCTTTGTTTTAAGCGATTTTTTATTTGTTCTAGCGACTCTGGTAAGATAAAAATAATTTTTAAATTTGGTATAAGTTTTTTAATTTTCATTGCTCCCCGAACATCAATGTCGAACAAAGGTATTTTATTATTTTTGATAATCTTTTCTACTTCTTTTTTCTCAACTCCATAATAATTTGAATGCACTTTTTCATTTTCCAAAAAATCTTGATTAGTAAGCTTTCTCTTAAATTCTTCTAAAGAATAAAAATTATAGTTCACACCATTTTTTTCTCCATCACGCATACTCCTAGTAGTAGAGGTCAATACTTTTTGCAAATCTTCATTTTTTTTCAAAACTAAATTAATAACAGTCGTTTTTCCAACTCCTGAAGGTCCAGCTATAGCAAAAATTTTATTTTTCTTCTCCATTATTTTATTTTGGTTGATTTTTTCTAAAAATGAACTATAATATAAATATTAAGACGAGGGAAATCCGAACGGTTAATCACCTAAGGAAATCCTTCTTTTTTTATTTTTTTCATCTTCCATAAATCCTAATCCTTACTCCTTAATTCTTACTCCTTAATTCTTACTCCTTGCCTCGCCGAAGCTTTAGCGAAGGTGTGTTAATTCTTTCACAACCTTCTCTAATTTTTCCGGCAAATCAATCTCAAACTTTTGCACCTCGCCACTTAAATCTGTAAATTCTAAATGATAAGCATGTAAAAAAACTCTCTGTAAATTAAACTTGTCTTTGTATTTTTTAATATTATATAAATTATCACCAACAACTGGATGATTAATGGCCTGTAAATGTGCTCTAATCTGATGATTGCGTCCAGTTTTAATTTGCACTTCTAATAAAGTATAATGATTAAATTTTTCTTTAACTTCCCATAAAGTTAAGGCCTCTTTTTCCCCAGAATGTTTGGGCTTAGCAACCATTTTACCACTTCGTTTAGAGCGCTCAATCGGAAAATCAACTTGACCGACCTGGTCTTCCATTTCTCCATACACTAAAGCCAAATATTTTTTAACTATATTTCTATCTTTAAATTGTGCTTTTAGATTTTCAAAGCTTTCTTGGTTTAAGGCAATAACCATTAATCCAGAAACTCTCTTATCCAAACGATGAACTATGCCCGGCCGAAATTCTAAACCCCCGCCATCCTTTCCAGGGCGTGGGGATGAATCTCCCACTGCTTTAATTTGTGGATATTTTTTCTTAAGCCAATCAACTAAAGAATATTGTTGAATCTCCTTAGTTCCATGCACAATCAATCCCGCTGGCTTTTCAATAAGAACATAATCTTTAGTTTTCTTAATCACTTTAATTTGCTTTTTGAGCTTCTCTAATTCTCTCCCCCTTTTCAAGGGGGAGATGTCCCGAGCTCTTCGAGGAACAGAGGGAGTTAAAATCACTTCATCGCCTTTAGCTAACCAATAATGTTTTTTATTTATAATCTTAGAATTAACTTTAACAAATCCATCAATAATTAAATCTTGAATTTTAGAACGCGACAAATCCATTAAATTTTCTTTTAAAAATTTATCTAAGCGTACTTTATCCCCACCACTTTTTTTAAGGTGTGGGGATTTATTTTCTAAAGCAATAAATTTTTTTTCCATAAAAATTATTAACTCTTCAACAATTTAACAATCTAGCAATTTAACAATTTATATATTAAAAATATCAAAATCTAAAACTAATAACAAGCCGTGGGCCCGACCCGACAGGTCGGGCATTATCCTTAGCTATTCTTAAAATTGACCTCTGGGCTCTATTATTAGTATAATACTTATAAAATATATAAAATACTGATTTACTCAAAACCAAACATCAATCAATTTTGATAAGATAAAAATTAGTATTATATTAGTATTATTAGTATAATTAGTATATTAGCATTAATACATTAGTATATGAAAATAACTAAGGCCGTTATTGCTGTCGCTGGCTCTGGAACCAGATTCTTGCCAGTTACTAAATCACAACCTAAGGAAATGCTTCCTATTGTAGATAAGCCCATTGTTCAATATGTTGTTGAAGAAATGGTGGCTTCAGGCATTAAAGATATTATTTTGGTCACCACTTGGGATAAAAAACCCTTAGAAGATCATTTTGACAGAAGTTTTGAATTAGAACATCACCTCAAGTCCCAGAAAAAATTTGACCGTTTGGAAAAAATTAAAAAAATATCTTCCATGGCCAATTTTATTTATATCCGTCAAAAAGGTCCTTATGGAAATGGTACTCCAGCTTTAAATGCCAAAAGTGTTTTAGGCAACGAACCATTTATATATGCTTTTGGTGATGACTTGGTAAAATCAAAAATTCCTTTTACTAAACAATTAATTCAAGAATATCAAAAAAATCCTGGAGTAATTTTAGGTGTCCAAAAAGTACCAGCAAAAGAGGTACATAAATATGGAATTGTTAAAATAAAACCCGGAACTAAAAATCAAGTAGAAAAAATTGTTGAGAAGCCCACTCTTAAAAAGGCCCCTTCTCGCTTAGCTGACTTCGGCCGTTTTGTTTTAGTTCCAGAAATCTTAGATATCTTAGAAAAACAAAAATTAGGCCAAGGCAATGAATTATGGTTAATAGATGCTATTGAAAAATATATTAAAAATAAGGGCTTGGTCTATGCTAAAGAAATTCAAGATGGAAAATGGCTCACCACTGGCGATCCCTTAAATTATTTAAAAACTACTATTGAATATGCTCTAGATAGAAAAGATATTGCCAGAGAATTAAAAAAGTTTTTCAAAAAAATATAATCACAAAATAATAAACATATCTGTCCACATAAGCATATCTATCCAAGGGGTTGCAGCCCCTTGTGTATAGGTATACCAATATTATTATAAATTAGTATAAAAATATGAATTTTAAAAAAGTATCAATATTATTAGTGCTGGTCATTTTGATGAGTTCTGGTTTTCAATGTACTACAAATCCATTTGCTAAAAAACCCGTACAATTAAATCCAGTTAAATTAAGTATTTGGGGTGTTTATGAAAACAACGAGGACTTACAAATCTTGTTTGATAAATATAGCCAAATCCACCCTACTATTAGTTTTGAATATCGCAAATTTCGTTATGACGAATATGAACAACAATTATTAGAGGCCTGGGCCGAAGATCGCGGTCCGGATATTTATTTCTTACCTAATAATCTAATTGGTAAATATCAAAATAAAATTACTCCACTGCCTCAAAAGATAACCCTGCCTTATAGAGAAATAAAATCTAGTGGCATTGGTTCTTTTCAAAAAACAGACATTATAGATTATGTTAAAGAAATTTCTACTTTGTCTTTAAATGCTTTGATAGAAAAATTTCCGCAGGTAGTTTATGAAGATGTTGTTAAAGAAAATCAAATTTATGGATTACCGCTTAGTTTAGAAACTATGGCCTTATTTTATAATCGCGCTATGTTAGATAATGCCAATATACCCGAAATTCCACAAACTTGGACAGAATTCAATAATATGGTTAAAAATATAACCCTTTTAGATCAAAATAATAATTTTGTGCAATCTGGAGTAGCTATGGGCACCACTAATAATATTAGCAATGCTAGCGACATTATAACTCTTTTAATTATGCAAAATGGCGTACCCATTGTTCAAGAAAACAATCAAATAAGTTTTGGTCAGGAAGAAGATTTAAATTTAACTATTGAAGCCATTAATTTTTATAATGATTTTTCTAATCCAATTAAAGAAGTTTATTCTTGGGACAAAGAACAAGCTGAAGCTATTGAGGCCTTTAAATCCGGGCAAAGCGCTTTCTTTTTTGGCTTTCCCCATCATCTAGCAGAAATTAAAAAAACCAATCTAGATTTTAAAATTAGTAAAATGCCCCAAATTGATAAAAATATTGGCCACGTTAATGTAGCTGATTATTGGGTCTTAGCCGTTTCTCATAAAACCGCTTATGTTGATCCGGCCTGGGGATTTATTGATTTTGCTATCCACCAAGAAAATGTTAAAATATATTTAGAGCAAACTAAAAAACCAACAGCTCTACGTTCTTTAATAGAAGAACAAAAACAAAATCCAGAAATAAAACCATTTGCTGAACAAATTCTAACTGCCCAGTCCTGGTATCGAGGCAATGACCCTGAAAAAGCTGAAAATTATATTCTCAATATGGTCCGCAAAATTAAAGAAGAAATTTTATCTTTAGATAATATCAAGTCCTTAATTCAATTAACTGCCACGCAGATAAATCAAACCATACAGTAAGTTACAAGTTACCGACTAACAATCTAACTATGAAAACAATCATAAAATTGAGCATCTTTACACTATTATTTACAACAACACTATTCATAACAGCGTTGACTAATTTAAATAGTGTAGAGGCAAAAGAAGTATTTAAATCATTTGGCTGTTCTCCAAATGAAAGCATATGTGAAGAAATAAATGCAAAACCAGATCAATATTGTAGAATTGTTGATAATGAAAAATGTAATCCTAATTGTGCTCCTGATGCTTTCTGCACAGAAACAGGCACGACAGAAGGAGAAGGTATTCTTGCTGGAATAACTGGCATGGATTCCGGCGACCTTGATTATCATGATATTTTACAAGTAGGAATTAATATTACTAAAATTTTATTAGGAATTATCGGCAGTGTGGCTTTATTAATGTTTATTATTGCTGGAATCAGAATGATATTTTCTGCTGGCAATGAACAGCAACTCTCCAGTGCCAGAAATATGATGGTCCAAACTGTAGTTGGTATTTTAATCGCCTTAGGCGCATATTTAATTATAAATTTTGTTCAAATTACTTTAGATGTAAATTCTGATTATCAAATTACTTCTGAAAAATTTAATAAATAAAAATTTTAACAATTTACCCCATCACCTTTTTCAAAATGAATTATATTAAAAATTATTACTTTTGAAAAATATCAAAAAATAAAATAATATATTTCTAATCAAAAGGTGAGGGGTTTAACAATTCAACAATATAACCATTTAATTATCATGCTAAAAAAAATATTAAAAAAATATACTACTCCTGCTTTATTGGCTTTTTTAATAGCTTTACCTTGTTATGCTGCAACTTTCACAAATCCTTTAGGCGATGTCACTATTCCCGGCCTAATTGGTAAAATAATAAAAAGCGCTGTAGGAATTGTCGGCTCCTTGGCCTTATTATTATTTATTTTTGGTGGTTTTACTTGGATGACTTCTGGGGGCAATGAAGAAAAAGTTAAAAAAGCCCAAAATATTTTGAAATCAGCTGTGTTGGGAATCCTAATAATTTTTACCAGCTATGCTTTGTTAAATTTATTATTTAGCATTTTGCAAGGTTAACTACTTTTATTTTTAGTTAAAAAATTGTATAATAAAAATATAAATAATTAATAAATTTATATATAAACTCGCTTGAATAAAAATTTAAAAATAATTGCGAGAATCTTTAACGAATTAAGTTTTAAACTAAATTTAATTCATTAAGAAAGGAAAAAAATAAAATGTCAAAAATGACAAAAAATCTATTAAGCTTTGCCATCATTTTGGTTGTATCGGTTCTTTTGGTTGGTAATGCTCAGGCCGCCTTAACGGTTCCTTCTGTTAATAATATAGGAACTGGAGATATTGAAACTGCAGCCACTAGTATTATTGGAACTATTCTTACTCTTTTGGGCTTAGTGGCCTTAGTAATTGTTTTAATAGGTGGTTTTAAATGGATGACTTCTGGCGGAAATGAAGAAAAAGTAGGTGAGGCCAAAAAACTACTTGGCGCTGGCATAATTGGTTTAATTATTATTTTTGCTGCTTGGGCCATTGCTACTTATGTAGTCGGAAATGTTGGTAATTCTATTTAATATAGTTTAGATCTAACCCCCCACTTTTTATAAAATGGGGGGTGGTGACTTAAATTATATTATTATGACAAAAAAAATACTTTTCAGTTTTTTTATAATATCTATTTTTCTATTACCCTCTTTATGTTTCGCGGCCGGAGAATATTATGGCCTAAAAGAAGCCGCTGTAGATTCCGGGTTGTCTCCATCAGATGGGTCAACTCCAGCACCTCAAGATATAATTGTAGATTTAGTTGCCTATTTAATGGCCTTCACTGGAATTATTTTATTAGTCAATATTTTGCTTGGTGGCTATCAATGGATGACTTCTAATGGTAATGAAGAAAAAATTACTAAAGCCAAGCAAAAAATTATTCATTCCACCATAGGTATGGCAATTATAATGCTTGCTTATCTTTTGGTAAGTTTAATATTTGAAAGATTCTCCGCAATATTATAATATAATTTTATGACCAAAAAACTAACCATATTTGGTTTAATAATATCAATAATTTTAATAACATTTCCTTTAATATCTTCTGCTGATAGTGATGACACTGGGCATAAGCCAATTCCAGCACTAGAAAATGTAAGCAAAGATATAAATGAAAGTGCTAAAGAATTGGGCTATACAGAAATACCTGCAGGAAACGTCGGCGAAAAATTAATCGAAATAACTTATGGCGTAGCCATAAGGGGAATATTGTCATTATTAGGAATACTATTTTTAGTTTTAATTATAATCAATGGCTATAAATGGATGGTAGCTGGCGGAAATGAAGAAATAATCAATAAAGCAAAAAGGGGATTACAAAATGCCTTAATCGGCTTAGGAATTGTCTTATTGGCCTATTTAATCACTTATGGTTTATTTTCATATCTTGAAAACTTAACAATAATTCAACCAGAATAATATATGCTTAATAAAAAAATAATAATTTTAATAATTTGCCTTATTTTTATTTTATTAAGTATAAATATTATAAAAGTACAGGCAACACTACCAACAGAATATAATTTAAAAACAAGCTCTGATTTATTAACAGGTGCTGGAGGCAAAATTGGTTATAAAACAGATGCAGACATAACAACTATTGTCTCCCAAATCATCAGATTGGCTCTTTCTTTATTAGGAATTATGTTTTTAATTTTAATAATTTTAGGTGGTTACCAATGGATGACTGCTGGAGGAAATGAAGAAATAGTCACCAAGGCCCGGCAAAGAATCATTAATGCCGCTATTGGCTTGGCGATTGTTTTATTGGCCTATGCTATTTCTTATTTCATAATTTATTATATTACTACTCAAACCATAACTACTTCCTAAAAATAATTTATATGTTACTAAAAAATAAAAAAATTCTAAGTTTATTAATAATAACCGTAATATTTTTAAGCTTTGCTTATTTTAATATTAGTCAAGCTGATAATTTTATTTTAGATCCTCTTTCCGGAGAAGGAAAAATAGCTACACAAGCAGGATATGCTACAGCTGATCAAAATTCTATAGTCACAACAATTGGCTCTGTGGTCAGGGTAGTCTTAGGCCTATTAGGAATAATGTTTTTAATTTTTATTATTTCTAGTGGAATTCAATGGATGACAGCTGGGGGGAATGAAGAAAAAGTAACTAAAGCCGTGCAAAGAATAAAAAATGCGACCATTGGCTTAGCTATCATTATATTATCTTATATTATTACTACTTATTTAATATTTGGTATATTTTATCCTATATTATTTCAGGGTGCTTAAATTAAAATTTAAAATATGAAAATAAAAAAATATAAAGTCATATTATTATTAATAATCTTAATTACTTCTCTTTCTGCCCCGCTACAAAAAACTTTAGCAGAAGATAATTCAAGCACTGAAAACGATCCTATTTTTTATGATATACTTGACCAAACAGTTGATTTTAGTAAAAGTGCTGGAATTTACAAAGACGACCCCAAAACCCCTCAAGACATTACTATATCGATCATAGAAATTGTTTTAGGGCTCCTGGGTTTGGGATTCTTGATTTTAATTATTGTTTCTGGAATTCAATGGATGACCTCTGGCGGAAATGAGGAAAAAGTAACTAAGGCCCGCAAAAATATTATTAATGCTGTCATTGGCTTAGGTATTGTCTTAACGGCCTATATTATATCCAATTTTATTTTTGAAAGTATTCAAAAAGCCACAGAAGTGGAGTATAATTTTTGGTAATTATAAATCTATATATTTAAAAGTCCGATTTATGATCTCGGGCTTTTTTATTTTTAAAAATCCTGCTAATCTATTTATATAGCTAATGGCTATCAGTTATCAACGATTAGCAAATCTACGAACTACCTACTACCAATTATTTACCTCTATGCAAAAAATAATCCAATTCATTAAAAACAATTATAATAAAATTTTTA
>CAZAOE010000016.1:0-25857 GCA_964486685.1 uncultured Gammaproteobacteria bacterium
TTAATAATGCTTTGTTTAAAAAGGGATTGACTTAATTTATAGGTATATTTAAATTGTTTATTAAATTAATTTATCCCTCAACTAATAATTGTTATTAGATATTATTAGTATTACATTGGTATAATTAGTATGCATTAGTATATTGGCATCACGTTTTAATATTTTACCAATTTTATAAATCCAGAGCAAATTTATCCCTTACCTTTTAATTTTTAATCAAAAGGTGGGGGATTATTCTAAATATTTTAAATCCTTTTGGATCTGATTTTTCAGTTCTTGACTATCTTTAAATTTTTTAATTCTTCTCACATGTAGTAATATTTCTACTTTAACTTTTTCTTTATAAATATCTTGATTAAAATCTTTTATAAAAACCTCTATGCCAACATCTTCTCGAAATGTTTCTTTATATCCATAATGCATCAAACCCTTATGTTTTATTCCCTTAACTATTATATCCACTAAATAAACTCCATGAGGAATATCTAATTCTTTAATATCTAAATTGGCGGTGGGAAAGCCTAATTTCCTTCCTTGGCTTTTTCCCCAAATAACTTTGGCCTGGAAAATTTTGCCTTTCATCTTGCCCTCTTTAATAACAAAATAAAAACATATTAGAAGAACAATTGATGATAAGATTTGCACAGCATTTAAAACATTTTTATTAATAATATAATCTAAAATTACAGCTGAAAAGGGCCAAAATAACTCACAGATACTAGCAGTGGAAGCAGTAACTTTTTTCAAACCCAAATAATAAAGAAACATGGCTCCAGCCCCGCTAGTTAAAACTATAACAATTAATAATTTCCAATGCAGTGGATTAAGCTGACCTATATTAAAAATACTACCATTAAATAATATTAATCCCAAAGCCAAAATACTGGTTATGCCAAATCTTAAAGCAGCGGTTAAATTAGAATCTAAATGGTTAACAATCCGCTTGCCAAAAACAGTAGAACTCCCAAAAGCAAAAGCCGCTATTAAAGCAAAAATAGCAGCATTATGCATCCAATCAACTGCAAAAATATTAACCTGTCCAAAGGCCAAAAAATATCCCGCTATTATTCCAATCGTGGCCCAAAAATAAAATCGCGAACTTAATTTTTCTTTCAATATCATCCTGGCCATTATTAATGCAAAGATGGGTTGTAGTTTCTGTAAAATAATAACAGTAGAAAAATTGGTCTCACCATGCACAGCCGCAAAAAATGCCTTAGTAATCATTAAAGTTCCAATTAGTCCTCCAAAAACGCAAACCCATAATATGGCTAACCAGGATTTTTTACTTAAATGTTTAATTTTATACCAATTCAAAAATAAAAAAGGACTTAAAACTATAAATCCAAATAAATGTTCTAAAAATACCACCAAAGATGCTGACAAAACATAAAATTGCGGACGAATAAAAACTCCATCCAAACTCCAAAATAAAGCCGCCAGCATTATCAGCCCAGCTCCACTCAATATCCGTAAATCTATTTTAGGAAGTTTTTTTAACATTTATTTATTTAAGGACAACAAAAATGAAATAAAAATTACTTTTTAACTGCTAGAGCAAATTGTAAAAAATAATCATTCAATGAACTAAAGGAAATATTATATTCATTATCTTTAAAAAATACATTACAAAAAATTTCCCTTAAACGAGTCAATTCTGAAACTTGTAATTTCCATCTTTGATCAGAGATAGTTAAATCAAGTAATTCTAAAACACGCCAAATAGCATGGTCCTTATTTTCTTTATCATCTAACTTATGCCAATATATAACTCTTTGTACCTCGCTACCAATATTGGCTAATTGTTCTATTAAAGACAATCTATTCCATTTTCCAGAAGCTAAATTTTGATGAATATTTTTCATTATTCAACTAGTTTATCAATAATTTTTTTAATTCTTTCTCTTATATTTTTATCTTGAATCTCCATTGACTTATTTCCTAATCTAGGACGAATATTAATCAAAGCTGTAAAAATTATCCAATCCTCTGCGGGTTTGTCAGGATAAATATTAATTCCCCAAAGATCATCTTGATTTGAATCATCTTTCAAAAGTAAAGCTTCAGAATCAGCATGTAGTTCTCCGCCAACAGCCATTATTTCTTTTTTAACATCAACTACAGCTTTAACCATTTCTCCAAAAATTTCTCTGGCTATATTTTTTAATTCATCTTTAGAAATTTTATCTTTAACTATCTTGATATTCATATTTTTTGTATTTAATTACGATTAATTTATTTTAAAATTTTCTTAATATGTCTTTTACTTAAGATTACCAAAAATAAAACAAAAAAGGAAGATAAATATCTTTCTAAATTTAGAATAAATTATTTATTTAATTTTCTAACTATTCCCTTATAAGCATCTACCTCCACTAAATCTCCATCCTTAAATACTTGAGTGGCGATTTTGGTACCGACAATGCAGGGCTTGTTTAATTCTCTACTAATAATTGCAGCGTGACAAGTTAATCCGCCCTCATCCGTTACTATTGCTTTTGATTTTTTAACTGCAAGTATATAATCAAGTGTTGTCATAGTCACAACTAAAATTTCATTTTTTCTAATTTTATTTATCTCATCTCTACCCCTAAGAACCCTTATTCTCCCCGTCACCTTGCCCACATTAGCAATCACACCCCTAACATTATTCGTGTTATTATATTTTTCATTTTTAATTTTATTAAAAAATTTACTTTTAGCGCTAACATTTGAATATTTTTTTTCAATTCCGTTATAAAAAATACTCAAATAATATCTTTCTCTATTTTTTAAATCATTTGGTTTGTGATTTTTTAATAACAAATTTCTAAATTCCTCTGGATGTAAAAAATGAACGTCTTGCCTTATCATCTTAAATCTTTTTGCTATTAAATTTAATGCTATCTCTAAATTTACAAAAGATTTGATTTCTATACCATTATAATAATCTTTTATATACGTAAAAAAACTCAAAATATTAAAATAACTTCCGTGAACTCCATTAATGTTTAACTTCTTTATAATTTTTAACTTATTTTTTTTAATTTCAAAAATATTTACCCTAAATTTTTCCTGACTATTTAAACTAATTTTAATACTTTTTATAAAATCCTTTTTGGTATAGCTTGGGCCAATATATTCGTGTGAAATCCAAAAAAAGTTTTTAAAATGCTTGTTTATCAAAAAATCTAACCTTTTTTCTTTTTCTAAAAATAAAATTATTAAATTTACTGGCTGTTTGAAAATTTTTATTAATCTTTTATCCTTTTTAATTATTTTGATTATCTTTTCCAAAGATTTTTTTTCTTCTTGCAGGTAGGACAATTTTTCAGGTGCAGACAATATAGCCAAACAAACATTTGGATCTAAATCTTCCTGATATTTTTTAATTTGTTCATCTAAGTATCCCCGTAGGTACTCTTGAAATTTTTTAATTCCTATGGTTATTAAAAAGATATATACAAAACTTTCTGTTAAAAAAATTTTATATTCTTCCAATAAATTAAAAATTTCTTTATTATTTTTATTTTTAAAACTATCTTTAGTAAATAAAGCTGAAATTCTTAATATATCTTTACTTATTTTTTTTATATAACCTTCAAAATCCTCTATTAAAACTGAATGTCTTTTCTTTATATAATTAAAAAAATAATTATTTATATTAATTAAATCATTTTTTTCAAGATAAAATTTAACCATCCCATTCAACCCCCCCTCCCAATAACACAAATAATTAACCTGCTGACCAGTTAAATCCAAAAATTTTGGCATCTGATTTAGCATCTGAAATTTCCAAAGCAAAGGTGTAGGCGGTACCATTTTTCTCTCTACTATCTTTTCCCAATTATCAATTTTTTTTCTATACATAATTAATTTTCTACAAAGTCGTTATTGGCCGAGATTGAGTAATATAAAACTTTCCTTTTGCAAAAGCCCATTCAATATCACAAGGAAATTTATAATGCTTTTCAATATTTAAACAAATCTGAGCCAATTTAATAATTTGCGAACCGCTTAATTTTTGTTTTTGTCCTTCTGATTTTAAAACCTTAATCCACTTATTATCTCCGCTCGCTGATTTTTGCACTAATTTTCTGGTCTGCTCTGCAATATTAATATCTAAGATAGACATGTCTCGCTTATCAATTACATAAGAATCAGGAGTAATGCTTCCGGAAACAATGGCCTCACCCAAACCATAACCAGCCTCAATAATCATCTGATTTTTATCTTTAGTGACAGGATGGACTGTAAAAGTAATTCCCGAAATTTCTGATTGAATCATTTTTTGAATTACTACTGCTACGGAAACCTCTGTTTTTAATAATTTTTTTTCTTTGCGGTAAAATATAGCTCGAGGAGTAAATAAAGAAGACCAACATTTTTTAACATTATCAATTAAAGTTTTTTCCGTAGTATTTAGAAAAGTATCTAACTCACCCGCCCAAGAAGCTACTGAAGAATCTTCGGCAGTAGCTGAAGAACGCACGGCCACATATTTACATTTTAACCCCTTAAACTCTTTTAAAATCTTTTTACCTAAATCCTCTGGAAACTGAGCATCATGAATTAAATCTCTAATAACATTTGAAGCTCGATCAACTGAATTAGTATCTTGATAATTAACTTTTTTTAATTGGGACTGAATGTCTTGATATAAATCTGTGTCTGTTAAAAATTGTTCAAAAACTTCCGCAGTAATTACAAAACCATCTGGCACTGGTACTTTAGCGTTTATCATCTCTCCCAAAGAAGCTCCTTTGCCCCCGGCTAAATGAACATCTTTTTTAATGATTTTAGAAAATGGTATTATCTTAAACATGTTATTAATATTTATAATTTTATTCTTTATCTTTGTTGCTATTTTTTTCTTTATATTCCTGATACAATTTTTCTATTTCTTTTAAATCAACTTCATAAGTTTTTCCTTTTAAATTTAATTTAACATTTTTTTTACCATTTTCATCTATATTTACTTCAAATTCAAAACTTTCTCCAGGATTTAAAGCTCCCCCTATTTCTTCTAAAGATTTAAATCCCTTCTCGCCATTATCTTTAATTAAAACTTGTTGCAAAAAGGGTTCTAATTTTGGCCCATGAGTAATATTGGTTAATCTAATATCAGTATCTTTGTAAAATCTTTCAGTCATACCTAACTCTTTATAGGCTCGAGCTGCTATTTCTGCGGCTGCTTCTCGGGGAGTGATGACACCATTTTCAACACAAAGTTCAGAATTATCTAAATAAAATTGTACAATTAATTCATACATACCTCTTTTAGAACCACCTTCAATTTGTCCCTGGGCCCACTTTTTAGCATTGCCCATTATTTTACCAAAGTCTTGTACTGTATCTAATTCTTCTTTGGTCTTCGCCTTAAAAACATTTTCCTCTTTTTGACCCCTTCTATTCTTAATATCTTCCAATTTTCTATTAACTACATCCACGCCATCATCAGTACTTTGCATTTCTAAATCAACAGTCTCTTGAGCCCTCATTTTAGGCGAAGAATAGCCACCTAATTTTTCTTCTTTAATTAATTTTCCTCTTTGTTTAGCGCTTTCCCGTCCCTCTGGTTTCAAATAATCAGCGCTCATACCTTCTGGGGTTTTGCCGGGAATTTCATGCCTACCAAATTCTAAAACAGCATGAATATTTTGACCATATTTTTTTTCTTCTTTTTGTTTTTCAAAACTCATAGTTTTTATTATTAATTATTAGATAATTTTAGTTTAGCAATTTTTTAAATAAAGAACAATTGGCTTGTTTTTTTTAAGAAAAAAGATAAAATAATAACAAGAGATAATTAATAATCCAAAAAACTATGAACGAAAAAATTAACTTCGAGGAGAAAATAGAAACAAAAGAAAAATTAAAAGAAAAACCGGCTCTAACAATGTATTTATTACGTCACGGACAAAGTGAAAAAGACAAAACTCAAATCAAAAGAGGTTTAACAGAAAAGGGTCAAAAACAAGTTACCGAAACAATGCAAAATGTTATTAAAAACTTAATTCAAGAAAATAATTCTAACTTCAATCAGTGGGATGATAATGACAAAATTCAAGAAGAAGTACAAAAAATTACGGACAAAACTGAATTCCATCTCCGCGATTCAGGAACAGAAAGAACTATTCAACAAGTATGGCTAGAATATGATATTCTAAAAAAATACGGAATAGCTGATCAAAATATATTTTTACCTAAGGCTGTATTAGAGTATAAAGACCAAAAATCTGACCAAGCTGGACCAGGTATTGCTAAAAGATTAAAAGGAGTACAGGGTGTAGATGAAAATCCTAATTTTAGACTTAAATTAAGAGATCCAGAATACAGAAAAAAAGTTAAAGCTACTGGCGATTTAATGGCTTGGGTTAAAACTCCCGAAAACGAAATACCAGCAGGAATAGAAAAACTTTCTGAAATGAAAACTAGATATACAAAAGATATTAATAAAGCTGAAAGAGTCATTAAGCATCTAGTAGAAAATTACGAAAAAAAAGTAATAGTTATTGCTAATAGCCATGCTTCTATTGCTACTTTAGCCGCCGCTGAAGAAGAAAGTATGTTAATACCCAAATCTGACAATCTAAAAGAAATTTTAAATGAAGTTGGTGAAATGCCCGAGGCCCAAGGATTAAAATATGATTTTTACAAAGGAGACAAAAAACATGAAGCTAGGGTTTTTGGTAAAGACATCGAAGAAGGTATTAGTAGAATTGACGCTAGACAAATAGGTTAAATTCTAAAATTTCTCTAATTTATTAATAAAAAAATCTAATTCTTTATTTCTTTTGCTTATATAAGAATATAAATAGTCTTTCCACTCTTTATTATTTTTTAAAGCATCAATAAAATTCTTTAAATCTTTCCGACTTAAGGTCTGGTCATTATGACCAGAATAAAATTTTTCTACTTCTGGATATTTTTTATAAATCTCTTGCAGATAAAAAAACTTTTTAACCGGATCAATACTAGCTCTTTTTTCCATACCAATTAATCTATCAATCGGCATTTTATCTAAACTTGTAAAAATTAAATCTCCTAAAAATATAACTTTACCTTCATTAGCAGAATCAATAATATAGATTGTGTCATCATGACTATGACCATCAGGTAAAACTTCATATCTAATTTCTGGTATTTCAATATATCCATCAGGGTAAATTTCCTGAGAACCATATTCAGCTTGACCTAGAATAGAAGTTTTATTAGCTAAAAAAACAATTTTATCTTTGAAATTAGAAATATTCTGAATATGATCTAAATGAGTATGAGTTAATAATAAATGAGTTACTTTTTCAAAACTTCCAGCAATCTGTTCAATGTTTCTCTTAATCTCTGACCAATAAACTAATTGATCGGCATCAATGACCATATACTTCTTTTGGTTATCTTTTTCATATTCAATTAAACCTACAGCCACCTTGATATTATAAGAACCCCTTAACTTTGGATTCTTATTTTTTTCCAAAACCGCTTTTTGAATTATATATACGTTGGGCTTCATAAAATTAACTTAATTTTTTAACTACACCATTATTTCCATCAACTTCCACCAAATCACCGTCTTTAAATATCTTAGTAGCCATTCTTAAACCAATTACTCCGGGAATACCAGCTTCGCGGGCTAAAGTAGCCGGATGAGAGGTAATTCCCGGTCCGCCGTCACAAATCAAAGCACTGGCTTTAGACAAAATTGGAGAAAAAACTGGCGTAACTTGTAAAGTAGTAATTACATCACCCTTTTTGACTTTAAAAAAATCTTTTTCACCAATTACTATCTTAACTCTACCATTAGCCTTACCTGCTGAAACTGGCATACCATTTAAAATCTTCTTGCCATAGTCAACCTTAACAAAAAAATTAAAATATTTGTGAGCTTTTTTTTGAGTATATAATAAAGTTCTTTTTGGAAAACAATGAAAAATACTTAAATCAATTCTTTGATTTAATTCACTGCTCAAGTCTTTCTTTTTAACAAGTAAATTTTCTAAATCTCTAGTCATTAAATGTCTAGCTTGTTTTAAAGATATGTGTCCTCTTTTAGCTATTTCTTTTAAAATTGGATCATAGTAATACAAGGCCTTAGAAACAATCCATTTTCTTAATTCTTTATAATAAATTCCCTCGCGCATAGCTTGAAACAATCTCTGATGTTTTTTATCAACTTTTAACTTTTTATAAATGTCATTCACATTTTTCTTTAAAGATTCTTCTGCTTGAAAAATTTTGCTTAATTCCTTTTCAGGATCTTTTTTTAAATGTTCATTAAATCTACTAACAAAATCAGAAAAAATCAAAACATCAGCATCATAATCTCGAGTAATCCAAAAAAATTTTCGCTCGTGTCTTTTAATTGGTTTATATAATAACTTTTCCTTTTTAATATTTTCTAAATTTTCTGATTTTAAAATTTTTAACCATTTATTATTCTTTTTAATCAAAGAACAAATTTTCAATGTCTCTATTTTTTCAACAGTATTTATCATTGATGCCCTTTCGGTAATTAAAATATCTAGACACCGAGCTACTTTAACCTTATTTTTTTCTAAAGAATTAATATAATCTCTTAAATAATTGAAAAAATAAATTTCCATAGCCAAAACAGGAAAATAATGTGAATATATCTCTTTATATCTTCTCTCAAATTCTTGATGAAGTTTAATAAGTTTTTTATCTGAGAATTTAACTAAATCTTTAGATTTATTATTTTTATTTAGAAAATAATAAAATTCTTTGTAAAAATTTCTTTGTCTGGTAGCCAATTTAATAAAAATATCTGGTTCTGCTAAAACTTTTTTCATAATAAACTTGCCAACCTTTTCATGATTATCCTTATCCATAAAAACATACATATGTTTATTTTGAAAAATCAAAACTACTTGCTCATAAGCTCGACCTATGACTTTTTTCATTTCCCGACAAATTGACTCCGTGGAAAAATAATTAGGAAAAGGACTTAAATTTTGTCGCTGGGAAAGTTGAAACCAATTTAATTTTTTATCTAACATATATATAGTTTAACAAGTTTTATTAATATCAACAATTAATTATTTTTCTTAATAATACTAATTTTTCCATGCGTAGCATCAACATCTACAATGTCTCCATCTCTTAATACTTTACTAGCTATTTTAGTACCCACTACACAAGGAATTGATAATTCCCGAGAGATTACTGCTGCATGACAAACAATCCCACCGACATCAGTAATAATAGCTGAGGCCTTTTTAATAGCTGGCACTAAGTCTGGACTAGTAGCCATTGATATTAAAACCATACCATCTTTCATTTTTTTAATATCCTCAGAAGTATCAACAATACAAACTTCACCCCTGGCTCTTCCCGGGGAAGCACAATCACCATTTAAAATTTTTACATTTTTTACATCTTCTTCAAGAATCTCTAAATTAGAAATGAACTTTTTAGCTTTTTGTCCTTCTAATAAACTATCTTGACTATAATGACCCCGCGAATAATGAAAGCTAAATTTATATCTTTCATTTAATTTTTTAGCACTAAATTTATTATTCAATAAAAGTTCTCTAAATTCATGAGGATACATAAATCTTAATTGTCTGATTGATAAATAATAACGACGTCCAATTTCATTAAATAAATTTTCCTGCGCCGAATAACTATAAAACATTACTTCCTTACGCGAACCTTTGGTAAAAATTAAATCACTGACAAAATCAAATAATTTCTGATGTTTAACATCAATATTCAAATCTTTAATTAATTCTTTCTTGAATTTAGTAATTTTTTTTCTTTCTCCTTTGATGTTTTCTAATAATTTTTCTGGATTAGCGTTCTGTTTTATTAAGCTACTTAAAATATTTATAAAATAATCTTTATTCCAACCCGGCCCAATTGTACCATAGCCGATCCAACCATAATTAATAATATGATTTTCAATATCATTATTAATCTGTTTGTTAAATTTATTTAACTTTTTATTAATAATTCTGGTTTCTGTATTTTTAAAATACCCTTTTAATTCTAAATTTTTATTAATTTTGCTTAATATTTTTAAAAGACCTTTATATTCTTCAGCTGTTTTACTCTCCTTATCTGAAGTTGTTAAAATAGAGAAAACCTCACCCAAAGAATATTTATGTTTATTTATTTTAGACTTTAAATAATTTATTAAATATTTAGAAAAGAAAGCTTCACCAAAATCGCAAAAACTCTGCATCCAATGCAAGCCATGAAGTTCTTCATAAATATTATAATAATTTTTATAGATTTGATATAATTCTTTATTATTTAAAATCTTTAAATTAGTATCTAATAAATCATCAGTGGCTCGATATAAAATGTCTTGTTTTTCTAATAATAAATTAATATATCCCCTACTCCAGGATTGATTAACTACTGCCTTTTCTAATAATTCTTTAGATATCTTCTCGTAATCTCCTTTGATCAACATTAAAGAACAAATTCCATTTTGATATCTAACGGCTGTCTGATAAAATTTATTTTTAAAACCCATTTGCTTTAAAAATTTATTAGCTGTGTCTACGCACCAAGCATGAGCAGCCATCATTGGGTAATAACCAGGAATTTCCTCTACAATAAACCATTTGTCTCGATTTTGAAATTCGGCATATTTTTTAAATAAAATTTTCAAACCCAGAAAAAAATCATTTTTCTGATTTAACTTAAAAAATTTCTTGCCTTCTTTGGAATAAGAATTTAAAAAACCATTTTTTTCTAGATACACTAATTCTTTATGAACATTAGCTGGATCTAACTTTAAAGTATTCACAATCTGGCGAGCGTAAAAACTTTGATCTATATTTTCAAAAAATAAAGCCAGTATTTTCAATCGTGCCTGTGAACTAATAATTTTATCTAACATAAGATTGGTTTAAAGGTTAATGGTAAAAGTATAAAGTACTTTATAAAATTTTTACTTTATACTTAAATATATACCTATATTGTAATTTTGTCAATGCCTCTTGACAAAATTACCATAATGATATATACTAATACAATACCTTAAAAACTGTGGATAACTTTTTAAAAGGTAAAAAAACAAAAAAAAATTCCCATTAGGGAATAAGAATCCTAGGAGGATACATGGAAACGACGATCGTTTTCGTCCGTCATCTCTTCCATAAGAAACAAGTAGTTTCTGAGGAAGAAAAGGCCCTTGCTAGAAAAATTGGTCAAGCCTTAGCCGAAAAAGGTATTAGCTTTGATCAGGTATTTTCTTCACCACAAGGAAGATGTTTAACCACTATCATCGAACTGCAAACTGGAATGGGAAAAATTCTTCCCGTTCGAACTAGTGATGCAATTGGAGATGCAAAACTTGGTGCCCATCCTTTTGACAAGGCATACATCGAGAACTTGAAAGCAGAAGCCAGTGCCAAGGGCGTTGGTGCTGAAGGTTTACTTCTATCTCGAAAAGATGAAGAAACTGTTGACAAAATCCGTGCCCGTGGTCAAGAAGGTGCTAATTTTGTCCGGGAACAAATAAAAAAATTTCCTGGAAAAACGCTAGCCTTCTCATCTCATGGTGCCTCTCGTCTAGAAACTGTAATTGCTAATCTCTCTGGCACACCCCTCTCTGAAATCGAAATAATGAATCGTGGTGCCGTTTATATCCTCAAGTTTGAGGATGATGAATGCACCACAATCGATTATCTTGGTTGTTTAGGCCACAGACCTAAAGCCGAGTAATCGACAAAAGCATAAAAGCCCAATGCGTAATGCAAAGGGCTTTTTTACTTGTTTAAAAATTTATCTTTTAAATATATAAATATTTTCTCAAATCTTTTTCAAACTGCTGATAATTTTTTACAAAAATAATTTTCATACCCATTTCTTGAGCATCTACTAAATTAGCCATTTGATCATCAGCATAAACAATCTCATTTGCTTTTACCTTGAATCTTTTTATTATCAATCTTAAGGTCTTTCTACTTGCCTTTGGTAGGTCTAATTCCCAGGTATTAATCATGTGCTTGAATATTTCTCCTAATTTATATTTTCTATTAACATCTACAAATTGACTCCTAGTATTTTTGGTCAGTAATAATGCTTTATAACCCTTTTGAATAAGTTCTTTATTTAATTTAACAGCTCGAGGATTAAGTTTAATTAAACCATAATGCAAATCCCGCAATTCCTGCCAAGTAATTGGTAATTTAAAATAATCTACTGTCCTCTGCCACGCTTCTTTCTGACTAATTTTTCTAAGAGCCGCCAAATTAAAAAACTTTCTATACATAATTTCCTGATACTCTTCAAATTTACCACCAAATTTTTCAACCAAAGCTCGAGAAGTATTAGGATAACCTTCGTTCATTACAATTCCATAGCAGTCTAAAATAACTAATTTTACTTTTTTATTCATAATTTTTTAATTAATCCCTGATTAGTGTCTACCTCCACTTTATCTCCATCTTTTAAAATTTTTGTAGCAATTTTTGTGCCGACAATGCAGGGAATTTTTAATTCCCGAGAAACTATGGCTGCATGACAAGTTAAACCGCCAATATCGGCAATAATAGCTACTGCTTTTTTCATAACTGGCACAATATCTGGAGTAGTAGCAATAGATACCAAAATGTCTCCTTCTTCAAATTTTTCCATCTCTGAAGTCAAATTAACTATCTTAACTTGGCCCCTAATAACCCCCTCTCCAACATAAGCCACTTGTCCAAAAAATTCCGAAATATTTTCATCTATTTCTTCTAATTCCACATTATTTTCTACCCACTTTTTAGCTTTCTCTCCTAATAAAATCTCCTCATTATCAACTTTAGAAATTAAAACGCAATATCTTAATCTTTGATTTAAAATATCTACAGTTGGCAATTCTCCGGTTTCTAAATAATACAAAACCTCGCGCACCGTACAAACCCCCATTTGTTTAAAGCTTAAAGATTCTTTTTTTCTAAAATAATCTAAAAGTTTATTGATTGTAAAACAGGCTAAAAACATCATTTTGGTTCTTAAAAATTTAGTTTGCATGGAATCTTGGGCAATTTTTATCATATATAATTCTTCTTTACTAAACTTTATTTCAGCAATAATTTTCTCTTGTCTTTTTTTATTTTCCAAAAGCTCATTATTTAATTTTTCTAATTGCTCTTGCGGGCTAGTTTTAATAGAAAGTATCTTTTTTAAATCTACAATCGCATTATTAATTTTATATTCTGGCCCAGTATAACTATAAGTTAACCAAGACCATTGAAAAACATGCTCCTCTATTTTCTTTAAAATCTTAGCTGGAAGCTTTTCTAAAATATCATCTCTCTCCAAAAAAATCTTTTTTAAATCTTCTCTTTGGTAAATTTCTTGAGCAATTTGAGTCAAACTTTCCAAACCTTTCCGATCCCAATTTTGATTATAACTAGAACTTAATAAACTCAAATATTTACTTTTCCGATTTTCTGGAATTGGTTTAGCTGCTAAAATTTTTTCCAATTCTTTGGTAATTCCTCCACACCCAAACTCAATTATTGGGTCTATTAAACCATAAACACAGATACTGGTATATAAAGAAAAAATTTTTCTAATAATCTTTTTCCTTTCTCCAATGCTAATCTTATCTTTTCTTAAGTTTTTGAAACTTTGCTTACACAATTTATAAATTTTATCTGCCCTATCTTCTATATTAAAAACTATTTGTTTTCTAAATTTTGAATCATTTTTTATTTTCGCAAAAAAACAAGGGGACATTTCGTCGCATTCTTTTTTAATTGTTCCTGCCCTGAATTTTCCATTATCCAATTCATAAGCCATACTAGAAAATCTTTTACCAGTAAAATCTTCCATTTCTTGGCTATGAAAAGCAAAAATTATTGGATCTAAACCCAAAATATTTACATTTGGCTCTTCATTAAAAAAACAATACTTATTCATATAATTTTTATGATAATTTCCTTACTACTCCTTTATTCGCATCAACCTCAACTAAATCTCCATCATGCAATACTCTGGTTGCGATTTTAGTTCCAATTACACAAGGAATTTTAAGTTCTCGAGAAATTATAGCGGCATGACAAGTCATCCCGCCAAAATTTGTAACTATAGCAGCTGCCTTTCTAATCGCCGGCATTAATGAAGGATCAGTATGTCCAGATACTAAAATATTACCTTTTTTAAATTTTTCCAGTTCTGATCGCTGATTAATTATTTTTACTTCTCCCTTAACTTTCCCCCTAAAGGCCACTTGTCCTTTTAAAACATTAATATTCTTACTCTGAACATAATCTTTTATTGTCATAGAATCGATAAAATCTTCCGCCTTCTTTTCCGTTAAAATATATTCTTTTTTTCCGTCCCAATAAAAAACTGATTGATTGTATAAATTGTTAATTTTATCTTCATCAACCCTTCTTTCCAGTAAATACTTTTTCATTTCATATGGTAATATACTTCTTGCCTGTTTGATACTTAAATTCAATCTTCTAGCCATCTCTTTAAATACTCTTTCCATCTGACAATAAGCAAAATAACTAGCATTCATTCTAAAACCCTTACTATAACAAACACTTTCTAACGCCTTAATTAAAAATTTATCGTTAGAAGAAAAATTCATCTGATTAAAAAAGTCCTTTTTCAATTTTAATTTTTCTTTCCTTTCCTGTTTTAATGCTTTTAATTTTTGATTATAATTTATTTTCTTTTTTAAATCCTTTTTAATTTGTTTTATCAATAAATTTTTATCTTCTATTGGACCAGACCAATTATATTCCATCCACGAATAAGCATTATAAAATTTATTTATTAACTTCATTTCTCTTTGAGGAAAACTTTTCAAATTAATTAGCAATTGACAATAATCTTTTTCTTTTTTTTCTAATATGGTTTCTCTGTCAAAAAAAATAATAATATTTAAAACTTCAAAAGCTGGCAGTTTAAAACTGGAAAAATTCCTATTATGTTTAATTAATTCTAAAACACAAGTTGTTAAATAATTGTTTTCTACTTCTAATAAATTAGGAACCATAGCTAAAACCCAAATTTTATAATGCCATTTATAAAAATTGTTATAAATTTGATTAATCTCTAGGTCCGTCAATTTACTTAATTTTTTTGATCCGGGAATATCCTTACAAGAAGTAAATAATTTTTGCGAATAATAAATAATCTTTTCTAAAAGTTTAAATAAATCTTCTGGTCTTTTTTTAACAAATTCTAAATATTTTCTGCCCACTTTCTGAAAATCTTCTAAATTAAAATAAAGCCCAAAATCTCTCTTATTTTTAATAAAAACACAGGTCTCTAAATTCATCCCTGAATTAACTCTTAATTTAGAAGTAAATCCCTTAAATGGAGATATAAACTGATAGACTTCATAATCTATTAAATGTTGTGATAAATGTAAATTTTTAGTAGTAAACATAGATTATATTTTTCTAACAATTCCTTTATTCGCATCAACCTCAACTAAATCCCCATCTTTCAATACTTTGGTAGCAATTTTAGTTCCAATCACACAAGGAATTTTAAGTTCTCGGGAAACGATAGCGGCATGGCAAGTAATTCCACCCGTATTAGTAATAATAGCGCTCGCCTTATTCATAGCTGGCACCAAGGATGGATTAGTAGAAAAACTAACTAAAATATCTCCTTGATTGAATTTAATTAAATCTTCTATGGAATTAACAATTTTGACTATTCCTTTTGTTTTTCCTGGATAAGCAATATTACCTTCTAACTTTTTAACCCTTAAATCAATCTTTGGATATATAAAACTATTCTTATATTTCTGAGCTTTCTTACCAGAGTAAAATTGTTCTTTATTATTTTCCAACAAATAAGCCAAACAAAGGTAACGATCATTTAATTCTTGTTCGTTAATAACCATTTCTTTTTTTACTAATATTTTTTTGAATTCATCTTTTGTAATATATTTAACTCTTAGTGGTGACCAATAAAATCTACGAGCCACCTCTAAATACCATTTATGCATATGATAATTAAAATAATAAATATGGACTTCTTTGCGCATCTCTTTTAAAAAAGAGAATTCTCTCAAAGATTCAATATATTTTTTATTTGATAAATTTAATTTTCTTTGAATTTTATTCTGTAACGATTCTAATTCTTTTCTTTTTAAATAATATTTTTCTATTTCTTTTTTAGCATTTAATTCTAATTTCAATTTTAATAAATCATAATAATACTCTGGTTGGGCGGCTGGTCCTAAATAATAATATTGCATCCAACCAAATTTGTTACTCAGTTGCTTTAATTTATTTTGAAACTCCAAAGATAATTTATTTAAATTATTACTTTTTTTTACAATCTTTAATAATAATTTATCTTCTTGTATTTTTTGAACCATTTTTAAAATAGCTATCCCTTCTTTATTTAAATAAGTTTCTTTAATAGGAGCAATTAATTTACTAAAAACGATATTGGAATTACCAAATTGTTCTAACTCCCTTTTAACTAATTTAAAAATTCTATCTGAAAATTTGACAGCACCCATTTCAAACAATTGAATTAGGAGTCCCCAATTCCAACATTCAGCATAGATTTGATAATATTTATTATAAATTGTAAATAACTCTGAATTGCTTTTAGACTTCAAATTAGTTTTTTCTAATTTTTGACAAAAATTTTTAATTTTTTCAAAAGAATTATAATGACTCTGAATAATTTCTGTTAAAAAATTGGGATCATTTTTAATTTTTTCAATTACTATATCGCCTATTTTAACAAATTGTTGATCAATTGGACCCCATGTAACCTTATTCTTTTCAAACAAAAAAAGATTATCAATCCTAAAATTAAAACCTAGTATTTTCTTCAAACCATCTTTAAAACAATTATTATTAAGAATATACCAAGGATTAAGAGGAATATTATAATCTTCTACATAAATATTAAATTTGGCTTTTTCCATACCTTAAATCTATCAAAAAAAAGATAAAAAAGGAAGTCGTCGACTTCCTTTTTAAAATATATATCAATAAATTTACAAACTAACCTTAACCCCTGGTCCCATACTTGAAGCCAAAGAAATTCCTTTAATATATGTACTCTTTAATGAACTTGGCTTGGCTTTTTTAACTGCTTCCATAAATTCCTGAATATTTTCAATTAATTTTTTATCATCAAAACTTACTTTTCCAATACATAAATGCACGTTACCAGAATCATCGTTTTTAAAGGTCTCTTTGCCTTTTTTAAGCTCCTCTATAATTTTAACTATATCTGGACTAATGGTTCCTGATTTGGGATTGGGCATTAAACCTTTTTGCCCTAAAATTTTGGCAATTTGAGCAATCTTAGGCATCATATCTGGTGTGGCTACAGCAACATCAAAATCACATTTTTTGGTCTTTTTTATCTTAGCTATTAAATCATCGCTACCAGCTAAACTTGCTCCAGCTTGTTTAGCTTCATCTTTTTTTTCAGTAAAAGCAACTATTCTTTTTTCTTTGCCATTTCCATAAGGAAGAACAACCATAGACCTTACGATTTGATCTCCTTTTTTAGTATCTATTCCCAAATTAACATGAATTTCTATTGAAGCATCAAATTTTACATTAGAAGTCTCTTTAATTAATTTAACTCCTTCTTCTATGGAATAAACTTTGTCTTGGTCAATCTTTTTTCTTAATTCTTTAATTCTTTTTGACTTTTTAGCCATATTTTTATCTTCCTTTTGAGGTACAAACCCGTGTACCCGACAGAGCTCAGCTCGGGAGTGGTTCACGGTCCCTCAATTAATTATATACTAATACTTAATGCTAATATACGAATTAATACTAATAATTAATAATAATAACATTATTATTTTATTTTTCTTCAGTTTTTTGGTTCTTATGTTCTTGCGTTCTCTTGTCTTTCTTAATTCTGGTCCAATGAAATAAATAAATTGGGAAACCCACTAAAATCATAGCTATAGCTCGAGCAGCGTCACCTTCTCTACGCGATTTATTATAATCAATATTTTCACTCATTTGTTTCCAGGCATCATAATCAACCAACCAGTTTTGAATCATTTCTCTGTCAATGCTTGTTAAACTTTCGCAATCTTTAATCGCCTCAACCTGCTCTACTTCTCTGTCTAAATAAATGGTACTTGGTTTTTCCATATAATAATCTCTGTCTGCGTTTGTAAAAATAAAGGTCTTTAAACCTAGGTTTATTATAGAAACTGCGCCAATAATAAAAACAATTAAACCAATTGCAGTCATTAAGTATAAATATACTATTCTAATCCAATTTTGTCTCATGGCTTTAACTATTATTAATTATTATAAATATCTATTATCCTATTATACTATTAACCTATTAACAATTATTCAACCTTTATCCCCATTTGTCTGGCTGTACCAGCAATAATTTTCATGGCTGCTTCTATGTCATAAGCATTTAAATCCGGTAATTTTTTTTCTGCTATTTCTTTAAGTTGTGCCTTGGTAATTGTTCCCGCCTTGTCTGTCAAAGGATTACCGGCTCCTTTTTTAATTTTAGCGGCTTTTAAAAGTAAATCTGAGGCCGGAGGAGTTTTTAAAATAAAACTAAAGGTAGCATCTTCATAAACAGTAATGACTGCTGGCACAACATCTCCCATTTTGTCCTTAGTAGCATCATTAAACTTAGTACAAAAATCCTGAATATTTAAACCGTGCTGACCTAAAGCAGGGCCAACTGGAGGAGTAGGATTTGCTTGCCCGGCCTTTATTTGCAATTTTAAGGTTGTTTTTATTTTCTTTGCCATAATGTTGTTTACCCTGTTAAATTTTTACACCCTATATAAATTTATTTCTTTTCTAATTATACAATATGAGAATAATACTTATAAATTAAATCTAAAATTATTTAACAGGGTGAATATCTAAATTTTCAACTCCCTCACCCCAGCTCGCAAAGCTCGCTTTCCCCTCTCCCTTCCTCCCCTTAATAAGGGGAGGTGCCTGCAAGGCGGAGGGGTAAGGGAGAGGGGTTAGGGGGTGAGGGTGAAAATTGTCATTTTTAAATTATTTATATTTTTTTAATTTGTAAAAAATCTAATTCCACTGGCGTTTCCCGTCCAAACATAGAAACCAATATTTTAACTTTACCATGACTGGCATCAATAGAATCAACCTTGCCTTCAAAGTCTTTAAAAGGACCATCTATAATTTTTACTCCCTCTCCTTTAGCCACGTCAATTTTATATTCTGGTTCTTCTACGCCCATTCTTTTTTGCAAGGCCTTAATCTCTTCCTCTGACATAGGAACTGGCGTTGTCCCAGAACCAATAAAACCTGTAACATTAGGAGTGTTGCGGGCCACATACCAAGAAGCATCTGTCACAATCATATTAACTAAAACATATCCTGGAAAAATTTTTTCCCGAACAGTTTTTCTCTTACCATTTTTAATTTTAATTTTAGTTTCTGTAGGTATTAAAACTTCAAATACATAATCCTGCATATTCATTGATTCTGCTCTTTGTTCTAAGTTTCTTTTGACATTTTCTTCATAGCCAGAATAAGTATGTAATACATACCAATGACGACCTACATTTGGATCTTGTTTAGGCATAATAAATTAGTTAGTAGTTAGTAGTTTATAGTTTATAGTAGTTTGTAGTATTATAATTTATCTTACAACTACTTCTAAAATCTTAGTTAATACAAGATCAACTATTCCCAAAAAGGCAGCTACAGAAATACTAATAAATAAAACTTGCTTTGTTTTCTTGATAACTTCTTTCTTGGTTGGCCAAATTACTTTTTTTAATTCCGTAATAGAATCCTTAATATAATTTTTTAGTTTGTTTACCATAATAAAAATTTAATATTAGTTTTAAAAAAATAAACCCCCCTACCAGCGAAGTAATAAGGTTTTATTTAAGAATTTCTAACTCTATTTATAACAAAAAAATCTATTATTAAACCTAACCCCACAACAAACCTCACTTTGTTCGGTTTTTACGGGGTTAAGCATTTGTTGACTGCTCGAACTTTGTCCTCACAGACAAATGCTTAACAAAAAAGCATAGCTAGAAAGCTAACTCACTCTTCGTAGTATAGCTATAATCAGATAAAAAGTCAATATTTAAAGGCTCTACAATATAACCTGTGGTGGATAAGTATGCTTTTATCATTATCTAAGCTATAAAATAGCAGTTTCCACCTTTATGGTTTTTTATCTAATAAAATAAGCATTATTTGTTGAAGAATGAATAAATACAAATCCTAAACTTAGCTTAACTTATTTTAATAATATATTATTTTGTTAATAGCAAAAATATAGTTATTTTAATTTTGTTTTGATAACACTTTCTTTTCTCTACCTTTTTCTAGAGAAAGGTAGAGCCCCGCCTGCCAACGCCTGATGCCGTTAGGCTATGGCGGGCAGGCAAAAAGTCGCGCCTGTACAAAAATTTAGACAATTCATCATTCAGCCAAATGAATTTCAATACTCGTCATTCTCATTCCTCGTAGAAATTCTATTCGTCTTTATTCGAATTGTATCTAAATTGTTGTAAGGGCGCTTAAAATACAAATACTAATAAGAAAATTATTATAATAATTATATTTTATTATCTTAAGCACCACAGTGTTTGACAGAGAGCCTATTTAAAACAGATTTTTTATTTTAAATCCAAATTTTTAATTTCTTGCCAATTGTTCTCATCTAAAACCGTAATTTCATCTTGACTAATAATATACATATAATCATCTAAATAAATAGCTCTCTGCACCTGGGTCTTGCTGATGGCCTTTTCTAATTTCAACTTATTTCCATTATAAGAAAATACATAAGCACCTTTTCCGCCCGGAATGAAGAATACTCCATGTTTTTTATCTAATAAAAACGCATGATGATTATCAACTGCTTCTGACCAATATTCATCTAACATATATTTACTAACTTCCTGGGGATCTGTTGGGTCAGCAACATTAAATAAAGAAAGTTTTACTTTAGATCCCTCTTTACCTATTCCTAAAATAATATCATCAGAAACAGGATGGAGATAAGATGAATAACCTGGAATTTTTAACTCTCCTTTTAATTCTGGATTAGAAGGATTAGACAGGTCTAGAACATAAAATGGATCTGTTTGTCGGAAAGTAACCACGTAAGCCATTTCTCCGACAAATCTAACTGAATAAACTCTTTCGGTTTCTCCCAAATTTAAAACTGAGCCCTTCTCTTTTAAATTTTTATCTAAAACATAAACATCATTCAAGCTCTCTCCTCCGCCCATCCAATAAAATGATCCTGATCTCTCCCCCACAGTAACTGCTATTCTTAAATTGCCTTCATATTCATCTAAAGCAAATTGATTTAAAGGATACCCAGGAACTTCTCCATTAGCATCTATCTTAAAATTATCTAAGCCAATTTTAACGATTCCAGTTTTTTCTAATTCTCTAATATGCTCTTGATGGTAAGTATCCATTCTATTAGTAAACTCATTCTCTATTTTTAATCTTTCATCATTGTCTAAAGAATTATAAAATTTCTCTAGTAAAACTTGCATTTCCGTCATTTTAGCTTGATTACTGATGTCATAAGACCGTAATGACTTTAATGAGCTAATTAGACCATTGGGCACCAAATCAGAGCATTTTTCGCTTAAAAAACCAGAGAAAAACTCTAAGTTATCTTTATTATAAAAATAAGTAATATAAATTGCTTCTTCGGACATATAAATTACTGAAGAGTTGGATGAGCCAATAAAAGAAGTTTGGTCTTTTATCTCTCCAGATTGAGAATCAAATTTTAAAGCAATAAAAGTAGAATCTGTTTC
The DNA here is from genome assembly GCA_964486685.1 of uncultured Gammaproteobacteria bacterium. Lineage (GTDB taxonomy): Bacteria > Patescibacteriota > Patescibacteriia > UBA1558 > S5-K13 > JAIOTH01. The sequence continues at coordinate 21,716 of CAZAOE010000016.1, forward strand.
TACTGGTATGCCTGGATAATAAATATCTGTACAAGAAATTTCTAAATTATTAGCTCCATTGACAAAGGGTTTAATAGGACAAGGATGATAAGCATTAATTATATTTCTCATTACTAAATATATTTCTCCTTGGTATAATCGAGCTTCCACTAAATAATTATTGTCCTCCAATTCTAATTCCCATTTTTCCTTTGGATTTTGAGGATCAGAAACATCATAACCATAAATACTTTTTCCCGAAAATACAATTAAAGTATCTTCTGAAAGAAATAAATCGCCAGCCCGATCAATTTTCGCAATTTCCGCTAACTCTGCTGGCGGAAAAGCTTTGATAACTTTAGTTTCCGCACTTTGATCATAGGGTCTGCCAAAATCTCTATAACCATAATAATATCTACTATGATTATAATAAATATTCTCTCCGTCTGTTTTCACAATATCTGGTTCATCAATACTCAAAACTTGAACATTTGTATCTGACACTCTACCCGCTGTTTGTTCACCGGCTCCCATACCACTTGCTTCACCAATATCCATGGCCATTGTTGGAGATAGGGTCTTTGCTTCCGTCATCATAGAATCTTCCATCACATCCATATTCCTCATTCCTGAACCATACATAGCATATTGAGAATTACTGCCACTTTCTTCTAAATATTCTTTAAATTCTTGTTCAGATTTAAATTTTTCTATTTTTACTTCCTCGCCAGCTAAATTGCCAACCTTATTCTTGATTAAATTGCTAAATTTTCGTAAAGGCGAAAAATTTAATTCCTCGTTAGAACTATAATAAAAAATAAAAAGTAAAGCCACGGCCAAAACAATAATTAAAATAATCATCCCCGACGTCTTTAAACGTTTATTAAACATAGTTTTTGTTATTAATTATTAACAATATAATCATAGCATAAATTTTAAGCTCTTTACAAATTTATACGAACCAAAAAAACTAACACTAAATACAAAATCACGGCTACAATAAAGCCGTGATTCTTTTTTAAAAATACTTTGTAATTTTTATCACTTTCCGCCTTTAAAAACTATGGTCCTTTTTCAAAAACGCCTTATAATTTTTATCATTCTTGGCGGTTTCCAATAATAAATCTCTTAGATATTCTGCTTTGGATTTCTTAATTTTGGAAAATTTCCAATTTAAATATCTTTCTATTCTGGAAGAAATCCTCAAAGTAAATTTAATATTAAATTTCTCTTTAATCAGGTGCCCTGACTCTAATGACCCCAAAAATTCAATTAAAAGGGACTGAATATTTTTTTCATCTGACTTATAAAATTTTAAAAAGAAAAATTCTCCTAAATTTTTATCATTTCTAATATATAATAACTGCTCTGGTATAGAATGGCCCTTTTCTATTAAATATAATACTGGCTTTTTATATGCTAAAGCTGTGGCAATTATATAAACTGTATCTGATGCAATATGTGTTCCCTCTATAATTACAGCTTCAATTTGATCATAACTAATGCTCTTTCGCGCTTCTGCGTCTCCTTTTAATATTTTCTTTTCTATATTGCTAACTAAACTCACGCCAAGCTTAACAAGAAGCTTATGTATTAAAACATACCTCTTTTCCCATTTTTTTTCAGATACTTTGTCTAAATTTGCACAATAGTATATTTTCATATTGTTTAGCTAATTAGCTTCTTATTCTTAGCTAAATTAGCTTGTTGGGTTCTTAATTTATAAATTATTCTATTTAAAAAGCTAAAAACTCTCCTTGAATATTGGCTTTTAAAAGCTCTTCTATTTTATGTTTATCTCTGGTTTGGCCCAATATCCAAGACAATTTTGCAGATAAACAATCAGCGGTAATTTTGCTAATTGTAATAATATTATGTTTTAAAAAATCTTTTCCAAAGCCAACTTCACTGTAAAAAATTACCATTTTTTTATTTTTACACGCTAAATCAAAAATTTTTATCAATTTATCTTTTTCAATAATTTGATCCGGGAAAGCCCTAAATATAAAAATATTTATTGGACTACTTTTGCTTAACAATTTTTCTAAAACCATAGCATCCGGAATATTATTAAAAAATATAAAATCCTCATTAAAATTATAAAAAAATTTCATTTTTCCTTTTCGTTCGTTGGTTTTTTCTAAAGATAAACCAAAATCTATTTTAGCTAAATATTTTTTACCAACTGATTTAAAAATATTTAAATCCTGTAATTTTGATCTTTTTATTCTTAAAGGAGATATAACTCTATTTCCATAAATAACACTAATTTCTTTTAAATCGCTATTTATAATTTGGAAAGCATTAATTAAATTGGCCTTAAAAGATAAATCTGGAGTAATGCTATCCTCTCTTTGTATTAAATTAGAGCCAGTTATCACGATTGGCTTGCTGGGATTTTGAATTTGCCAAAATAATTGATTAGATAATGCGGGTATAGTATTTACTTGATGAGTAATAACTATTCCGTCAAATTTACTAATGTTTTTTTCAATTATTTTAATTAAATCTGTAATATTTTTTTTGTTTAAAAAGTCGCTGGTCATAACGTGAGTTTTAATCTCTGCGGTCATTAAAAATTCTGGAACAAGTCCTAACCATTCTTTTACGTCTTGTTCTTCCTTCACAAATTTAAAATTTCCTTTCTTATCAGAAAGGCCCGTACCTCCATAAAATATTAAAAGTATTTTCTTCATCTTTATTCCTCCACTTTTTTAAAGCATAAATAAAATATAGAAAAATTCATAAAAATAGTTGCTAAACAGCCAAACCAATTAAAGTATTGTTTTCCTAAACAAGTCATATACCAAGCAAAAAATATTCCCAAAATAAAAGCAATTGCTGTCCAGCTAATTAGCCAGGATAATATTTTTCGATTTACCCCTTGAGATATAAAAAATTTTCTTAATAATATATAATAGCTAATCAATAAAATTAAAATAAAATAAATTCCATAAATTAGAATTAAAGAATTATTTTCTAATTGATAGATAAAGCCCTGGTATTCATAAATTCCTTCAAAAAGCTGACCAGAAATAATTACATAAAAAATACCAGCAGAAACTAAAATAAATAAATATTTTAAAATTATATTTAGCTTATACTTGTATAAAAAATTAACTGCAAATAAAAAGAAAAATAAAAAAATAGCTGTCGCAGCTATATAAAGAAATCTCATATTAATTAAGAAAATATCTTCTTTTCTAATAACAGAGGCCAATGCCAAACCCGCAGACCACATTGCCGAAGCAAAACAGATAAAAGAAAAATAGATTTTAGCAATATTGGCTCGGGATTTTTTGAGGACAAAAAATCCTAAAGATACGTTTAATAAGGTAACAAGCATTAAAATTAAAAATCTTGTCCACATATATTTATCCCCACACCTATCTTACACAAATAGGTATTTTATTTATTATTTTCTTCCCCACAATTATTTTAAATAATAGGTGTGGGGATATATAAATTACCTGTCTGCCGACAGGCAGGCAAATAACGAATAACAAATTCCAAATAAATTACAAACTTCAAATATCAAATTAATTTTAATTATTCTTCTTTGGCTTCTGAATTTAATATAATTTTAGAAAGTATCTTTTTTAACTCTATTGCTTCTCGACAGGAAGACAATAAATTTTCTTTAATATCTTTTGTGTTAGTTTCCATAATTAATTTTAACCAATAAACAGATTCTTTAGCTTCCTTTCTGGAAATCTTAACTCTCATTAAAAAATCTTTTTTACTTAACGCCTCATTTGCTTCAAGATAATTTGCCCCGATAGAAGCAGAAGACCTAATCAGTTGCTTAAAATATTCAATATTACTAATATTAACTGGCAAACTTTTAAGTAATTTGGAAATATTCCTTGCAAACTTAAATGTTCTCTCTTCTAAATCAAAATAATTATTAAATCGCTTTTCTTTCATATAATATAAATTAATTATTAAATCGTTATTTATTGTTCCTGTTTGGAATTTGGAATTTAGGGTTTATTTGTTATTTGTGATTTGGTGTTTGGAATTTGAATAAGTGGGGCGTCTATTATTTTTGCGACGGCTCAACTCGAACATTGCAACTTACACCTTTTTTTAAATCTTGTCAAGGGTATGTACTAGATGACCACATAGGTAACACTTTTGTATATTTCTGAGTAAATTCAATA
>CAZAOE010000017.1:0-25453 GCA_964486685.1 uncultured Gammaproteobacteria bacterium
AAATTAATGATTTTGGTAAATTTAGAGTGTTACCTATGTATCTCATCTTCTTCATACTAAGAAATTAAAAACCTCGTTAATTAACGAGGTTTTTAAAATAAAAGTGTTTTATATTAAATAAAAATCATTACAAAGATTAAGGAAACAATGGAAATTAACTTAATCAATATATTTAAGGAAGGACCAGAAGTGTCTTTAAAGGGATCACCTACGGTATCACCAGTAACAGCGGCTTTATGGGCTTCACTGCCCTTGCCACCTAAATTACCGGCTTCAATATATTTTTTAGCATTATCCCAGGCCCCGCCGGCATTAGACATAAATACAGCCATTAAAAATCCACAGACCGTAGAACCAGCAATTAAGCCACCCAAAGCCCTTACTCCTAATAAAAGACCAACTAAGACCGGAATTATAATAGCTAATAAAGAAGGAATAATCATTTCTTTTAAAGCTGAATCAGTAGAAATAGCAATACATTTTTCATGGTCAGCTTCAGCAGTGCCTTCCATGATTCCAGGGATTTCTTTAAATTGGCGGCGGACTTCTTCTACCATTTTAAAAGCGGCTTTGCCTACGGCACTCATGGTTAAAGCTGAAAATACAAAAGGAAGCAATGCGCCAATAAATAAGCCCACAATAACAATTGGTTCAGTTACATCAATAACACTACTTAAACCGTTTTGTTTTAATATTTGAGTAAAGCTGGAAAATAAAGCCAGAGCAGTTAAGCCAGCTGAACCAATAGCAAAACCTTTACCAATGGCAGCAGTAGTGTTTCCGACAGCATCTAATTTTTCAGCTCTTTCACGGACTTCTTGTCCCATGCCAGCCATTTCGGCAATACCAGCGGCATTATCAGCTACTGGACCGTAAGAGTCAGTGGCTAAAGTAATGCCTAAAGTAGAAAGCATACCTACAGCAGCAATAGCAATTCCATACAGACCAATTAATTGATGAGCAAAAATAATAATTAAGGAAATTACTAAAACAGGAATAATAGTTGATATCATTCCTATAGATAAGCCCTGAATAATATTAGTAGCTGCTCCGGTTTTGGCGGCTTGAGCAATGCTTTGGACGGGTTTTTTTTGGTCAGAAGTAAAATATTCTGTGGCTAAGCCAATAATGATTCCGCCAGCTAAACCAATTAACATAGCATAAAAGATTTTTATATCATTTCCAGTTCGAGTAATTATGAAATAAGAAATTATAGTCATTAAAGTAGCAGCTCCAAAAATACCTCTATTTAAAGCTCCGTGAATTTTTTTCTCATTATTAGTTTTTACAAAAAGCGTTCCTAAAATAGCAGAAAATATTCCAGCGCCAGCTAAGAGTAGGGGCAGAGTTATACCAGTTCCGGTTTTAAAGGCCGCGGCGCCAATAATCATAGCAGCAATAATTGATTGGACATAAGATTCAAACAAGTCAGCCCCCATGCCAGCCACATCACCAACATTATCACCAACATTATCAGCTATAGTAGCTGGATTACGAGGATCATCTTCTGGAATACTTTTTTCTACTTTACCAACAAGGTCAGCTCCAACATCAGCGGCTTTAGTATAAATACCCCCACCTACTCTGGCGAAAAGAGCAATTAAAGAAGCCCCAAAACCAAAACTATACATAATATTGGTAGCGCTTTGGGTAATTTCGCTACCAGCCATTAAAAACATTAAGGAAATTCCCAGGAGTCCAAAACCGACTACACCTAAGCCCATTACTGTTCCAGAGGAAAAGGCAATTTTTAAACCAGGATTAATGCCCTTTTTACAAGCCACAGCTGTGCGAGAATTAGCTTTAGTAGCAATGCGCATGCCGATATTACCAGCTAAGGCCGAAAAGATAGCTCCAGTGATAAAGGCCAATCCAGCTTTCCATCCGCCCATACCAATTCCTAATAAAATAGCAATAATAATCACAAAAATTAATAAGACCTTATATTCTTTGTTTAGAAAGGCCATGGCTCCTTCATGGATAGCTTGAGCTATTTTTTTAATTTTTTCATCTCCAGCATCTTTTTTAGAAATGCTTCTGCCGACAATTAAGCTATAAAAAATAGCTACTAAAGAAGCCCCGAGGGCAAAGATTATTGTTTGACTCATAGGTTTTAAATTAATTTTAAATTTTCAATTTTACCTGCCTGCCGAAGCCTCGGCGAAGGCAGGAATGATTAAATTTTGATTATTTAGATTTTTCTTTCTCTTCTTCTGTATTTTTTTCTGTTTCAACTTCTTTAGTTCCTTCGTCCTTTTGTTTTTCCGGCTTTTGTTCTTTCTCTTCTTCATCCTCTTCATTTTGGTCCTCTCCGCTTTGGTCCTCTCCACCCTGGTCGAGATCTTTGGCAGTTTTAGATTTTTTAGTTTTACGGTTTTTTGGTTTTTTATCTTTTTTATTTTCTTTTTTCTTTTTTTCTGTTTCAACTTTTTCAGCTTCTTCGTTCTTTGGTCCTCCCTGCGCTGAAGCTTTGGGAGGTAAATCTTTTGTTTCTTTGTCCTTTGGTTCTTCAGTTCCTTCCTTTTTTTCTCCTAAAAAGTTTTCAGCTCCTTCAATATCTATTTTCCAACCAGTTAATTTGGCGGCTAATTTTACATTTTGACCACCACGGCCAATAGCCAAAGACATTTGGTCTTCGTCAACCTGTACGATGGCAGAATTTTCTTTTTTATTTGTTTCAATATTGGCTATTTTAGCTGGTGATAAAGAATTTTTAATAAAATTAGCCGGGTTTTTATCCCATTGAATAATATCTATTTTTTCCCCGCCTAATTCATTAATAATGGTTTGAACACGGGAGCCCTTTTGACCAACACAAGAACCAATTGGGTCAATATTTTCTTCTTTACTATGAACAGCAATTTTTGTTCTGGCTCCTGGGTCGCGAGCTATGGCTTTAATTTCTACAACTCCACTAGCGATTTCAGGAACTTCTAAATTAAATATTTTATTAACTACTTCTGGATGAGCCCGAGAGACAATTATTTTTGGACCCTTATTAGTTTCTTCGGCCTTTAAGATTAAGACCCTTAATCTAGTCCCAGGAGTATAGCGATCATTACGGACCTGTTCTTCTGGAGGGATAATTCCTATGGCCTTATTTAAGTCAACAATAACATTTAGGCCTTCGTATCTTTGGACAATTGTATTAATAACTTCGCCTTCTCTTTTCTTAAATTCGTTGAAAATAGTTTCTCTTTCAGCTTCTCTAATTCTTTGAATAATAACTTGTTTGGCTGTTTGAGCAGCAATCCTTCCGAAATCAGTGGGGATTTCTAAATCTATTTTAATAACATCTTCTAATTTGGCTTTTTTCTTGATTTCTTTGGCTTCAGAAATCATGATTTCGTTTTTAGGATTAAATTTAATAAAATTTTCAGGCATTTCTTCGTCTTCTTTTAAGCTATCTTTAATTTTTTGATATTCTTCGGCCTCTGCTTCTAAGTCCCGGTTTTCTACTACGATTTTTTCATCCCAGACCTTAATACCTCCGGTTTCTAAGTCAAATTTAATCTGAATATTTTGTAGCTTATTACCAAAGTCCTTGCGATAGGCCGCGGCTAAAGCGGCTTCAATACTTTCAATTACAGAATCTACGGAGATATTTTTTTCTTCGCAGATAACTTGAATGGCTTGTTTAATTTCTTCTATATTTTGGAACATATATTTAGTTGGTAGTAAGTAGTTTGTAGTTGGTAGTTATTAACTATAAATTACTTGCTAATTTATTTTTTAAAAAAACTAGTATAAAAATACTAGCTTACATAAATATGATAATCCTTTTTTAAAATAAGGTCAACCCCCTCTGTCGAGTTTCACTCGACTTCTCCCCCTTGGTAAGGGGGAGATTGAGAGGGGGTGAAATTGGTGATTGAAAATTAAAATTGGTAATTAAATAAAAAGTCCCCATATTACTGCACCCAAGAAAACTATCCCGAGGATTACTTGAGTAGACCATTTTACAATGGTGACCAAAGCAAGCCTCCGCAGACAATTCCCATGCTTGTCGTGGATGCAGAAATATAGGGATTTTCAAAATAACTACTTAATATAGCATACTGACAGAATTTGTCAACCCTGTTAAACAATTTTATCCTCAATTGAGGATAAAATTAAGATTTAAATCCATATTTTAGTATAAAAACATTGGCTAGTAAAAAATAAAAGTTATTTATTAAAGCAGTTTTTGGATTTAAATCTTGTTTAACAGGGTCAACACCTTTAAGTGTTTTAAGAGTGTTTTTAGAAAAAAATAAAAACCGTTTAAAATTAATCAAGCGGTTTTTTTATTTTAAATTTATATTATCAATTATTCAATAATTCCCATATTTCTTTTTCCAGGGGCATGCTGAGGGTTTTAATTTTTTCAGTATTGATAATCTTTTGAATTTTACTTGGTTTTGAGGAAAGCACTATCACTTTATCAGCAAAAGAGATGGCGTCTCGAGTATCATGAGTTACATAAATGATTGGTAATTTTGTTATTTTTTGAATTTTTTTTAATTCTTTGAAAAGAATCATCTTTGTATGATAATCAACCGAGGAAAAGGGCTCGTCCATTAAAAGAATATCTGGTTCAATAATCATTGCCCTAGCAATAGCTACTCTTTGTTTCATTCCGCCAGATAATTGGAAAGGATAATAATCTTCAAAACCATTTAATTTAATTAAATTAATATATTTTTTAAGTTTTTTCTCCACCTCTGCTCTTTTTATATTACTTGTGTCTAAACCAAAAATAATATTTTGTTTTACTGTCTGCCAAGGTAAGAGACGATGCTCTTGCCAGATAATAGGGGTTTTATAATTTTTATGGGGGAGTATAATTTTTCCGGAATCAGGTTTTTCCAGCCCACTGATTATTTTTAAAAGAGTAGATTTACCACAACCAGAGGGACCTAGTATAGCCAGGGATTCAGATCCATTTAAGTCAAAATTAATATTATCTAGAACATGAATTTTTCCAGTTTTATTAAAGAAGGTTTTAGATATGTTTTTTACTTTAAGCATTTATTTAAGTGTTTATTTTTTTATTTGCATCCAAGGAAGGAGGCATTTTTTTTCTATTAAATCAAAAATTTTAAATAAACTTAGTCCGGTTATTCCTAAAGTTATTTGTCCTAAAATTACTAATTCAGTTCGGAACAAGTCGGCATTTTTCCAAATGAATCCACCTAGGCCAGTATTAACCATCATCATTTCTGCTACTGGAGTTATTAAGAAAGTTAATTGGATGGCTAATCTTAGACCATTAGTTATATAGGGAAGACTAGCTGGTAGTACTACTTTTGTTAGAATTTTCTTTTCATTAATATTAAAGTTTTTAGCTACTTCAATATAATTTTTATTAACCTTTTTTACGCCGGAAATAGTAGCTGATAAGGTAGGAAAAAAGGCGGCTATAATAGCACATAAAATTATAGGAAGTATCCCTAATCCCAACCATAAAATGAATAAGGGCAAAAAAGTAACAACTGGAATAGCACTGATCATTAAAAATATAGGATTGATTAATAATTCAACATTTTTATGCCAGCCAATTAAAATTCCTAGAAAGATAGCAAACGAAGCCCCAATAAAATAACCTATACTTACATGTTTTAAAGTAATCAAAAGGCTGCTAATCAAATATTGATAATTTTTTAATGAAGATAAAAAGACTTTTGATGGGGAAGGTAAAAAAATAGATTTAATAAGTCCCGATTTAATGACTATTTCCCAAATTATTAATAATAAGACAATACTTACGAGGGGGTAAATTAGCCCTTTTATCTTTTTTATTTTTAATGGCCAGGGTTTATTCATATCTATTATTAAGAGTTAAGGTAAGAAGCTAAAGTCAATTCTTTCATTTAAATCAACTTTTTGTTCTAAAAGCTCATTTTTAAAATACCAATCTTGAGCTGTTTCCAGGTAGGCGATATCCGGTTTTAAATTATCTGCTATATTAATCCAGGTAATTTTATTGACTATTTCCGGTTCAATTTTAGTATAATTGGAAATAATTTTGACCACTTCATCTTTTTCGGGCTGAGAGCCATCTTTTGCGGCTTGATAATATTCAGCGGCTTTTTGATAGGCGATAAAGAATCTTTCTGTAGCTTCTTTTTTATTTGTTAGAGTTTCTGTAGTGCTAAGGAGCATAGCGTATTGTTGCCCTTTAGGAAAAATTTTAGATATTTGATCTTGGGCTAACCTTACTCCGACCCCCTTATCAATTGCTAGAGTTGCATAGGGATCGGTAATGATTCCCGCCTCCAAGTTATTTGTTTCTAAGGCAGCGATAATTTCTTGCTGTCCAAGATATTTAGAATCAATGTCATTAAGAGATAATCCGAGGGTTTCTAGAATTTTGGCAAAGGCATATTGAGAAGAGCTACCTGCTCGAGGGGTGGCAAAGGTTTTGTTTTTTAAATCCTCTAGGCCGTTGATTGAATTTTCAAGATTTTTTCGAACTATAATAATGGGAGAGAAGCGGCCGGAATCGGCCACGATTCTTAAGTTTTCGTCTTTAGCTAAATAGTTAAATGTTCCGGCCGACGCAGAAGCAATAACTATATCTAAGTCCCCGTTTTCTAATCCAGCCATTGATATTTTGGAACTTTCTACTTTTTTAATTTCTACGTCTAAATTTTGTTCATTAAAAAAACCCTTATCTTGAGCTGTTTCCAAAATAACTCCCACAATTGTATTGTGTCCGCCTATTTTAAGTTTGAGCGGTTTTTCCGTTACGGATTTATAATTTTCTGTTAAATTTTGTTGCTTAGAGCTGTTCCATAATAAAAGCATTCCTAGGCCAATAATTAGAAATACCACAATAATTCCTAACAGAGTTTTAGTTTTTTTATTCATAGTTTTTTGGTTACTTTTTAATTTTATTAATTAATAAGCTATTATAACAGATGTTATATATAAATCTATAATTTCGACAAAAGGTATATTAATAATGAATAAGTTCACATACATTCTGGACTCTAAAAGAGTCTAGATATGAAAGTGATATACAAATATAAGTGGTTAAAAGGTAATAAAGTATTGTATGATTATGGATTAAAACATTATCCTAATCATATGATTACTAAACAAGCAAAACAAAGATTAAAAATATTGGAGTTTTGGAGAAAATATAAATTACAAGCAACTAAAGATGCTTACGACGTTAGTCGTTCTACTCTCTTTGAATGGTGGAAGAGGTATAAGGAATCAGGGTATGTATTATCTAGTTTAAATCCAGGTTCACAAGCACCGAAAAAGAGAAACAAAAGAAAGATTCATCCATTGGTATTAAAAGAAATTAAAAGATTAAGATTAGAAGTAATACCTAATATGGGTAAAGATAAAGTTGAAATATTTTTAAATATTCTTTGTAAAGAAAATAATATTAAAAATATATCTGCTTCTACAATTGGAAGAATAATAAAAGAAAAGAAGATCTATCATCAAAGACAAAAAATATCTCATTTTGGAAAGATAAAAGTAGTTAAAAGGTCTAAAAAGCTACATAAACCAAAAGAATTTAAGGTCAATGAAGTAGGTGATTTAATTGAAGTAGATACTATAGTTAGATTTGATTATGGTATTAAAAGATATATTATTACAGCTATTGATGTACATACTAGATTTACCTTTGCTCATGTTTATCAGAATCATAATAGTATCAGTACTAAAGACTTCTTTCAAAAATTAGAGCGAGTATTTCCATATCAAATTAAAAGAGTACAAACAGATAATGGTTCTGAATTTCATAAATATTTTCAAGATTATTTAAAACAACGAAATATAGTTCATTATTGGAATTACAAAGGACAACCTACTAAGAATGGACATATTGAAAAGTATAACAGAACTATCCAAGAAGAATTTGTAGATCAAAAATCAGTATTATTAGAAGATACAAAAAAATTTAATGTTAAATTAATGGATTGGTTGATATGGTATAATACTAAAAGACCACATTGGTCGTTAAATCTACAATCCCCTGTGGATTACTTAATAAATACTAATCAATTGTCCAGAATGAGGTGGACTAATACAAATAATTGACAAATTCCTTTAAATAAGCTATATTTAGGGTATAAGAAAGTTGTCGAAAATGTCGACATACTAATGTTTCCGATGCCAATATACTAATTTATCCTGTTAAATACTATTGCAAAGCAATAATTTAACAGGATGAATACTAATTATACTAATCCATTCGTATTATTAGTATTTGATTCGTAATTTGTATATTAGTATTTTATATTTGTATATATGCATTTAGTTAAAGCTTTAGAACAATTTGGATTAAATAAAAAACAAGCTAAAATTTATTTAGCCGTTTTAGAGCTGGGTTCGGCAACGGTTAATAATATTGCCAGTAAATCTGGTCTGGCTCGCTCCTCTTGTTATGATCTTTTAGATTTTTTAATTAGAAAGGGAATTGTTAATAGTTTTTCCAAAAAAGGAGTAAGATATTTCAGCGTAGATGAGCCAAAAAGGATTTTTAAATTAGCTCAACAAAAAGCGGATGTTTTGAAGAGCGTTGTGCCACAACTTAACGCTCTTTATGCTTCGGCTAGAGACAGGCCCAGTGTTCGTTTTTATCAGAGCGTAGAGGGAATGAAAAATATTTTTAAGGAAATTTTAGAAGATAATAACTCGGAATTATTGTCTTTTGGGTCAGCTGATGATTTACTAAAATCTATGGGCGATTATCATTTAGAGTTCGTTCAGAAAAGAATCAAATCTAAAATATTAGCCCGGGTTATTTTGAGAGACACTACAGTCGCTGAAAAACGTAAAGAATTAGGTAAAAGAGAGCTTCGACAAGTGAAATTTATTTCTCAAGAATTTAAATATCATGGAAATATGGTTATTTTTGGCAGTAAAATAGCCTTTTTTTCTTTTATAAAAGATTATGTAGCAGTATTAATAGAAAGTAAAGAGATAGCTGATATCCAAAGAGCGATGTTTGAATATATTTGGAGTGTTTGCGAGTAAATAAAATAAAAAAACTGCTTAAAATTAATCAAGCGGTTTTTTTATTTTATATAAAAAATTGATTTATCTCATTAAAAAGAATCCAAGCATTCCTAAAAGGATTAATAAAACAATGACAATTATTAAAATATATTTGTCTTTTTTTCTTTTTTGTTCAAGTTAGCCCATTTCTTTTTCTTTTGAGCGAAAATAGGAATTAAAGCCACTAACCAAAAAGGGAAATAACTTGAATTGTCGCCGGCTCCGGCAGCGGTATTTCTGTTTTTAAAAAACATATAAACCGCTCCACCAGCCAGCACTAAAATTCCTAAAAGAGCGGCTATAATTATTTTTTTATTTTTAGGGTCGGCTTCAGTTGTTGGGGCGGGGTCGGATTCTTTTTGATTTTTTAATTCTTGACCATATTCTTGATCAGAAGATTTAAATTTACTAATTATAAAGATAAGAAAAAATATAAAGATGACAAAAGAGATGATTATTTGTAGATTCATATATTTTATTAATTGTTTTTTAAATCCAACACGGAGTTTTGTTTTTATATTTTAAATATTCTGCTTTAAATTCTTTTTCAGATTTTTTTATTTTATAATATCTGCCACAGCAGCGCTCATAGAGGCCGGAAAACTGATAATAATAATTCTTTTTAAGGTAATTAGCCAATTGTTATCTAGAGGAGCTTTATTAATTAGCAATAGAATTATACCGACTACAATAAAAGAAATTAAATAGGTAGAAATAATTCTTTTTAAAAATTCTAAGTAATGGGATTTAAGATGTTGGCGGTAATAATTATAATAAACAAATAGAGCAATAAACAAAATTGAAATTAAAGCGATAATCAAGACATTTATTAAGGGCAGGCCCTCTCCCAATTTCCAGGTTTCTTCGGTGAAGGTTACGGGGATAGCTAATAAGGTGGCGCCAACTACAATTTGGATAATATCCCGTGGATAAAGTTCTATCATCAAGGGTTTGGTAATTTTATGAATTAAATTACCAGCGGAATCTTTAATAGTTATGATTTCATTTAAATATTTGCCAATACGAATAATTTCTTTTTTTATTTGATGTTCTTTTTCCATATTTTTATTTATTTAAGCAATCTTTGGCCTTAAAAATATCTAAAGGTCCGGGCGTAGCTCCATTTACTAATTCTTCTGCCCTTGTAGTTCCTAGTTTTTCCACAAAGCAAGTTTGCATGGCTTCACTGATTTCAGTTGGTAATTGACTAACATCAACACCATAGCTTTCTAAAGTTTTTTCTTGCTCATCATTTAATAAAGGATGATCAGTTTTAATTTGTTCAGTTGAAGAATTACTTTCTAAGGGAGTATAATTGTCCAAAGTATTTTCTAAAAAACTATTTATACCACGACTAATAATTTTTGTTCTTAAATCACCAGGATTAAAAACAAAAATAAATATTAGTGTTAGAATACTAAGCAGAATTAAAATTAATAAAATTTGAATGATTTTTTTGAGCATAGTTTTTTTATATTATTATTTATTATTTGATATTATTTGCCACTCCATTCTTTAAAAAATCTTTTTAAATATTCTTTTATAAATTCATGCCTCTCTTTAGCAAGTTTTTTTCCAGTTTTAGTGTTCATGTTATTATAAAGTTTTAGCAATTTGTTGTAGAAGTGATGTATCTCCGAGGGATCATTTTTAGTTACATCATATATATTTTTTTCAAGAGGAATTTCGGGTATCCACATTGGTATTTTATGGGTTCCCCCATAAGAAAATGCTCTAGCAATACCAATTACTCCCAGAGCATCTAAATTATCAGCGTCCTGGAGGATTAAAGTTTCTAAATTTTTAATTTTTTTTCCTTGCTTGGAAAAATTGTATTCTTCATGAAATTTAATACAGTGTAATATTTTCTTTTTTTGTTCTTCTGACAGTTTGATTTTATTAAGTAATTTTTTAATTCGAGGCAATGATTGTTCGGCGCTACAATAATGTCCGGTTTCTTTTTGAATGATGCGATGAATGTCGTGTAGAAAAGCAGCAATACCAATAATTAATTTATCCCCTCCTTCTTTTTTCTGAATTTTAAGAGCTAAATTCAAGGTTCTTTTTAAATGATAGATGTCATGCCCACTATTTTCTTGATGGAATATTTGGGAGATTTCTTTTTCCAATTGGGCAATTATTTTTTTGAGCATAGCTTTTTTAAAAGTTTAGTTAATCCTTTGTTTTTTAATAATAGCAATTTTTAGAAAAACTGTATATATCATTGACAAAGCAAAGATAATTAGCTAAGTTGCTAAGAGAATAAAATAATTATTTAGGAGGACAACGTATGTTAGTGGTTTTTATAGTTTCAGAAATATTTTTTCTGATAGGACTAGGATATTCTATCTGGCTTTCTAATAGCGCATTGATTATTTTAGAGATTGTTATTCTTTTGGGTGTATCCTGGGTTTATTATCAATGTAAAAAAGAGGAAGATAAAAATTCTTTTTTAGCGATGGTAGGAATTTTTTTGCTCGCAAATAGTTTTTTTATCTATGCGACTTTTAAATATGCTCAGAATTTTGGGCATATAGGAGAGTATAAAAATTTTTTAATTGCTGCTTTGTTTTTTGTTTTAGGAATTGTGAAAGTGATAGTAGCAACTATAAATAATTTTTATGGAAAATTGAAAAAGCCCTCAGGTTAAACCAGGGGCTTTTTAATTTTGACATTTTTTTTAAACTCTGCTACTTTTATTTTAAAATAGAAAATATATGGAGGATATATGTTATTATTTATCATCTTTAACTTGTCAATCGTTTTTTCTTTGTTTTTAAAGATATTTATCTTAAAAGGCGCTTTGGTTTTTATATTAATAGAAGTTATGATGTGGCTTTGTTTTTTTCTGGCTTGGTCACAAAAAATCAGAAAGGATAGGTTGTGTAGATTTGCAGGATTTTGTTTTATAATGGTTGGTATATTTTGGATAATAGATAATTTTGTTATTAAAAGTATTCCTATACAAAATTTTTTAGCCAGCATGCCTATACCCTTTTTGATTATGGGCGTAATATTGTTTTTAACTAAAAAAATAAATAGGAGAATCAATGTGTAACAAAAAAGAAAAAGAAGAATTCATATTCACCATCCCCCTTAATAATTTTACCAAAAATAAAAGGAAGCTTTCTATAATAGAAAAGCTTTCTGTTGATGTTACGTGGGGAGTGCTCAATAACAACGGAGATGTTGTCATTCATGTAGGATATGTTGGGAACAGAGAAAAAGCAAAAGAAGCTGTGAAAAGATTTGCTCGAGAATGTAAAGTTGAGTTTTCACAATTTCCCTGCTATTCTTGTGTAAATGTCTTATGTGTTTTTAATAATACTCCAGAAGCTCTTCTACCAACCAACGACAATGCAAAAGGTGAAGTAGAAATATTCACCTGCCTTAATGCTAATTGTAGGGAGAAGGAAGAGGAGGATTAATTTTTTGTAGAGTACAAAAAAGCCTGAATATAATTTTCGGGCTTTTTAAATTTATTTTGAATAATTTTGTATTAGTTTTTAAATCTATAATACAAAAAAACTAAGATAACCTAGAATAGCTCCAAAAATAGTTATGAATACACCAATAAACATTAAATACTCTTTTTTCTTAGTAAACATTTTAGTAAAATTCATTAGAAAATTTGGCGCTAAGAAAAAAAGAACACTTTTAATAATTCCAGCCCATCCAAAAATAGGAATAATTATAAACCACCCCGTTGTATTTCCGGTAAAAGTTACTAAAAGATAGCCAACAATTAGTCCTATAAATCCAAGAAGATAGGTGTTTGATTCGTTGTCAATTAAATTTTTGAATACTTTGGAATGATATTTAGGATTAATTAGCATCCCTAGTCCTAATAATAGATAGATGATGCTGATGATTTGTAAAATTTGAATGTTTGTCATAGTTTTTTATTTTATTAATTAGTTTTTTAATTAAGTCAATTAGATTTATTTTTAAGAGCGTCCCGGATTTCTTTTAATAAAATAATTTCTTCAGGCAGCTCAACTGACTTTTTTTCCTCTTTATTTTTTAATTTATTTATTTGTTTTACAAGAATAAATACAGCAAAAGCAATTATTAAAAAGTCCACAATAGTATTGATAAATAAACCATAATTTAGAGTGAGTGCTTCAGTTGACGCACTGGCCTTTTTAAGAGTAAGCGCTAGCTTGGAAAAATCAACCCCTCCTAATAAAATTCCAATAGGGGGCATTATAATGTCTGTAACAAAGGAACTGACGATTTTTCCAAAAGCCGCTCCGATAATGATGCCAACGGCCATATCCATAACATTTCCTTTTATGGCAAATTTTTTAAATTCTTTTAACATAATGTTTGAATAAGTATTTATTTAATATAAGTTTAATAGTTCTAAAGTCATTATATAATATAATTTTTAAATTAAACAGGGATAAGGTTTAGTAAGGATTAATTATTATTTATGATTTAAAAATTTAATTAAGGGTATATACCCAATATTATTTTAAAACTATTGATATAATTTAGAAAATGTTATAATGTAAATACATAATTTTAAATTCTAAATTTTGAATTTTGAGTGAATTTCGAATGATTCAATTTCGAAATTAAAAATTTAGAATTTAATTGAAATTCGTAATTCGTTATTCAAAATTGTCCTTTGGGCCTATAGCTCAGCTGGTTAGAGCGCTTGCATGGCATGCAAGAGGTCAAGAGTTCGAATCTCTTTAGGTCCACCATTCGACTCATTTCAAACTTTGTTTGAAATTCGCTCATGGTTTTCGTCTTTCGTAAACTCGAAACTACAACCACTCTCTTTAAATGAGTTGAATGTCCCGAGTGAGGAGCATGGCGACGAATCGAGGGGCAAATGTTTTATTTTCGACTCGTCCTTACTTTGTTCGTCCTCGCTCGTCCCTCGGTCTCGAGACCTTCGGGGTCGAGAGATGGTTTTCGTTTCGTTTCACTTCACTTCAACCGATTTTGTTCAGAATAAGAATCGAGTGTCCCGTCGAAGATCCTGAGTTTATCGAAGGAAGCGAAGTCGAGGGCATTCGTTTTCAAAATTAAAAATTAATATTATATATATGAGCAAAGAAAATATAATTATTTTAGGATCAGGGCCAGCAGGATTAACTGCCGGAATATATTTAGCTCGAGCAGGCTTTAATCCTTTAATAATTGAAGGTCCTCGACCAGGCGGTTGGTTAACCACCACCACGGTTGTAGAAAATTATCCAGGATTTCCAGAAGGAATTCAGGGTTTTGATTTAATGATGAAAATTAAAGAACAGGCCCGGAAATATGGCTGTCGGATTGAAAGCGCCGTCGCAAAAAATGTGGATATCCAAAACAAGGAGATTAAGATTCAAACCGAAAAACAAGAATATCAAACCCAGGTTTTAATAGTATCTACGGGCACAAACCCGAGAAAATTAAATATAGAAGGTGAGGATAAGTTTTGGGGAAAAGGGGTTGCTGTTTGTGCAACTTGCGACGGCGCTCTATTTAAAAATAAAAAAGTAATGGTAGTTGGTTCAGGAAATACCGCTATAGTAGATGCTTTGTTTTTAAGTAAATTTACGGATCAAGTAAAAATTATTAACAGAAGCAAAGAGTTAAAGGGTGAAAAAATTCGCGTGGAGCAAGTAATTAAGAATAAAAATATAGAAATTTTAAATTTTACTGAAATTAAACGTTTTTTAGGGCAAAATAAGCTAGAAAAAGTGGAATTATTTAATAATCAAACTAACAAAACTGAAGAAGTCGAAATTGACGGCGTATTTTTAGCTATTGGCCATATGCCCAATACAACACTATTTAAGGATAAATTAGATTTAACAGAAAAAGGATATATTAAAGTAGAGCCAGGAAGTACTAAAACTTCTCAAAATGGCGTTTTTGCCTGTGGAGATGTTATGGATCTTAAGTATCAACAAGCTATTGTTTCGGCTGGAGCCGGCTGTATGGCCGCTTTAGATGTTCAAGAATATTTAGATAATTTAAGGAAATAATGTTCCACGTGGAACAATTTAGTCACTTTTAAGCTTAGATAAAGAGTTTTAAATTATAAAAATATGGAAAAAATAGTAAATTTTTTGGCTATTTCTGGAAAATTAAAATTTACTTATAGATATAGCGAGGTTTCTAAAATACCAAAAGAATCTAGTGCAGCACATTCTTGGCAGCTGTCTTTAATGGTTTTTTTAATAGCAGATGAGCTGAATTTAGATATTAATATGGAAAAAGCTTTAAAAATAGCTATTATTCACGATATCGCAGAGGCCCTTATTGGAGATGTAGATATGATTTTAATTAAAGACAAGAAAGTGACAAAAGAAGAAAAATATCAATTAGAAGCTAATGCTATAAATAAGTTTAAAAATTTTTTTCCAAAGAGTCGTAAAATAAAAGATTTATGGCAAGAATATCAGGAAAACAAGACAAGAGAAGCAAGATTTGTTAGGGCTTTAGACAAAATAGAAGCCCTTACTTTTTTAGCAGAACTGGGTTATAAATTTTATGATAGACCAGAATTTATACCTATGTATGCAGATGATTTTGTAAAAGTTTTTCCAGAACTAATTCCTTTTTTAAAGATAGTTAAACTTAGATTAAAAGAAGAATTTAAAAGAGGTAATATTCCATGGAAAGACAAGTATAACTATGGCTTATAAATTGTTCCACCTGCCTTCGCCGTAGTGAAGGTATTATATATTTTTATAATAGGGGGTAAAGAATGTTCCACGTGGAACAATTAGTCTACTTTTTGGCTTAAATAAAGGATTTTAATTATAAAAAATATGAAAATTACAATCTGTGGGAGTATTAACTTTACTCCGGAAATAATTAAAATTAAAGAAAAATTAGAAAGCAATGATCATCAGGTTAATATTCCTTATTTTGTTAGAAAGATAATGAATGGAGAATATTCTTATGAAGAATATATAAAAGAGAAAAAAGATATTGGTGATATTAATATTAGAAAATCAACAGACACTGATCTTATTAAAAGATATTGGAATTTAATTAAAGATTCTGATGTGATTTTAGTTCTTAATCTGTCTAAAAAAGGTATTGAAGGATATATTGGTGGGAGCTCTTTGATGGAAATGGGCTTTGCTTATGTTATGGATAAGAAAATATATTTATATAATCCAATCCCAGTAAAAAGTCAACAAATGCATTATATAGACGAAATTATTGATTTAAAACCTATTGTTTTAAATGGAGATTTAAATAAAATTAAATAGTTTTAAATTGTTCCACGTGGAACAATTAGCCCACCTTTTGGCTTAAATATTGGGTTTAATGCTATTTAAATTTAAAATTTAAAATTGATTTAAAATTGATAGTTGAAAATTGAAGATTAATTTTGCGGGATTAGTATAGTGGTAATACGCTAGCTTCCCAAGCTATAAACACGAGTTCAATTCTCGTATCCCGCTCCATGAACTATTCGTCAATCTTCGCTTGCCTCAAGTTCATGGCGCTGCCATCAGTGTTATTTACGACACTACTTAACGAATAGTTTATGTAGTGAACTCGAATGAAGTGAAACGAAATAAGTAGTTCACTACTATATATTATTATATTTATATTTAAAATCATTCCTAATTATTTTTTATCTTAAGTTCATGGCGTAGCCAAGCGTAATTTATTTCATAGTTTGAAAATCGTTCCACTTGCCTAAGTGAAATTGTTATTTTTAAATTGTTCCCTGTCTACCGACAGGCAGGCACGTGGAACAATTTGAGTAGTTTTTGGCTTAGTTAAGGCATTTTATGCCAATCACTAAGCTTAGCTTGGCCCTCGTAGTTTAATGGATAAAACAAATCCGTCCTAAGGATAAGCTCTAGGTTCGATTCCTAGCGAGGGTACCATAATTCAATTTTTAATTAACAATTTTGAATTTTAAATTAGGGTTTTATAGCTTATTTAAAGCTTTTTATGATAAATTGTTCCCTGTCTACCGACAGGCAGGCACGTGGAACAATTTATTAAACTTTATTTGCAAGATTGGGGATAATTTTGGGGATAAATAGGGATAAAAGATGTAATTTTTTAAGGGTTTTGTCAAAAAAATTGACTTTTATAGTAATTTTGTGTTATAAATAGGTAATTTTTAAAGAAAAAAAGATGATTTTTAGTTAATTTTTTTCTAAATTTTGATAATTTTATAGAAAATTGTCAACTTATCCCCAATTTGTGGATAAATCCACACACTTTTATAAGTTGTGTGGATAAACCTGTGGAAAAACTTGTCAAAAAGTGTAAATTTTTGTATAATTTATTTATAAATAAGCTAATTTCATGTTAAATCCTCTATTTTCCATCATAATTCCGACTTATAACCGCTGTCATTTATTATGGCGAGCAATTAATTCAGTTTTAAGCCAAACTTACCCCTTTTTTGAATTATTAATTATAGATGATTGTTCTACTGATAAAACCAAGGAATTAATAGAGATATATACTGATCCTCGGCTTAAATATTTTAAATTACAGAAAAATCAAGGCGTTTCCCATGCCCGTAATTATGCTTTAAAAAAGGCCCAAGGCAAATATATTGCTTATTTAGACAGTGACAATGAATGGCATAAGGATTTTTTAGAATCTTATTTAAATGCCTTTAAAAATTTCCTAATAAAGTTATTATTTTTGCTAAGAAAAATTATCGTTTAAAAATAATTGAGAAAAATGGTCAAGAAAAAGTTTTGCGAGATGAAATAACCAATCATGGTAAATATTTTGATTTAAAACGACTTTGGCAACGTAAAATTTTAATTGACACCAACACTTTAGTACACAAAAAAGACGTTATTAAAAAAATTGGCAATTGGGATGAAAAAATGGATTTTTGGGAGGACTGGGAGTTTACTTTACGGATTTCTAAAAAATATCCCAAGGGCTTTTTGTATTTAAATCGGGCCTTGATTGATTATGAACAAAAAATAGATTTTTCTAACCCCAAAAAAGTGATTGCTAACTGGAATAAAAATGAAAAATATATTTTTAATAAGCATCAGAAATACCCTTTAATAAAATTTCAGGACTGGTATCCACCCCAAAAACATAAATCAACAGTTTCTATTGTTAAATTTTTGATTGATAAAAAGAAAGGATAATGGGTATATATTCATTATTAATTTTAAGTTTTGAATAAAAAAATGCCGAAATAAAATCCGGCATTAATTACTTTTATATTATTATTTTTTATTCTAAGTAAGGAATTTTTTCCTTGCCTAGATAAAGGAATCCAGCAATGATTTCACAGCGGGTAGGGAGTTGCTGTGAAGAGGGAATTTTGATTTGTCGTATGCTGTCAGGGAGTGAAAGCACCTCCTCGCTTATTTTTTTAAGGGAGTCAAAATTTCTGTTATAAAAAATTTCTTGATAAATATTTAGAAAAGGATAATAATCAAGAATTTTAAAACAAAAAGTATCTTGTGTGCTGGACTCCAAACAGATTAAATACAATTCTTCTTCGGGGTGATTTTTTTCTTTGCCTTCCTCAACCCCTATTGCTGCTCCAGCTATCATTCCTATGGGCCCGAAACCTAGTAAATAAGCCGTTCCTGCACCAGCGACTGCGTTAGAAGCGGGATCATTTTTTTCACTTTCGACGCTTAGATAAACTGTTTCTAGAATTTCCCCGTAAAAGGTATTATTTTTTACGGATTCAATATAGTGTTTTATTTCTTCAGCCCTTATTTTTTCCACCTCTTTAAGGTCTTTATTTAGTTGAACGGTGATTGCCGTTATTATGGCAATTATAATAATTAAAGCTATTGCGTTTTTCATTGTTCCTCCGTAAGTTTTTTAATTTAATAAAATATTTTATGTCAATTTTAAAAATAAGTCAAACAATTTTAAATTAAGTTGTGTAAAGTTTAAATAACTAGTAAAATTACTATATCAATAACTTTTAACTTTATACTTTTAACTTTTAACTAATTTTATGGATATAAATAAACTTTTAAAAATATCAGTAGAAAAAAAGGCCTCAGATTTACATTTGGTTGTTGGCCATAAACCAATTTTAAGAATAAATTTGGCTATAATTCATTTAGAGAAATTTTCTATTTTAGGCAACGATGAATTAAAAAAAATGATTGACAGTATTCTTACTTTGGCTCAAAAGAAAAAATTTCAAGAAGAAAAAGAGTTAGATTTTTCTTATGAAATAGAAAATGTCGGCCGATTTAGAATTAATTTATTTTGGGAAAAAGATAATATTGCTTTAGTGACGCGAATTATCAGCAAAGAAATTCCTACTTTAGAAGATATTGGTTTAGGGGAAATTGCCAAGAGATTGGTCAGTAAAAAATCTGGCCTAATTTTAGTTACTGGACCAACCGGCTGTGGTAAATCAACTACCTTGGCTTCCATGATTAATTATATTAACCAAAATGAAGATGTAGTAATAATTACCTTAGAAGATCCAATTGAATATTTATTTCCTAAGGCCGAAAGCATTATAGTTCAAAGACAATTAGATTCTGATATGCGGACTTTTGCCTCGGGTTTAAAACATGTCTTAAGACAAGACCCAGATATAATTATGGTCGGAGAAATGAGGGATTTAGAAAGCATTGCCTTAACTTTGACTTTAGCGGAAACCGGACATTTAGTTTTAGCTACCTTACATACTCCTAATGCTGCTCAAGTTATGGATAGAATAGTAGATGTTTTTCCTCCGCATCAGCAAGGCCAGGTGCGTATGCAATTTTCTATGGTTTTAAATGCTATTATTGCTCAACAATTATTACCGAAAAAAGGTGGCGGGATGATTGCTGCTCGAGAAATATTAATTAATACTCCGGCAGTTGCTAATATTATTAGAGAAAATAAAATTCCGCAATTAAATACAGTTATGCAAACCAGCGCTGATGCGGGAATGGTAACCATGACCCAAGCTATTAAAACATTATATGAACAAGAATTAATAGATGAAAATACCGCCCAAGCATTTTTAGTTAGCGAGGTTCAAGATTAAAAATATGGCTGATTTAAGTATTATAGTTTTGGCAGCTGGTCAGGGAACCAGAATGAATGCTGACCATCCCAAAGTTTTGATTAAATTAAATAGCCAAACCTTAATTCAAAATTTATTAGAGAATATAAAACAAGCCGGATATTCAGATTCGGTTTCTATTGTAGTGGGTTTTCAAGGCCAGGAAGTAATTAATTTATTGGGTTCAAAATATAATTATGTTTGGCAGAAAGAACAATTAGGCACGGGGCATGCTGTACAGCAATGCCAAAAATTTTTACAAGGAAAATTTAAAGACCACTTAATTTTATATGGCGACGTGCCGTTTATTTCTGCACAGACAATTCAGAAAATTATTAATTTACACCAGCAAGAAGAATCAGCTTTAAGTATGCTGACTTTTAAAATTTCAAATTTTAAAGATAATTATCAATCCTATTATCATTTTGGTAGAATCATTAGAGACCAACAAGAGGAAGTGATTAAAATAGTAGAATTTAAAGATGCCAGCGAAGAAGAGAAAAAAATTAGAGAGTTAAATCCAGCAATTTATTGTGTTCAAGACCAATGGCTGTGGGAGAATTTAAAAAAATTAAATAAGCAAAACCAACAAGCTGAATATTATCTAACTGATTTAATAAAATTAGCAAGCGAACAAGGTTTAAAAATAAATTCTTTGGTTATTGAAGATGGTTTTGAGTTTATGGGAGTGAATACGTTAGAAGATTTAGAATTGGCGCAGAAGATTTGTAAAGAATTAGGTAAGTAGCTTGTAGCTTGTAGGTTGTAGGGGATTGGGAATTTTAAAATAATCTCATTTAAGTGGGGTTTTTTATTTGACAAAAAAGTTTTTTGTGATAAGCTAAGGTAAAGAAAATAATAATTTAGGAGGCATAAAATGCCAAAAATTAAAATTGACTGTTGTGGCAATGGCCCCAAAGGAATGGGTATTTTAGACGAACCTATGTCTGTTGAAATCCTGGCCACGCAAGATCCTTCAGGCGATATTGTAGTCAGGCCAGTGAATTGCCCTTTTAACACCGGAGGACATGGACAAAGATGTAAGGCGTCTCACCAGAACAGAGACAAAGATGATAGTGGAGATATTCATTGTCCTTATTCTTTTGATTTTTCTCTGGCAAAGAAAAACGTTGATTGGAGGTGCCCAGAAGAAGTTAAGCCATTAATTCAGGCACTATCTTAAATTTATATGAAGCTTACCTAAATTTGTTGGTAAGCTTTTTTTTATTTGACAAAAAAGTTTTTTGTGATAAGTTAAGATAAGGAAAAAATCAAATAAGTTGGAGGACAAAATGTCAGAAATTAAACCAAAAGAGTATTGGTTAATTAAAGATGGGTCAATCGTTTTTGTTCTTAAGAAAATTGAAGAAAAAAAGGATAGTCCCTGGTGGTTGGTTGATAAATTAGATAGCAAGGGAGATCGGATTCAAGATTTTCCAGTTGTAGAATGTAGTTTTGAGAAAAAACTTTTTTTTCAAGAAGTCAGAGAGCTTGCTAATAAGTTTTTTGAAAAAAGAGTAGAGGGTTTTTTTAGACCAGCCAATGAGTCAAATTCAAAACCAAAATTTTATTTGATTCAGGGTGTGTTTTTTCAAAAAGGATCAGTATTGGTTAATGAAAAAGGTTTTGATGGTGACGAATCCAAAATTTTTAAAGGTCAACTCCCTACTTTTTTCTTTGGATATATATATCCAGATCCAGAGAGCAGATCTAAATTAATGAAGGGAGAAATCAAGGAATGGACAGCGGGATTTTTAGGAAACACAGTTTATAGAGAATCAATAATTTTGGATGTAATGATTGATTCTAAATTTCTCAGCTTTAATAAAGAATATAATGACCAAAAAGAGGTCATTGGCTACTCTTTTGAAAAAAAGCAAGGAAATGTTTGGACGGGAAAATATCAAGTAAAAGATTTTGTTGGGGACACAAAATGTGTCATCATTGAAGTCCCTGAAGATTTTTTCCAGTCATCTATTTTCAAAGAATAAAAAAGTAATTTTCAATAACAAAACCTCGTGTATAGGCACGAGGTTTTTTAAATAATTTTAAATTTAAGCATTATATTTGCAACAATCTTTACTGATTAGGATTACCATATTAGAATAAGGGATTTTAGGGTAGCCTGGAAATTGTTTTTTAAACCATTCAGCTAATTTAGTTTTTTCCGGACATACTATTAGAGCATGATGATAAAATGAATTGATTGAGACTGCCCAAGCATTGTGGTTTTTAAAAATATCATTGGAAAGATTAAAGTCAAATCCGATACTTATTGCGCCAATATTATGACCTAAATTAATATCTAAACCAACTATTTCTTCCAGTACTTCATCTGGGATGCCCTTCTTTAAATTTGTGATTTTTGGTTTCTTGATAATTGTTATACTAGACATCATGTCCTCCATTATTAATTGTTTTATCTATATTATGTTTTTAAAAAAATATTATCAATAAATGTTTTTTTATGTTCACGGTATTTTTTTCGTTTCAAGGATTATAGCTGAAATTCTCTTATTGGCCATATTTATTTTTTAATTTTTAATAATCTATAAATTATAATAAGAAAAGCAATAGCCCCTAAAGGAATTGTGTAATATAAGTAATTATTTCCTTTTTTTTCTGGTAATAATTTTTCTGTTTGTAATATTTTTTCTATTTCATTAAAATCAGCTTCTAATTCTTGAGAATTTGAATAGGGGCAGGTATCTGAGTCGTAGTATCTAATTTTGGTTTTTAATTTAAAGTCTTTCTTTGGCGCTCCGGGAATTTTAAATATTTGAATGCCATCTGCTTCGGGTCTTCTTATTAATTTTGTGAAAGAAATTTTTACTGTATCTCCATGATTATATTCTCCTTTTAAATTTTTGGTTACTACAATATCAGCTACACATTTTGCTACTAATTCAGGCTTAAAATCTTCTTTATCCGATTTATAAACTCCAGAATCAAAGGAGTTACCACATTCTATGTTCATCACATATCCTTCAATTGCAAATTCAGAACTATTTAACAACGTTTCTTCACTACAGGGAGGTGGGACAGCATAAGCTAAGCTTGTATTTAAAATAACCATTCCTAAAATAAATAAGTAAATTGTTTTTTTCATAATTTGTGTTTATTGTTTTTTAAAATATTGTCAATAAATGTTTTTTAACCACAATGAGTGCAATCTGATCCATAAATCATCTCAGACCACTGTCTTAAACCAACCATAATTTCAAGAGGAACAACTCCTTCATTATACCAACGTCTACATTTATTATCCACGGTTTTTTTTATCGTGACACATAAATCCGTTTTCTTTTAGATAGTTAATAAGTTCGTCATTTTGATTTTCGGTAAAAATTGCAACATCAATAAATTTTTTTAGTCCAAAAAGTTCTTTTAATCTTTCTTCACTGCAGGCAGCGGCGGTAAATAGCCCAGCGATATTATGGAAATCATCAGCTGAAGTTTTATATATGTCCGCAATTGGATAGATAGTATAATTTCCTCCGATGGCGCTAATTTTTGTAATGGGCTTTTCTTTACACTCTATGCTATTAGGATCAAGTGAGAGTAATTGTTTTTTTTCATTGTTTAGTTCATTATTTTCTGATTCTGAATTTTTATTCGGCGACAGTTGTTTTACTTTTTCTTCTTTGGAATTATTTTCAGTATAATTTATTTCATTTTTTTTGTCGGAATACTTAAATTGGAAGTATTGCCAAAAATAAATCCCCGCGCCAACAAAAAGAATAATTATAATTATTACTATTTTATTGTTTTTTAATTGCATGTTTTTATTATTTCAGCTAACTCCTTATATATAAAGTTATTTACTTTTTTATTATAGTTTTAATTTTAGCTTTAAACAAGCAAAACTCTTGACTTTAGGGTGTTTTTTAGTTAGTATTCTAAATACTTATAATAAATTCACCCTGTTAAATAATTTTAAATTTTTTTGAAAGATATGTATTATACTTATGTATTACAATCAGAAAAAGATAAAAAGTTTTATACGGGGTATACTAATAATTTAAAATTAAGATTTAAGCAACATTGTGATGGTAAAGTATCTTCTACAAAAAATAGAAGACCATTAAAATTAATCTACTATGAAGTATGTCTAAATCAACAAGATGCAACTCATAGAGAAAAATATTTAAAAACTTATCATGGCAAGATGTTTATTAAGAACAGGCTTAAATCTTATTTAACAGGGTAAAATTTTAATCTTATGGACAAAGAAACCAAAGAACTTAAGAACGAAAAAACGAAAAAGCAAAAAGTCAAAAAAGTTGTTAAAAAGCAATCTGATAAAAAAGATTTAAAGGCTAATTTTAAAGATATTCGGCCTGGGCAAATTATTAAGGTTTACCAAAAAATTAAGGAAAAAAACACCAAAGGTGAAGAAAAAGAGAGAATTCAGATTTTCGAGGGTATTGTTTTGGCCCACAAGCATGGTCAAGAAGCTGGGGCTTCAATTACGGTCAGAAAAGAATCGGGAGGTATTGGAGTTGAAAAAATATTTCCTTTAAATTCGCCGTTGATAGAAAAAATAGAGTTAGTTGGGAAGGTAAAAGCCAATAAAGCAAAATTGTATTATCTTAAAAATTATAAAAAAAGATTAAAAAAAGTTGTTTTTTAATGATTGGCTATCGGTCAGAGTGCCTGCCTTTGTCCTTCGTTAAACTCAGGACTTCGGCAAGGTAAGACGGAAGCCTGCACAATTTACTCCGTCCCGTCCTACGGGACTTCGTTCATATGCAGGGCTAGTTGGTAGACGCCTTAAGACAAATTTAGAATAAAATTATTTTTTAGTTTGGTCGGAGTGGTGGAATTGGTAGACACGCAAGCTTGAGGGGCTTGTCCTCATTACGAGGGTGAGGGTTCAACTCCCTCCTTCGACACCATTTTTCGCCAATGCTACGAATGGCACAGTAATTTAGAATTTGTAATTTGACATTTGTAATTTGTTATTTGCATTCGTGCGGGTCCTTGGCTCAGTTGGTTAGAGCGCCTCGTTTACACCGAGGAGGTCATAGGTTCGACTCCTATAGGGCCCACCACTCGATTCGTCCTCACTTTGTTCGTCCTCGCTCGTGGTTTCGATTCTTCATAAATTCAGAATCTCAACCGTTCTTTTTAAAAGACGAGGCGAGTGTCCTGCCATTCGGCTCTGAGGCCTGACGGCCTCGCCGCTCAGGCTCGAGTGAGAGCGACGAATGTAATTAGGAGTCGAAGGACAAAATTGCTTTGATAATTGGAGTCGAATGCCTCGAGCGTAGCCGAGAGGCACGCGCTTTTCGAAGCAGAGCTACGGATGGCACAGCCATTTATTTTGTTATTTGATATTTGTTTGTTATTTATTATTTGTTATTTGAAATTTATTTATATTGGGCCTGTAGCTCAGTTGGCTAGAGCACCTGCTTTGCAAGCAGGGGGTCAAGAGTTCGAATCTCTTCAGGTCCACCA
>CAZAOE010000018.1:0-23868 GCA_964486685.1 uncultured Gammaproteobacteria bacterium
TTAATAATGCTTTGTTTAAAAAGGGATTGACTTAATTTATAGGTATATTTAAATTTACAATGTTCAATTTTCAATTTACATTTAATTTTCAATAATTCAGTAATCAATATATCCTTCTATTAAGAACGGTTGAGTAGATGTGCTGATTATTGGTTATTGTTATATTGTTCATTAAATGAAAATTTCAAATTGGTAATTGATAATTAATAATCAACCTCGAAAATTCAAAACATCCTTCATCAAATCCTTACTCAAAACCTTAAACCAAACTAATAAAACAAAATAGGTTCCTCCGCCTATCATTAATTCTACTATAAAATTAAGCTTTAAAACATCTAATAAAAAATAAGATAAGGCCGAAATAATTAAAACCTTAATTAAAACTTTAAAATTTATTTTCCACTGCGAATACTTTTGTAAAAGATAATAGGCAAATACTACCATTAATAATTCTGCCATTAAAGTCATATAAGCCGCACCATAATAAGAATAACGCGGAATAAATATTAAATACCCTATTAAAGCAATTAAGGCTGTAATTAAAAAATATTTAATGGTCTGCTTTTGTTTTTCTACGGCAATAATCCCATAATTAAATAAAGTGCTGAAAAAAATTAAAGCCGTTGGCCAAATCAAAATCCTTAGAATACCAACTGAAACTGGGTATTCTGGACCAGCAATAAAATTTATTATTCCTTTGGCTTCAGCTATAAATAAAACAATCATCAAAAAAGTCAAAACAACAAACAAATCAAAAATTTTCTGAAAGGTCTTTTTAAAATTTTCTTTATCTCTTTTTATCCAATAAAAAGTAAAAACCGGCAAAACTAGACCTAAAATCAAATGTGGTAAAGTGGTAATTACCTCTAAAATTTTATAAGGCGCTCCATAATAACCCACATGCGCTGCTGGTTGAAAAACCGATAAAATTAAAGTATCGGCCTTAAAATAAATTAAATTTAAAATCGTAGTAATCGCAATTGGCCAGGCCAGACTTAAAAAATGAACCCAGTATTTTAAATCTATGGTCCAACGATAACGAACATATTTTCTAGCTAATAACGCTAAAATTACAAAAAAGATTATTGAATTTATGTTATTGGCCATTAATATCAATAAAAGATTGCCTTGCCAAAATATAAATAGAATTATTAAACTTAAAAAGAAAATTTTTCCGATTGCTTCTGCTATGACCACCTTAGCCATCTTCATTTCTTTCTGAAAGATAGCCGAATAAACCTGAATCATGCTATTAAAAAAGAAAGCCAGTGAAGTTAAGGCAATCCCCCATTTAACAATTCCTGGATAAGGAAAAAATAAAGCTATCATTGGAGCAACAATAAAAAAAGCAATTCCCGAAACAATTCTTAAAGTAATGACATTAGAAAAAATAAAATTCCGACTTGCCTTGCCGAAGCTATGCGTAGGCAGGTCTACATTTGGCCGAGAAATTTCTCTTAATAAAACAATGTATAAACCAAAATCCAAAAATATTCCGAAGATTTGCAGAAATGTTAAAACCGTTATATATTGTCCAAAACCAGAAGGACTTAAATATCTAGTTAAATATGAAATAGCAAGAACGCCAATGAGAACATTGGCGCCTTTACCGATAATTTGAATAATAGTATTGTGAGCTATTTTCCGAACATCAAACATTATATTAACTTATAAACTAATAAACTTAAAAGCAAAAAACATTTTGATTTTTTGGTTCTTAGTCTTTTTGATTTCTTTCTTCTTTAACTTTCTTTAAAACCTCTTTCTTTATATCATTCAAAGTCTTTTTATTTCCTTTTAAATATAAACGAGCGTTTTCTCGACCGATGCCTAATTTTTCCTCTCCAAAACTAATAGTATTGCCTAGTTTCTTAATAATCTCATACTTAAGGCCTAAATCCAAAACATCACCAGCTAAAGAAATTCCCTCATTATACATGATGTCAAATTGACATTTAGTAAACGGAGGAGCTACCTTATTTTTCACTACTTTACAATTTACTCGATTGCCAACTACTTCTTCACCCTTTTTAATTACTGCAGCTCTTCTAACTTCAATTCTGACTGAAGAATAAAATTTTAAGGCCTTGCCCCCAGGAGTGGTTTCAGGATTTCCAAAAAACACCCCTATTCTCATTCTAATCTGATTAATAAAAATAATTGCTGTTCTAGATTTAGAAACCAAAGCCGTTAATTTTCTTAAGGCCTTGCTCATTAATCTGGCTTGCAAACCCATTTGCTGATCGCCCATTTCTCCTTCAATTTCGGCTTTAGGAACTAAAGCCGCCACTGAATCCACTACTATTAAATCTACTCCATTGGAGCGCACTAATGTTTCTACAATTTCTAAGGCCTGTTCTCCTGTATCTGGCTGAGAAAGGATTAAATCATCAACATTAACTCCTATTTTTTTAGCATAAACCGGATCTAAGGCATATTCAACATCAACATAAGCTACTATGCCATTTGCTTTTTGGGCTTCAGCCACAATATGTTGGGCTAAAGTACTTTTGCCTGAGGATTCTGGACCATAAAGTTCAATCACTCTTCCCCGAGGAATACCCCCAACACCTAAGGCAATATCTAAAGACAAACAACCCGTGCTAATAGCATCTATATCTAAGGCCTGGATGGCACTCATCTTCATAATTGAGCCCTGACCATATTTATCTTTAATTTGATCTAAGGCACTTTCTACGGCTTTTAATTTTTTACTATCAATTTCCTTTGTTTTTGTATCAGACATAAATTTATTAATTATTATTTAAATTATCTTCGACCCTTTTTTTAAAAATTATTAATTCTACTTTATTTTCCTGACTATGCTTTCTTTGACTAATGATTTCAAATTTATTCAAACCATACTTTAATTTAACATCTAAATAAAAACTTCCTTCCTCATTCACTGAAACATCTTCATTATTAATACTAACAATTGATTCTGGCTCTGTTTGTCCTGTTATCTTAATTATATTTTTTAAAGTTGTAAAATTCTCTATTGGAGCAATAATATTTAATTTTGGAGGCCGGGTATAATCACTTACTCTATAATAAATATAGGTTATAAATACACTAAAAATTAAAACAAAAATAAAAATTTTAAATCTTTTAGGAGTAATAAAACTATAAATATTTTTTTTCTTTTTATTTTTTAAAACTAATTCTGGGCTTTGTTTCTGATATTGTTTAAGGCATAATTTATAATTTAAGCCCAAAAACTCACAATAGGTCTTTAAAAAATTTTTAATATATATTTCTCCTGGTAATTTATCCCATTCTTCTGCTTCTATGGCCTGTAAATATTTTAAGGGAATATTAGTTGCTCCATAAACATAGTTTAAATCAAACTTTTTTATTTTTCTGGCTTCTGATAATTTGATTCCTAAATCCAAACTTTCAATTTTTTTTATTCTAAAACTATTCATTCTATTATCTATTATCCTATTAAACTATTACGCTATTATTCCTCTTCTATCTCAAATTCATCTTCATCATCTGAAATACCTTCTGGAGCAAAATTTGTTTTATTTTCTTTTTTAGGCTCATCTGCTTGGATAAACCCCGCACCCTTTGCATTTTGAAAATGGTGCGGGGTAAAATTATTGTCTTCCTTAGCTTCTCCTTCGTCTCTTAATTCTTCCTCTTCTAATACTTCATTTTTTTCTAAAATTTCATCAGCTGCTTCTTCTAATTGATTTAAATCTTCTTGCTTTGCTGCTTCTTCAGTATCAATAAGCGGTGACTCCAATATTTCTTCGTCTTCTTCTTGTATTAAAATTTCTCGAGGTTTAGGTCCATTATGCGGTCCCACTACTCCAGCGGCTTCTAATTGGTCTAATATCTTGGCAGCCCGAGCATACCCAACACTCAATCTTCTTTGTAAAAATGTAGCTGAGGCCTGTTCATATTTTAAAATAACCCTTTTAGCTTCTGCTAATAAAGAATCGGCTTCTCCCACTGAACCAGAAAAACCTGGAATACCTTTATTCTGCTCTTCAGTAACTTCTTCTAAATAATCTGGTTCGGCCTGCTGTTTTAAATATTCAATTATTCTTTCTCTTTCTGCTTCGGAAACAAAAGCGCCCTGCAAACGACGAGGTTTATTTAAATTAGAAGAAATAAATAACATATCGCCTTCACCTAAAAGTTTTTCGGCTCCACTCGCATCTAAAATGGTCCGTGAATCTATTTGCGAAGCGACAGCAAAGGCAATTCGCGAAGTAATATTGGCTTTTATTAAACCGGTAATTACATTTACTGATGGCCTTTGGGTGGCTAAAACTAAATGAATACCAACTGCTCTGGACATTTGAGCCAATCTAATAATAGCTGTTTCTACTTCTGCGGAATTAGTAGTCATTAAATAAGCCAACTCGTCAATAATAATAACTATACTAGACATTTTATTTTCAGTTTTGCGGACAGCTTTATTATAACTATAAATATCTCTTTTATTTAATTTAGAAATTAAATCATAACGCTTATCCATTTCTGCTACTGCCCATTTTAAAGCATTAATTGTTTTATCTGCCTTGGTAATTACTGGCGTTAAAAGATGAGGAATGCCATTATAGGGCGATAGTTCTACTTTTTTGGGGTCAGCCAGAATTAATTTTAATTCATTAGGATTTAATTTATACAATAAACTAATAATTAAAGCATTAATGCAAACCGATTTTCCACTACCCGTAGCTCCGGCAATTAAAAGATGAGGCATTTTAGCTAAATCCGCAATTTTAACCTGCCCAGCCACATTTTTCCCTAAAGCAAACTTTAAATGTCCTTGGGAATATTGAAAGGCCTCTGTAGAAAGAATTTCCTTTAATTTAACCTTTGACTTAATTTTATTAGGAACTTCTATGCCCACTAAGGGCTTGCCTGGAATAGGGGCCTCTATTCTTAAAGGATGGGCAGACAAAGACATAGATAAATTATTTTGCAAAGAAACTATCTTAGATAATCTCACTCCCTCGTCTGGCTTTAAAGTAAATTGAGTAACTGTTGGTCCGACATTAACCTCTTGCATTTCCACATTTATACCAAAATTAGCTAAAGTTCTTTTTATTTTTTCTTTTCCTCCTTCAATATCAAAACTTTTGGGCTTGGAGCCATTTTCTTCTAATAAACTAAAAGGGATTTGAATGTCTTGATAAACTTTTTTTCGATGTTCTTTAGATTTAATTCTGTCAGCAGATACAAAAGCTCCTCCATCGTCATCTTTAATTTCCTCATCTTCTTCTTCTTCTTCTATAATTCCCTCTTCCTCATCTTCTTCTTCAGAGGCATAATCAAAAGAAGCATTGTCATCATCCTCTTCGTCAATTTTTCTTCTTTGAAAACTAATATTTTCCCTAATTTTAGCTGGAAGATTTAAATCTCTTATCGAAAGATTAAAGGTTAATAAAATTGATATAATAAATAATCCTAAAAGCAAAACTAAAGTACCCCAAAAACCAGCTAATTTAAAAAATGGCCAAAATAAAATTATTCCTAAATAACCACCACCTTGTCCTAATTTTATTTTAGCAAAAATATTCTCAAAGCCAATAATTAAATTTAATAAAGCCGTACTGCTTAAAAATAAAACTACTAAACCTAAATAATGTCTCAATTTTAAAACATACTTTCCTGGATTTAAAAACAAAAATCCTAAAACAGCTAAAACAAAAGGAAGTAAAAAATAAAGCCAACCCAAAACCCATTTCATTACTTTCAGCATCCAAATCCCTAAACTTCCGGAAAAATTAAATAATGCCAAAAAGCTCAAAAAAGATAAAACTAAAAGAACTAAAACAAAAACAGCTTTTTTAGTTTCTGGATTTATTGTAGAAAAAAGATTAGGATCCTCTTTTTCTCTAATTCTTCTTGTTGGGGGTCTTTTATAAATCCTTCTTTTTCTAGGCCGACCTGGTCGTCTTTTAGACATATTTAAAAAATCTTAATGGCTTAAGTAAACCCAGCACCTTGCCTTAATAAAATATCCCCAAGGTGCTCGGGTAAATATATTATAGCATTTTTTATCTATCACTAAAATAAAAATGTTTATATTAACTTTTCTTGCGGACTACTCTTTTCTATAAAATCTTTAATTTTTTTAGCTAAAACATCAGCGTCTAATAGCATATTTTTTAAAGTTTCCCTAGAAATATCAAAACTATCAATATCATAATCAAGCTTATTTCTATTTTTTCTCATTCTATCTAATCTATCAAATAAAAAATCCATATCTTTAATATTCATTATTTTTCTCATAGCTTCGATAACTGTTTTATGATGATTTTTTACTAAAGCCCTATAACCATTCAACAATAAAAATGTCTCTCCCATAATACGAATACTATTATAAATATTATTATAAATAACTATATTATCTTTGTTTTTCTTTTTTAAATCAATTTTAGCTGAATTTAAAAATGATAAAGCTATAGTAAATCTTCCCTCAATCTGTTTAAATGATATATTATCTATCTTTTGCAATAAATTTTCTTTAATTAAATTATTGATAATCATTTAATTTGCCTTTTAAAATTATTTTTGGTTCTTGTAAAATTTTTATTATAAAATCATTTTTCTTTTTAATTTTTTCAACAAATTCCTTTTTGTCATATATTATATAATTAATATCTCTATTTAATTCTTTTTCTAATTTATTAATGTTTTTTGTCAATAAATCTTGATTAATATTGCCAATTAATATCAAATCTATGTCACTTGCCCCGTGTTCAGAGTTTTTAGCAATAGAACCAAAAATGAAACTCAATTCAATACCTGAAAATTTATCAATTAATTTTTTTAATGTAAATTCAATACCAAAGGACTTAGAAATTATTTTTTTTATTTCTTCATAAAAAGGGTAATTCTTATCTAGTTGAAAATAGCGCAAATTAGCTCTTCGTTCATCTTTTAAAATACCTTCTTTTACTAAATTCTTAATATCTCTTTGAAAATAGCCTGGTTTTTTATTTAATTTGCGCGCAATTTCTCTTAAATAAAACTCTTGATCTGTATTTTGAAAAAACAAATTAAGAATTTTCCCTTGATTATTTTTAATAAAATTCAACATATATACAATATATATACAATTGTATACATACTGCATACTATTGTCAACGACTTAATTGGTTTAAGTTCGTAATATTTATTATAGGTCTATTTGTTAAATCTGATTTTAAAAAATCCTGACATTCTTGAAAAGCCATATTAGCCCAAATTTTTAAGTCACTATCTGGTCTTTTTATATATTTTTTTAAGCTCTTATACGCAAAAATATCAGCTGTATGCCCCAAAACAATTAAGGCCCTCTTTTTGTCCTCTAAACTGGCACTATTCTTAAATAAGTCCTGATTAAATTTTTTCAACTCTTTTTGAGGTATCTGGCCTGAACATAAATAGGGAAATTGATTATGATATTCAATATATTCCCTAATTACTTTTGCTTCTTGGCTATCAAAATCAGATACCTTTATAATCGAACCATTTAAACCTTTCAATTCCCTGGCCTTAATTAAGGCCTCAAATTCATACTCTGATAAATTATTTTCATTTAAAACTTCAATTAATTCATCTTCAGACATTTCCATAAAATCCTCCTTAGTAAACATTTTATCGCTTTCCATAATTTTTTACTTTTCTTAAAAATTATAAGCAATAATGAATGGTATCAAACCCCAAAGCAAGCCCTGGACTCTGATTCGGGGCTCCCATTCGGTCGCACCTTAACCCCGCAGCAAGCTGACGGGGTATTCATTCTTTTCTCACTCACTCGGTCATAAAATGTTTTCACTTCGTTCAGACTTTTTATGACTCTCGTTCTGTTCGAAAAATAAAACATTATTAACTCACAAAATTTAAAAAATTGTTAATAATAAATTGACCAAACAAAAAAGGTCCTTTTGCGGCCTTTTATATTTATAACTTAACACCCCTTAAGAAATAAGTCAATATAAAAAAATCAATTAAATCCAATTGTCATGCTTTATGAATGGTGATATTATTTATTTAGAAGTATTATCTGTTATAATTTACAATTAACTATCAATAAACCTTTTATTCAAGAACAAAAGTCAACCCAGCCCTTCTGCGCTGAAGAGATAGGTCAACAAGTTCGGATATAATGAGTTATATGAAATAAATTTTTTTCAAATATTATGAATAATGTTTTTTTAATTTTCGGGTACGGAGTTCCCAAAAATATCCTGAAAGATAAAAATTATAATTTTTATTTAAAAATGGTCTTTAATAAGATTTATGGTTTTGTAGTAAAAAACAAAATTAATAAACCGATAATCATTACTTGTGGTGGCGAAACAGACATATTAAGGTCATGCAAACGCACTGAAGCTGATGAGATGATAAAATTGTTTAGTGCTTTTATTAAAGAACGACCATTTTTAAAACCAATAACCAAAAATTGGCTTTTTATTCCAGAAAATAAATCTCTTTCAACTTTGGAAAATTTATTAAACAGCAATAAAATAATTCAAAAACGAAAAATAAAAAAAGCCAATTTTTTCATCTTCTGTGAGCAAACACGTAAGAAGAAAATTAAAGTTTTGGCTAAAAAAATATTAAATAAAAATTATAATTTTCTAGTAGTGCCCATAGATTTTGATATATCAATAAACAGATACCTGCCAGTAGAGTACTTAGCTAAAAAAGAAAGTGCGGAGCTAAAACATTCTTTGTGGGCATTACAAATTCCCGAAAACCTAAAAAAACATCATAAAGTTTCTGAAGAGAAGCTTGAGTACTTCCGAAAAGTCGGACATAAAGCGCATGTGAATGCCGTGAAAAAATGGTGGGATCAAAAACTTAAGGAATTAAAAAATTAAAACAACATCACATAATAAAGTGTATGGGGTTCCACTTCTTAAAGTCGCCTCACAACATATCAAACAGGAACAGATAAGTAAAGTGCCTACCTACCAACAAAGCTGGCATATAGACATATAGTATTTTCGCACCCCATTATATAAAACATCTTCCTAACCAAAAAATCCCCTCAAACTTTCAAGGGGATTTTTAAATTATCTTAAACTAAAAATATTATTATTTCTTACTATCTTTTTTACTGGCTTCAAAACCAGTACCAGCTGGAATTAATCTTCCGATAATTACATTTTCTTTTAGTCCTCTTAGTTTATCTACTTGTCCAGAAATAGAAGCATTAATTAAGACCCGAGCTGTTTCCTGAAAAGAAGCCGCAGATAAAAAGGAATCCGTAGTCAAAGCGGCCTTAGTCATTCCTAAAAGAAGAACAGAACCCTTGACTTCTTTTTTATTTTTTTCTTTAGCGTCTTGTTTAGCTTCTCTAAATTGAGAAGTAGTAATAATTTCCCCAGGAATAAAATCTGTATCTCCGGGACTTTCTACATAGACCCGAGAAAATAATTGCCGACAAACTAATTCAATGTGTTTGTCGTTTAATCTTTGACCTTGAGAAGAATAAATATACTGAATTTCTTTAATAATATATCTTTGAACTGCTTCTTTTCCTTTTAGTTGGTATAATTTTTTCAAATTGATGCTACCTTCTGTTAGTTGTGTACCGGCATCTACTAAATCCCCATCTTTAATCCATAAATTCATATCCGAAGAAACCATATATTCCCCGACAATTGGTTTGGTGGCAATTATCTCTAATTTTTTTTTGGTTAAATGAACAATTCCGGCATTAAGGGATTTTATTTTTTGACCATTTTTTTCCAAAATATTTTCTTTTTTCTTAATTTCCTGTTTATCCTTGATTAAAACTTTTGTTTGTTTATTTGTTTCATAGGTCTCTAAAATATTTTCATCAGAAAATACTTGAATCAATTTAGATTTTTTATTATCTTCTTCTACGTCTGAAATTTTAATTTTACCTGATATTTCACTTATCACCGCTTGCATTTTAGGATTTCTTACTTCTAAAATTTCCTCTACTCTGGGTAAACCCTGAGTAATGTCTCCGCCAGCAATACCTCCAGTATGAAAGGTTCTCATCGTTAATTGAGTCCCTGGCTCGCCAATACTTTGAGCAGCTATAATACCTACAGCTGTCCCTATTTTAACTAATTTATTATAACCCAAATCATAACCATAGCATTTTTGGCAAACACCTTTAGTTGATTTACAGGTTAAAAGAGATCTGATTTTAATTTTATCTATTTCAGATTTATCTATTAAAACAGCTAAACTTTTATCAATTAAAGTATTTTTTTTAACAACGGTTTTACCTTTAATGTCTTTAGCGTCTTCTAAAATATAACGTCCTAATATTCTTTGGCCTAAAGTTTTTCCCATTTCTTGAGATTCTTCTTTAGTAATTAAAAATCCATTTTTATCACCACAGTCCTTTTCTAAAATCAAAATATCTTGAGAAACGTCAATTAATCTTCTGGTTAGATAACCAGCACTCGCCGTTCTTAAAGCTGTATCAGATAAACCCTTACGAGTTCCATGGGTAGAAATAAAATATTCTAAAACATCTAATCCCTCATTAAAACAGGCCTTAATAGGAAGTTCCATAATTTCTCCAGCCGGATTGATAACCAAGCCCTTCATACCCATAATTTGAGTCATCTGACTCCAAGAACCTCTAGCCCCTGAATTTATCATGGAATAAATTGAATTATTTTTATCAAATCCTTTTTTAGAATTTTCTGTAATCTCACTTTTAACCCTAGTCCAGGTTTCTACTACTTTTATATATCTTTCTTTATTGGTTAAAAAGCCGTTTTCATATAAATCCTGAATTTTTATTACCTCTTTATTGGCAGCTTCAATCAAAGCTGGTTTTTCTTTTAATTGCGGTAAATCTGACATACTCCAAGACAATCCTGACTTAGTAATAAATTTCAAAGTTAACTTTTTCAATCTATCTAAAAATTCAATAGTTTTTTCGTTTCCATAAATATCTATAGCTGTAGCCACTAAATTTCTTACTTTAGAAAAATCTAATTCTTCGTTAACAAATCTTAATTTTTCTGGAACAATTCTGTTAAAAATAATTCTTCCTACTGATGTTTTTTCCAATTTTTCATTAATACGTACTTTGATCAAATCCTGAAGTTTAATATTTTTTAAATCATAAGCTGTTAAAACCGTAGCTCTATTAGAAAATACTTTTATTTTTTTATCCTCTATATCTTCATTTGGAATAGTAGTTAAATAATAAGCCCCCCAAACCATGTCTTGAGTAGGGACCACAACTGGATCTCCAGTAGCCGGTTTTAATAAATTTTTAGTAGAAAGCATAATTTCTTCTGCTTCTTTTAAGGCACTTTTAGTCAGCGGAACGTGAACAGCCATTTGATCTCCATCAAAGTCAGCATTAAAAGCCGCACAAACCATCGGATGAATTTGAATGGCCTTGCCTTCAATAAGTTTAGGTTTAAAGGCCTGAATACCTAATCTATGTAAGGTAGGGGCTCGATTTAAAAATACATAGGACTTTTTAGTAATTTCTTCTAAAATATCCCAAACCTCATCATGCCCCATTTCAATATACCTTTTAGCGCTCCGAACATTATGGACCATTTCTCTATCAATTAATTTAGAAATTACAAAGGGCTTAAATAATTCTAAAGCCATTATTTTTGGAATACCACACTCATCTAAATTTAATTTCGGACCGACCACAATTACTGAACGACCCGAATAATCAACTCTTTTTCCTAATAAATTTCTTCTAAACCTACCTTGTTTGCCTTTTAACATATCTGCCAAGCTCTTTAACATTCTTTTCTGTCCGGTGGAAGCAGTAACTGTTTTTCCATGCCGAGCATTATTATCAATTAAAGCGTCTGTTGCCTCTTGGAGCATTCTTTTTTCATTGCGCAAAATAACTTCTGGAGCATTTAAATCTTTTAATCTTTTTAACCGATTATTTCTATTAATAACTCTTCGATACAAATCATTTAGGTCTGAGGTAGCAAAACGTCCCCCGTCCAATTGCACCATTGGCCTTAAATCTGGAGGAATAACCGGAATAAAAATTAAAACCATCCATTCTGGACGAATTTTATTTTTAATAAAATTTTGAATAAGCCGAGCTCTACGAATTATTTTTTTTTGTTTAGAACTAGGAACATCTTTTATTTTTTCATTTAAATCTTTTAAAATATCTTCTAAATCAACTTTTTTTAATAATCTTTGAATGGCCTCTGCTCCAATATCAGCATTAAATACTTGACCATATTTTAAAGAAAGCTCTCGATAATCACTTTCCGAAATAACCCTCAAAGGTTTAATTTGTTTTAATTCTTTTTTAGCTGTTTCTCCGGCCTCATTTAATCTTTTTATTTTTTCTTCCTTTAAACCAACTAATTTATTTTTTTCTTCCTCTAGGTCTTTAATTTCTTTAGTATTTTTTTTCTTTCTCTCTTCAGCTATTTTTTTATCTAATTCTGCTGATTTATTTTCTATTTCTTTATCAACAGCTTTAGTTTTTTGTTTTAATTCTTGATTAATTTGAATTAAAACTTCTTTTTTCAATTCTTCTTTTACTTCTGTAATTATAAAATTGGCAAAATAA
Source organism: uncultured Gammaproteobacteria bacterium (assembly GCA_964486685.1). Lineage (GTDB taxonomy): Bacteria > Patescibacteriota > Patescibacteriia > UBA1558 > S5-K13 > JAIOTH01. The sequence continues at coordinate 12,518 of CAZAOE010000018.1, forward strand.
ACCACTTTTTCTAGTTGTTGAACTGATAAATTTAAAATTATACCAATTTTAGAAGGTACTCCTCTTAAATACCAAATATGTGATACTGGCGTAGATAGTTCAATATGTCCAAAGCGTTCTCGCCTCACGCTTTTTCTAGTAACCTCTACTCCGCACTTATCACAAACTATTCCTTTATATCTAATTCTTTTATATTTTCCACAATAACATTCCCAGTCCTTGGTTGGCCCAAAAATTCTTTCACAAAATAAACCATCTTTTTCAGGTTTTTGCGTTCGGTAATTTATTGTTTCTGGTTTTAAAACTTCACCTTTAGACCAGCTCTTAATATTTTCCGGAGAAGCTAAACTAAGCTTAATCTCGTCAAAGTCCGGCATTTTACTAATCTCATTAAATGTAAATGTTGTCTTAGTTGAAGAAGGGGTTGGCATATAGTTATTAATTTAAGGTTTGCCCAGTGAAATAGTATCGCTTTGCGATAATTTCACTGGGTAAAATTTATAAAGTTATAAAATTATAAAATTTTTGCCAAAACTGGCACTGCCTTAAACAGAAAAAAATTTAATTTTCTATTTATTTTTTGTCTTCTGAAAAACTCCGTTTTATTTCCTCCACAGCCTTACCATTTTTTAGTAATTCTACATTTATTCCTAAGGCCTTTAATTCACTAACTAAAACATTAAAACTTTCTGGAATACTAATTTTTTCAATTTCTTCACCTTTAATAATTGCTTCATAGGCCTTACTTCGACCATTAACATCATCTGATTTAATAGTTAAAATTTCCTGTAAAGTGTGGGCCGCTCCATAGGCCTCTAAAGCCCAAACTTCCATTTCTCCAAATCTTTGTCCACCAAATTGTGCTTTACCTCCTAATGGTTGTTGAGTAATTAGAGAATAAGGACCAATAGATCTTTGATGAATTTTATCTTCTACTAAATGATTTAATTTCAACATATAAGAAATACCCACTGTGGTTCTATTATCAAAGGGCTCACCTGTTTTACCATCATAAAGCTGAACCTTTCCATCTGTAGCATAACCAGCTTTTTTCAATTCTGCTTTGATTTGTTCTATCTTAACTCCGTTTAAAGATGGAGTAGCTACATGATATCCTAGTTTTTTAGCGGCTAATCCTAAATGAGTTTCTAAAACCTGCCCTAAATTCATACGAGAAATAATACCTAAAGGATTTAAAATAACATCAATTGGGGTTCCATCTTCCATAAAAGGCAAATCTTCTTGAGGAATAACCATAGAAATAACTCCCTTATTACCATGTCGACCGGCCATTTTATCTCCTACTTGAATTTTTCTCAATTGAGCAATACTAATCTGAATTGTTTTTATTACTCCAGCAGATAATTTATCACCTTTTTTTCTAGAAAAGAATTTTATATTTACAACTTTTCCATGCTCACCATGTTCAAGATATAAAGATGAATCTTTAACATCTTTGGCTTTTTCACCAAAAATAGCCATAAGAAGTTTTTCTTCTGCTGATAATTCTGTTTCTCCCTTAGGAGTAATTTTACCTACTAAAATATCGCCTGATTTTACAGTAGCTCCTATTCTAATAATACCTTCATTGTCTAAATCCTTTAATCTTTCTTCACCTATATTGGGGATATCGCGGGTAATTACTTCTGAACCTAATTTTGTATCTCGAACTTCTATAGAATAATTTTCAATATGAATGGAAGTATAAGCGTCTGCTTTAACTAAATTTTCAGAAATTAAAATAGCATCTTCATAATTTCCACCTTCCCATGACATATAAGCTACTAAAACATTTCTACCTAAAGCTAATTCTCCATGATCAACGGCTGCTCCATCTGCAATAACATCTCCTTTTTTAATTGTCTCTCCTTTATCAACAATAGGGTGTTGATTCATACAAGTAGAGGCATTAGAGCGGGCAAATTTTGATAAATTATATTTAATCTTTTTACTTTTCTTTATTATAACAATCTCATCTGCTTGCACAGATAAAACTTTTCCATCTTCTTTGGCTCGAGTAACTTGTCCGCTGTCTCCAGCTGCCCGGCCTTCAACCCCAGTACCAATAATAGGAGCTTGGGGACTTATCAAAGATACTGACTGTCTCTGCATATTAGAACCCATTAATGCTCGAACAGCATCATCGTGTTCTAAAAAAGGAATTAAAGAAGTGGCAATACTAATAATCTGATTAGGTGCCACATCCATATAATCAATTTTTTCTATATCATCAAAGGTTGGTTGGCCGTGTACTCTAATCTCTGCTTGTTTTTCAACAAAATGACCATTTTCATCTACTGGAGTATTAGCTGCTGTAGTTACGGCTTTTTCTTCTGTAAAAGCATCTAAATAAACAATTTGATTGGTAACCGCCGGAACAATTTCTATTTCCTTAATATTTTTATATTTAGCTAATTTTTTAGCTATAGCATCATTTATAAATGTTCCCGAACTAAAAACAACTTTTTTGGTTTGAGGGTCTTTAATGCTTTCTCTTAAAATATATCCTTTAACTTTATTAGGAATATTATTTGCTCGATTAATAACTTTTCTAAAAGGAGTTTGTAAAAAACCGTATTCATCTATTCTGGCATAAGAAGCTAAATGTCCTACTAAACCAATATTTGGTCCTTCCGGAGTAGCAATCGGACAAATTCTTCCGTAATGGCTTCTATGGACATCTCTGACTTCAAAACCAGCCCTTTCTCTAGATAAACCACCTGGTCCTAGGGCTGACAATCTTCTTTTATGCTCTAACTCTGCTAAAGGATTGGTCTGGTCCATAAATTGAGACAGTTGAGAACTCATAAAAAATTCTCTAATAGTGCCTATCACTGGTTTAGCATTAATCAATAAATTTGGAGTTAAACTAGTTACATCAGCCGTACTCATTCTGTCTTTAATAATTCTTTCCATTCTAGCTAAACCAATTCTAAATCTATTCTGAATTAATTCCCCAACAGCCCGGACCCTTCTATTTCCTAAATGGTCAATATCGTCAGCTGGTTCTTGACTTAAATTTAATCTAATAATTTCTTTAATAACATTAACTAAATCCTCTTTTTTTAAAGTTCTGTGTTTATTAATAATGGCATAGTCCTGATTAAATCTTTTATTTAGTTTATATCTACCTACATTTCCTAAATCATATCGAGAAAAATCAAAAAACATAGAAAAAATTAAGGACTTAGCATTATCAGCTGTAGCCATATCTCCTGGTCTAATTCTTTTATATATTTCTATCAAACCCTCTTCTTGATTTTTAGAAATATCTTTTTCAAGAGTATTTTTTATAAAACTAATTTCTGGATGATTGTCTACGTCTTTAAATAAATCAATAATTTCTTCATCTGTTACATAGCCAAAGGCCCTTAAAATAGCCGTGATAGCCACCTTTCTTTTTCTGTCTATATTAACATATAAAACTTTCTTTTTAGGATCAGTTTCTATTTCTAACCAAGCTCCGCGATTAGGAATTATTTTTGCTCCATAATAATTTCGACCTAAATACATTTGGGAAGTAAAAAAAGCCCCAGCGCTTCTGACTAACTGGGACACGACTACTCTTTCCACGCCATTAATAATAAAAGTTCCTTTTTCTGTCATTAAAGGAAAGTCGCCTAAATATATTTCTTGTTCTTTAGAGCTACCGCTACGATTATTCTTTAATTTAGCATTAATCCGTAAAGGCGCTTCATAAGTAATATTTCTTTCTCGGGAATGGGTCTCGTCAAATTTTGGCTCTTCTAAACGATAATTTAAAAAATAAAGTTCTAAGTCCCGACCCGTAAAATCTCTAATTGGAGATACTTCTTCAAAAAGTTCTTTGAGGCCTTTTTCAAAAAACCATTCATAGGATCTCTTCTGTATTTCAATTAAATCCGGTAATTTAATAGCATTTCTAAACTTAGTAAAGTATTTTCTATTTTCTTTATTCATTTTCAAAGATATTAAAAATTATAAATATATAAAATAACTTATTTTCTAAAAACACTCAATTAAACAGAAAAGAAATATTTACATAAAACCCCCTCCCATAAATATTCCAAATGAGTTCTTTTTATTTTTTTATTTTTAAGAAAAAAACGTTTAAATAATAAAATAACCCCATCCAATTGGAAGAGTTATTTACAAAAAATTTACTTATATAAAATAAACATTATATAAAATAATAAAGTTATAAAAAGAATAGCAGTTTTATATTCTTTTGTCAATAGATTATATCCTTTTATAAAAACTTTGTCAAATGGAAATTGGTCTAAAATTGAAAGTTACCTGCCTGCCGACAGACGGGTAGTTTGTAGCCATCCTAAACCTCTTATCTAACTTAATATTTTACAAAATTATTTCATCATCACCACCTAAGAGTTGAAATTTATCATCCTGAACAAGAATAGCTTGCTTATCATTTAAGATTCTCACTGGATATTTTAAGTCTTTTGCTTTTTCTTTAAATAATTCATATTTATCTGGTGTATAATGAACTCCAATTAAAAAAGGTATTAAATTCATAGCCTTATAGTCTATAATCCCACATCTATCAAACCCTGGTGACCACGTTGCCATTATAATTGATGGGCTTACAATATAAGAACCAGCACTTGATCCTATATAAACCACGCCCTTGGCAATTAATTCTTCAATAACATTATTGAAACCACTTTCTCGAACAGCTTTTAATAAATAAAAAGTATTTCCGCCTTCAACCATAACAATATCATATCCATCAAGTATTCTTCTTAGTTTGTTTTCTTTCTTACCATCAATATCAATTTTTGTATAAGAAAAATTTAGTTCATTCATCTTTTGACAATGTTTTTCAATATAAGTTAGGTCGTCTACTTTTTTAGAAGCTGTTATTATATAAGCAATTTTACAATCAGTAATTTTCTTCGGTAAATGTTGATCGATATTGTTTTCAGTAATAAAACTTCCGCTTGAAGTTAAAATTAATGTTCTCATAAAATAATTTAGTTAAAAGTTGCCCACCTACGCCCCCTGGGCTTCCCCCTTTGCATTCGCTTCGGGGGACAGGTCAGAGGGCAAGCAAGTTACAAGTTTAAAGATCTGAAAAAACCTATTTTAAACGAGAATCCTTAATAAATTTCTTAAATTCTTGATAATATTTTTCTAATTCTTTTTTACATACACCTAAAGAAAGCGCACTATATTTTTCTTCCATCTTTTTTTCTACTTGCTCTAAACAAGCATCTATATTATCAAACCTCCTACCCAATATATTTAAATAAGTAAATACTCCTCGAGGATGAATAAAACGATAACAATCAGCATTACAGCATATTTCCGCTTCTTTACAAATAAAAGGAACTTGAGCATGATGGGCTTCTACACAATTTAATATTTTATCCTTCTCATCATCGCTAACCTTAAATTTATTTAAAAATTCTCTTGTAGCATCTACACTCATTTGTACATGTTCTGTAATTCGATTTTCTTTTAATGCCTGCCCTAATTTAACATCCATTAAATAAACCCCCTGTTTTACAATATCGACATCTACATCAAAATTTTTAGCGATATCTATGGCCTTATTTTCAGAAAGTTTAAAATGATCCATTGCCGGAGCTTTAAATTTTTCTATTTCAGATATAGCATACTTTCTCGCTTTTTGAACAATATTTTTATCCATATTTTAAAATTTTAAAAGGTTATTAAACTAATCCCCAATTAGAATTAGAAAATTTTTCTTTTTTAAAAATTTTTTTAATTTCAATTCTAATCCCTTTAATATCATCTTTATTAAGCGGTTTGAAATTTTTATAGTATTCAGGTTTTTCTTCTCTGTGTGGAAAATAACATGCTTGTCCATATTTATGCACCTTAGCACTTTTAGCTCTACCATATAAATGAATATGTAGATAAGAACCTTGCGGGCTAAAAACAGTCCAATTTCCATTATCCTGATAATTAATTCTCCCAATATCAACACCGTGCTCATTCATAATTTTATTCATAGCTTCTCCTACAATAATTGTTAATCTCATTAATTCTATAGCTTCTTTAGGAGATAATTTTTGTCTATCCAATAAGCTAATTTTAGGATAAATCTTAATATGTCCCCCATCATTCCTATCAACATGTGGTTTTTCTGGAGCTTCTACTATAAATTTTTCTGTTTTATATATTAAAGCCATACCTTTTTAACTTAAAAAACAATTAAACAATTAATCTATTAAACAATTATCCTATTGCTTTATCGGCATAATAATATAAATATAATTCCGATCTTTGTCTGATTTTATTAATCCTGGACTACCGCTATCATTAATTTCTAAAACTAATTTATCGCCTAAGATATTACTTAAACCATCTAGTAAATATCTATAATTAAAGGTAATTTCATTTTCTTCACCTTCAATTTTAGAAGAAATACTAGTCATACCTTCACCTAATTGGTCGCTAATAGAGCTAATAATTATCTCGTTTTTGTTAGGAATAAAATTTAATTTAATATCATTAATTCCTGGTTTACAAAACAAACTAATTCTTTTGACTGCTTGTGTAAAATCTCTAATATCTATTTCTGCTTTAGTTTTAGCTCCGCTAGGAATAATCTGTTTATAATCTGGATAAGAACCCTCTGTTAACCGGGACACTAATTCAATATTATCTAATTTAAATAAAATTTGATTCTCTTCTAAATAAAATTCTATATTTTCTTCTTCAGTGTCACTAATTATTCTTAAAACTTCTTGAATTGTTTCTATAGGAATTATTATTTTTTGATCCACAGATGTTTCTTCTAAATTAATAGTTTTTTCTGCTAAACGGTAAGAATCTGTACCCACTATAGTCATTTCCTTATTTATTATACTAAATAAGGCCCCGGAAATTTCTGGCCTAGTCGTGTCAGTAGCTACAGTAAAAACTACTTTTGATAAAGCGTTTCTAAAATCTTTTATTTTTACTACATATTTGTTTTTAGAATCTATACTAGGTATTAAAGGAAAATCATCAGCGCTTAATGTGTTGATAGAAGTTTTATCTTTAACACATTTAATATTTAATTTATTATTTTCATAGTCCAATAAAATATTTTCTTTAGGTAATAAATTAATAAATTCTGTTAAAAGTCGAGCTTGAACTGTGCAAGTGCCTTCTTTTTCTACCTTTCCTCTGATTTTACAATTTACTCCAATTTCTAAATTAGTCGTTGTTAGTATTATTTCTCCATCTTTAGCATGTATTAATATATTATTTAATATTGGTAGATTAGTATTTTTACCTGCTAAATGACTAACAATATGTAAGCCCTTAATTAAATTTTCTTGCAAACATACTATATTCATATTTTTTTATCCTTTATTTCCAATTATATTTTTAAATTAAATTGGAATTAATTATTATTTATAGGTTTATATATATAAAATTAATAATAATAATAAGCTTAAGGTTTTTGGGTGGATAACTTGTTTTTAGCTCTACTTAGAGAGGTATTAGCTGTTTAAAACTTGTTTAGGGATATAGTAATAAGTTCTAGAATAATTAGTGGATAAAAATGAGCTTATTTATATCCTAGTTTTATACACAGTTTTTTCCCAATATTAGGTATTCTTATAAACAATTTACTAACAATATTTTAATTACTAATTTAATTACTAATTTTTACCCCTTTTGTCCTCCGGACATCTCCCCCTAATTTAGTGGGAGAATTAAAGAGGGGGTAAAAATTGTAAATTGATTATTGGAAATTTATCTAGCCATATAACCTTTGTCTGATTAATTCAATATCATTTTTTATTTTATCATCGCTTTTTATACTTGCTACTATTTTGTTATAAGCATGAATAGCAGTGGTATGATCTCGTCCTCCTAATTCGGAACCTATATTAGGATAAGAGGCATTAATTTCTTTACGCATTAAATACATACATATTTGACGAGGAGTTACTAATTCTTTTTTGCGAGAACTGCCTTTTAAGTCATCTATTTTTAATTCAAAATATTCAGAGATTATTTTTATTATTTTTTTAGTATTAATACCGACACTTCTTTGAGCAGAAGATAATTTACCCAATATTTCCTTTACAGAATCAATGTTTATTTCTTCATTGTTTAATTCATGGATGGCCATAACCCTATTTAAAGCTCCTTCTAACTCCCGGACATTATTACTTGCAATATTGGCAATATAAGTAATAATATCTTCGGAAATTTCTAATTTAATATTTTTTTCTTTGATTTTTGATTTTAAAATAGCTATGCGGGTTTCTAAATCGGGGTGACCTATGTCGGCAATCATACCGCTTTCAAAGCGAGAAGTTAATCTTTCTTCTATGGCTGGCAATGATTTTGGGGGTCTATCGGAACTAATAACTATTTGTTTATTTTGTTGATATAAGGCATTAAAAGTGTGAAAAAATTCTTCTTGAGTTCTTTCCTGGCCTTTCATAAATTGAATATCATCAACTAATAAAATATCTAATTCGCGGTATTTTTTCTTAAACTCATCCATATTACCAGATTGGATGGATTTAACATAATCATTGGTAAAATCCTCACTACTAATATAAATCATTTTATATTTAGGAAAGTTTTTTTTGATTTCATTGCCGATAGATTGCATTAAATGGGTTTTTCCTAAACCGACTTCTCCATACAAAAAAAGCGGATTATAGACCTTACCGAGTTCTTTAGCAACGGCGATACAAGCGGCTTTAGCTAATTCATTTTGTTTGCCGGTTATAAACCCATCAAAAGTATATTTAGGATTTAGTTTATAAGTTCCATTAACAGAAAGTTTAGAATCTGTTTCAGAATATTTTTTAGTTATTTCATCTAAATTAATCTTTTCTTTTTTTTCAGAATGTTTTATGTCTTGAGATATTTTAAAAATCAAATTTTTTATATTCTGGTCTTTTAGAATATTATTTAAGGCCTCTAAAATATTTTTATTATAGCGACTCTCTAACCATCTTTTAGTAAAGCCATTAGGAACAGCAATTAAAACATTTTCTTTTTCAATATCTATAATATAAGTATTTTTAAACCAAGTAGTAAAACTGGCCTTAGATATGGAAAGTTCTAATTCTCCCAAAACAGCTTGCCAGATTTTTTCTTTATTCATCCCGTTAGATATTATTTTTTAAATTTATAGAATGTAAAATAAAAATATTATTTAACCCATTAAATGTTTTTAAAGAAATAATTAAAACATCTAATGGGATTCATTATGATAATATTTAATTTTTAAAATCAGTATTAATATTCTATCTTATAAATTAGAATTAATAAATGTTTATAAGCTGTTGATAAAGCGTGAATAAGTTTTTGCTTGTTTTTGACTAAGTATTGACAAAAAATATAGTTAATGTATTATATAAAATTATACGAAAAATAACAATAGGAAAGACAGGAGGACAAGTGTCTAAGAAATTGATTATTGCTGAATCGGAGGAATTAAAAGGAAAAGTGATGTGCATTTTTACTTCAATAATAGCGTGTGCTTATTGCCAAGTTAAAAAAATTGAAAAACTTGAAACAGATGAAATTTATTTTAAGAATGTCATTTTTTTTAAAAGTATTCTTAGAAAACCAGAGCTCAATGGAATTGAGTTTGATAAAATTGGTATTATTTTTTCTAATGGAAGAGAGAAAATATCAATTTGTAAAACTGAAAACCTTATTAAAAATGAGCTGAAATTAGCTAATTTAAATGGATTTGATAAAGATTCATTATTAGTTGAATTAGCTAGAATCAGAATCTCTACTTTAAAAGAAAAAGATAGTCAAACAAGAAAGCAAGACGTTGTAAGGATAATTTTTTACAATGGAAAAAGTTGTCTATTTGAAAAAAAATTTGAGATTGTAGAAACAAAAAAATAGTTATGATTTAGGTACATTATAAGCCAGAAGAGAAATCTTTTGGCTTTTTTATTTTTATTTAATATTTACTAATATTTTTATTTAGGATAAGATTATTTTATGGGAGAATTACTTTTTGGAATTAAAGATAATAGTTTTTTAGATACAATGAGCTTAGTTCATTTTGCTTCAGGATTGGGTTTGGGTTTTTTGATTATACTTTTTTTAAAGAGTAGTTTTAGAAAAATATATTTTAAATTGGGATTTATATTTTTAGTTATTTGGGAGTTGTTTGAATTTTTTTTAAGATTTCTAAGAGTTTATTATCCTTTTTTATTAGAGAAGCTAAAATTTATTCCTGCTAGTTGGGCCGCCAATGAAAGTATTTTAAATATTAGTAGTGATTTAATAGTCGGTTTAGTGGGCTTATTAATTATTTATTTTACCTTCACACTTAAATTTAAGTTTAAATCTAAATAAAGTAGAAAATTTTATTAATTAATTATTTTTTATAGTTTTAAAACTTAATATATTTGATCTTTAAAGATAAGTTAAGTGTGGGGGTCTATTTTTAAAAAATATGAACTACCAAATTAGAGAATTGAAAAAAGAAGATTTATATCCAACCTATGGTTATTTAGAAACCTTAAATAATTTAGCGGAAGTTGGTGATTTAAATATAAATCAAGCTGAAGAAATTTTAGAAAAAATAAATAAGCAAAATTCTATTATTTTTATAGCTCAAACAGATGATAAGCAAATAATTGGTTCAGTAACTTTATTATTAGAACAAAAATTTTTACGAGGTGGTAAATTGGCCGGGCATATTGAAGACGTGGTTACTAGAAAGGGTTATGAGAGCCAGGGTGTGGCTAGTACTTTAATAAAAAAAGCTATTAAAATAGCTAAAGAAAAGGGCTGTTATAAGATAGTTTTAGATTGTGATCAAAAATTAATTTCTTTTTATAAAAAATTTGGATTTAAAAATCAGGGAATTTGTATGAAGAGGTATTTAAAATAGATGAAAGTTAAAGGCTACCATCTTTTAAGCGGCTTCTAAATTTTCGTATTTTTTTTGTAAATCATCCGGCAATACTCCGCCATTTTCTTCTTTAATTAAAATTATAGCTTGATTTAAAATATCGTCTTCACTAATATTTAACCTTTTAATATCTTTTTCTTGAAGATACTTTTCTAACTTGCTTTCAATTAGAGGATTTATTTTATATTCCTCTTCTTCTAAAAGAGCTTTTAATTTTTGAGCAAAGCGGTTAAGAATTTTTTCATGCTGGATTTTATCATCTTGTTTTAAAAATTCAAATTTAGTCATAGGGGTTTAATTGTTAAATTGTTAAATGGTTGAATTGTTTTTTTATTCTTGTGTTTTTTGGTTCCTAAGTTCCTATGTTCCTAAGTTCCTGAGTTTTTAGTTATTTTAATCTTACTCTTTGCAAATAATTTTGTAAACTTTTTGTACTAGATGACCACATAGGTAACACTTTTGTATATTTCTGAGTAAATTCAAT
>CAZAOE010000019.1:0-20298 GCA_964486685.1 uncultured Gammaproteobacteria bacterium
TATTTTTGCTATTAACTAAATAATATATTATTAAAATAAGTTAAGCTAAGTTTAGGATTTGTATTTATTCATTCTTCAACAAATAATACTTATTTTATTTTAGATAAAAAATTATAAAGGTGGAAAATGCTATTTTATAGTTTAGATAATGATAAAAGTATATTTATCCACCACAGGTTATATTGTAGAGCCGCTAAATAGAATATTTTTTTCCATATTCAGGAATAATGGTTTCAATTTGCTGAATATCTTTAGCTAAAGCTCGGTTTTCTTGGGTCTCGCCATGCATAATAAATACTTTATTTAAGCCCTTAATTTGCTGGAGCCAGTTTAGTAATTGATTATGGTCAGCATGAGCAGAATAAGAACTAATTTGTGATATTTGGCAATTAACATCAATTATTTGATTATTAATAATAACGGTTTTAGCTCCTTCAATTAATTCCCGACCCAAGGTTCCTTGGGCCTGAAAAGACATTATTAAAACATGATTTTTGGGATTATTTAAATAACGTTTTAAATGATGGGGTATTCTACCACCAGTGCACATACCACTACTGGACAAAATTATTTTAGGTGGGACGCTGGTATTTATTTTTATTGATTGGTCTCTGGTTTTAGTAAATCTTAAATTAGGAAAATCAAAAATATCATCACCAGAATTTATTAGACCGCGAGCTTTTTTATCATATAGATTTTTATATTTTCTATATATTTTAGTTGCATTTATGGCTAAGGGGCTATCAAAAAATATCGGCAGTTGAGGTATAATTTTATTTTCAACTGAATAATTAAGTTCATATAATACTTCTTGAGACCTTTCTAAAGCAAAGACCGGTAATATTAATGTACTTTTATTTTGAATTGTTCTGAATATACTATCTTTTAATAATTCTTTGCCAATCTCTTTTGGTTCATGCAGGCGTCCACCATAAGTTGATTCAATAAAAAGGATATCGGCTTCATCTATAAATTCAGGGTCTTTAATAATTGGAGCTGGTGGATTTCCTAAATCACCAGAAAAGACCAATTTTTTAAAAGTATCTAAATATTTAATCCAAACCTCAAAAATTCCGGAACCTAAAATATGTCCAGCATCTCTGATTCTAATTTTAATTTCCGGATTAATTTGCTTTTCCTGCTTATATTCTAAAGGATGGAAGGATTTAATAACTTTTTCAACATCTTTGTCTGTGTATTCTTTGTTTTGATTTTCTTTTTGATTTATTTTAACAAAATCTAAAAGAATAATTTGAGTTAAGTCCTTTGTGGCTTCAGTCGCATATATTTTTCCAGAAAAGCCCTGTTGAAATAATTTTAATAAACGCCCGCAGTGGTCAATGTGGGCGTGAGTTAATAAAACAAAATCAATTTTTTTGGCATTAAAATTAAAATTAGAAAAATTTTTATCTTTAGAATTTTGGAAGCCCTGAAATAATCCACAATCAACTAAAAATTTAGTGTTTTTAGTTTCTATAAATGTGCAGGCGCCAGTAACTTCTTGACAGGCGCCATGGAAAGAAATTTGCATTTTAGTTAAAAGTTTAAAAGTTAAAAGTTGAAAGTTGTGGGTTATTTTTTATTTCCAATATTTTTTGGCTTGGTAAAATTCAGTAAAATATTCTTTTGGTTTATCTTTAGCTTGAGGATTAATAGCCAGTTCTACTGCTTGCCAACAAGCCCGAGCTCCAGCAATAGAGCCCTGAGGGTGGCCATGTAGTCCTCCACCGAAATTAATAATTAAATCATTACCTAAAATTTTAATCATTTTAGCTATTAATCCTGGATGAAGACCGCCAGAAGCAATTGGTAAAGTTGGTTTTATTTTACCCCAATTTTCTCTTAAAACCCTATTAATACCGATATCTTCTTTTAAGCTTAGATTAATATCTATTACTTCTTCCTTGGTTCCGTCCATTTTACCAACTACAGTTCCAGTATGTAATTGGTCTATACCAGCTAAGCGTGCTAATTTAGCTAAAACCAACATACTCATTCCATGTTTAGGATCACGAGAAAACATTGAATGTCCGGCGCGATGGCCGTGAATTATCATTCCCAAGTCCAATTTTCTTAAAACTTGGACGTTGTCCAAGCCAACAGAAACTAAATCCACCATTACACATTTGCCTCCATGTTTTTTAACAAATTTGGCTCTACGTAACATAGTATCCATGGGAGAGGTGATATTGAAAACATGTATTTTTTTACATCCAGTTTCGTGTTCAGCTTTTCTTTTCATTTTCATTACTTCTTTAACTCGGTCGGCAAATTTATTAAAAGTCATGCTAGTTAAATTTTCATCATCTTTCACCACATCAATACCATTGGTCCAAATATCATAGGCTAATTTTGCATGTTGTTTTGCTGTCAAACCTACTTTGGGTTTAATAATTGAACCAATTAGAGGTCTATTTTTAATCCCAATAATTTTTCGCACTCCGCTGATTCCAAATTTGGGCCCTTGAAAAGAATTAATATATTTAGTTGATAAACTTAAATCTTCTAGTCTTAATTTATCAACCGTTCTCATGGAAAAGATATTGCCGGCCAAAGCTGATAATAATTGGGGAATATTTCCTAATTCAAAGTCGTCTAGGGGATAAGCAATTTTGACAATTTTGGTCTTTTTATTTATATAAAAAATTTGCGGAGCTAACTTATCAAAGGTCTTTTGATTTAAGGTTGTCAATTTTGTCCAACTACCAATAGATGATTCTTTGGCTACTTCAATGGCAGCGTTTTTTAAACCCAATTTAGATTCAATCCGATAAGTAGCAATGATATCATCTTTATTGGGTTTATATTTTAGATTGACGAATGATGTTTTCATAAAATTAGGTTTTAGGTATTAGCTTATTAGGTTGTAGGTTTAAAATTTAAAGTTAAAAATTATTTTTTAATACTCAATCTCTCAATTTCATATTTATCTACTTCATCTCCCCATTTATTAATGCATCTATAAAATTTTTCAAACCACTCTTCTTCGCTCATTTTTTTAATTTCATTTTTAGAATATTTACGAAAAAAATCACGCTTGCCCAAGCGATGAATAAGTTCATCCCAAAAAGTTTTATCATCATATTCTTCATGAAGTTGATCAACATCGGTTTTTTCTTCAAAAAATCTCGTTGGATAAAATTTGCCATTATTAACATCTTCATCATCAACATATTTTTCAAAACCAAATTTTTTGGCGTATGAAAAAATATAATTTAACATATCTTCATATTTTTTAATCCGATCATCTGTGCGATGAGCATTTGTCATCCATTCACCAAGATAGATAAGTTTTAATAAATTTTTAAATTGTTGTTTAGTAAATTCAATTTGCATATATTTTTTTAAAATTAAATCTTATTTTTAATATTTTTGCAAAAGTTGGGAAAAGTTTAGACATAAATTTATTTTTTATTTTATCCCCACACCTAATTATTTTTTAAATCCCTCACCTTTCCACTTTTTAAAAGTTAAAAGGTGAGTGGATAAATTAGGTTTAATTTTCTAATTTTAAAATATCCCTTATAAAACCCTACCCAAAAATAATTTTGAATTAGGCGTGGGGATGTATTTAATATATTGATTTAGCTATTTCTTTTATTATTCTAATAATTAGAAGATAAACTCTCTATACGAGCTTTTAATAAAAAAATGGTTTCTGATTTTAACTTAGCCCGAGCCCAGTCTTTTTGCGATTCGGTTAATGATTCTCCTAAACCGACCAATAAATTACGATCTTTTATTTTTTTTATTTGCTTAATGCATTTTTGCAAAGCCTCTTTAAACGAAACGCCTGATCGCTTTTCCACGATTTCTTTGTTAATCGACCAATTATTTTTTAAGAAATACCAGACATCATAAATATCCCGGCTGGTCTTGCCGACTCGTTCTAACATGGCCATTAATTTATGAGCAAACATATCTTCCTGAACCATAACCAACATAGAAATTCCCAATAATGTCTTTACTTCAAACTTTGAACCGAAATCTCGTTTATTAACCTCAATCTTGATATTTTGTGATTTAATGTCATGGGAGATAACATTTAATAAATTAAACTTTTTAATTTTGGAATCAATCACTTTACCATAACTCCCAGCTATCTTTTGAATTTTTTTAAATACCATCTCTTCCTCGCTATCATCCAACCCCTCGACTTCGCTCGGGACAAGCAAATCAAAATCCAAATCAAAAGAATCTCTATTCAAACCATAGAATAAATGAGCTGCCGTTCCGCCTTTAAAGCCTAAATAAGGCGCAATAGAAGTATCAAAATAGATATCTTTTAAAATCTGCAACAAGATATTTTTATGTTTAGCATAATCAACGGTCATAGGTTTAAATTTTTATAATTTTTATAATAATCATTAACTCTTTTCTGCATTTTTTTATTATTATAAATCGGCAAAATCTGAAAAACTTTGTCCCAATCCAAAACATTTAAATTATCAAAATGATAATCCTGACTAATATAGATTCTATCCAAAAAAGCTCTCTCTTTAGTGGCCACGGCTACACCGTTTTGATGTTCAATGCCGGTAATATTGCTCAAAACATAATCCTTCATGCGGATAAAAGATATTTTTTGCCCATCCACTTCAATTTCTCTGGTAAGATACGAAGCGACAAAAATAGTTTGATATTTTTGAAAATTTATTCCAACCCGCGTTAAAACTGTCTCAAAACTTATATAAGAAGGGGTATAAATTTTAGTAGCTAATTCAAAACGATCATAGTTTTTATCTTTAGCATAAAATCCTCGACGTAATCTGATCAATTTTCCGACCCTTGCATATCTTTTTAATCGATCAGTTACAATCAAATTATCGTTTTCATTCCATAACAAAGCAACATCTTTAATAGAAAAGATGGTTTTTGAGGATCTCAATAAAACCTCTAAATATTCGCCTTTTGTTGGTTTTTTATCCATATATTCACTGAATAGGGTTTTAAAATCCCTTTCCAGTTAAATTATAGCAAAATTAAATAAAAAATCAAGATTACTTTTTTGGGTTAATTTTATTATTTTTTATTAAATTTTGATTTGTGGATAACTTATTGTTTTTTTTATTAAAATATGCTACATTAATAGTACAAAAACCTGTATCTTGAACTGTCACCGGATGGTGGCGTGGCTAGGACATCTAGCATAGAGACATGGTTGGAAAAGTCCCTTTTAGGGTCTTTTTTTGTTATTTAAAATGCCACTCGTCCTCTATATGTTTTTTTATTTTTTAAAATATTTTTGCAAAAATAGGGAAAAGTTTAGACATAAATTTATTTTTGATACTTCGTTTAATTTTATCTATTTACCAACAAATGCCAACATCTTCTCCCAATAGCTCTTCTAAGTATTCTATAACTTCATATTCTCCACCAAGTTTATCTATTAAACCATTATCTAAAGCCATTTGACCAAGCATGGATGAGCCATCCGCTAATTTTTCTACCTCACTAATTTCCAGATCACGATTAATGGCTACTTCGGAAATAAACATTTCATGTAATAAATCAACATCTCTTTGCAATAACTGTTTTTCTTCCCAAGTTAATTGTTTATCCGGATCACCACTATCTTTAAATTTTCCAGCAGAAATCTGTTGATAAGTTATTCCTTCTGTATTATTTTGTTTAGAATAATCCAAATAAGACATAGTAACTCCAATACTTCCTACATTAGAAGTTGTATTAGCAAAAATAATATCAGCACCAGTGGCTGCCCAATATGCTGCTGATAATCCATATTCTCTGATTATAGCCACTGTTGGTTTTTTAGCGCGTTTTAAAGCATCAGCCACTTCTTTAGCTGCGGTTGGTTCTCCTCCCCAAGAATCTATTTCTAAAATTATAGCTTTCATATCAGGATCATTTTCTACTTTATTAATATTATAAACAATATCTTCCGAAGCTGTAGCCGTATAACAATTAGAATCTTCTTCTACTGATGTATCAACATATGTATATAAATCACCGTTTAACGTAAGTCCAGCTATATTATCTTCTATAGCGCAATAAGTATCTTCATCAAATTCCTCTTCATAATAATCATCTGAATAAAAATCGTACTCATCTCCAAGTTGATATGATATTTCATCTTTAACTATAATAAGTGCCGCTAAAATAATCATTATAATAGCTAATTTTTTTAAGATTTTTTTAAAACTAAATCTGATTTTTAATATTTTTCCAAAAGTAGGGAAAAGTTTAGACATAATTTTTTTTAATTATTTATGAGTTTATTTTATTTCAAAATTATTTCTAAAATCTAATACTGCCTTTAACGTTGTTAGTACATGCATATTAATTAAAGAAAACAACATTATATTTACAAGTTTTTTGTCTGGTTTTCCATTATTAAGTAATTGCTCTAATATTGTTAGGGCAAGTATGCTTTGATTGCCACCAGAATTATCATCCCATGTTTCATAATATTTTTGATATGTTTCATTAAGCTCTTTTTCTGCTTGTTTGGGAAAATCAATTTTATCTTCTCCGGTTTCTGCTAAATTTGCGTGACCAAATATATAAATTTTATGCAATTCATCAAGAATTTTTTTATCAGCAGTTAATGCCTTGGAAATTATCCAGAGATTCATTTTAACAATTTCTCTTGAAAAGTTTATTTGTTGCTTCTGGTTTATTTCCATATCTATTTTTTTAAGGTC
Source organism: uncultured Gammaproteobacteria bacterium (assembly GCA_964486685.1). GTDB lineage: Bacteria > Patescibacteriota > Patescibacteriia > UBA1558 > S5-K13 > JAIOTH01. Next base: position 6,666 of record CAZAOE010000019.1, read on the forward strand.
TTTTGTAAAACTATTATAAAATTCTTTGGAAAACTTTTTACAAAATATCCAAAGCCTTTCTGCCATTTGTTGATGGTTTACTTTTTTCATTTGCAAGGACCTCCAAACTCAGCCCATTTTTTATATACTAAAGCTATAATACTATATCCTATGAGACCAATATAACACCATGGGCTTTCTGCTTCCCAAAATGTTATAAAAAAAATTGTAATTATAAAAAGCAAAATTGCTTTAATATATCTTTTTTTTATTATGTATTTTTTTGATACAGACAAAGTTGAATAAGTATTTTTTTCTTCTTTATTTTCCATTATTTTTTATATTTAATAATTTTTTTAATAATATTGATAATATCTTGTTTTTCTAAAATCCCATTTTTGTAATCTAAAAGCCATTTGTTTAAATATCTTTGCCAATTATCACTAACTTTTTTTATCCAATTCTTTTCATTCTGATCTGTTTTATTTGGATTAAATCTTGTCATAAGTTTTTAAAATATTTTATTATTGATTCACAAATTTCAGCGAGAGTTTTTGCTAAATGATCGCTAATTTTAATCTTTTCGTTTAATTCTTTATGTAGATGAATATAATTTCTTAAATCCCGAATAAAATTAATTTTATAATATTGATCTTTCAAAATAATTTTTTTAGATAATGCTTTATCTATTGCTTTTTCAAATTTTTTAGCACCAGTCATTTCAATTAACATCGCTTCAATAATAGCTCCATATAGTACAATGCACGGCTTCCAAAGTTTTATTTTTAAACATTTTTTTACTGTGCCATAATCTCTTTGCAACAATTTTTTTACTTCTTTATTTTCAATAAAGTCGAAAGTTCTGCTTCCAACTTTTTTACGTAAATCTAAATTTTTATCTTGAAATAATTTTTTTTGAATTCTTTTTTGACATTCAATAAAATTAATAGATGATGTTTTGGCACTCGGATATTTTTTTAAATATTCATTCATAGTTATTCCATGAATTTTTTCTAAATGTCCACCACCCAATTTTTTAAAATATTTGCCACATTCTAAACATTTTACTTTTTGATTTTTTTTTAACATAACTTTATTTTGTTAATTGTTTAAAAAAATTAAATTTATTTCCCTTTTTAAAAAGTCTATCAAAATTCCTTATTAAAATATTTTTTAATAACCTCACCTATTTTATATATACTATTAGGGATTATAATTCCATGTTCTAACTCTTTAGCACCATTAATCCAAATTGTTGCTTTGGGATTATTCATGTATTTATAAAATGCCCCCTTAGCGACTAAGAAGCTCAATATCCCTCCTCTAATTTTTTCCAATTTAAGTAGTCTTATTTTTTCCCTTTTAATAAAATTTGCGTTATTCTCCTTAAACGTAATTTGTTCTCCTCTTAGCTCTTCTATTGCCAACTCATTTAATATAGTTCCAGCTCTCATTAAATTAGTTTCTTCTGCATCAGTCGAAAATTCAGTTTTATAAATACTTAATAATGTCATAAAAACATTTTTCAGAATCAAATCTAATCCCTTGATAATTAAATCTGACCCCTCGCCTTGCTTTCTACTTTTTCTGTATCTTAATCCGATAATAGTATCTAACAGCTTACCCAATCCGAATAGTTTTGGTTTCCGCAAAGCCCCCTTTATTTCTTGAGCAATGCTTATGCCAATTTTTTCTTGTAGATAGCGATAGAAACATCCGTTATCCGTCAATGTGGTCGCTTCTTGTTTTAGATCTGAATCGTTTTTTAATTTATTTTCTATGCAGTATAAAACATATGGTGGTATTGAAACAATGAATTGATTAATGGGCGATAGTTTATGGTATGGAATACCTGCAACCCTGGAACAATATAAAATTTGTGAAAATATACCTTCCTTATCCTTTTGTGGTATTCCCAATATATCTATAACCCGGTTAAAACCTTCCTCATACTCTAATTCAGCAGATAGAGTAGAATTATAAGCATTTGCCAGATCGTATATAGAATCGTAACAAAAATTTTTTAATTCTTCTGATATTTTCATAGAATTATTTTTTATATTTAATAATTTTATTTAATTTACTTTTTCTCAATCAACCAAGAATAATATTTTTGTACAGCCCCTTTAACTTCATTAGGCTTTAATATTCCAAATTCACAAATAATACCAGTAATAAATTCAGCCGGGACCAGATCAAAAGCAAAATTAATAATATCAAAATGTTTAATATCTCGTTTTTGCCAAATTTCAGAATCCTCTCTTATTTCAATATTAACAATATTGTCAGCATCAACTTTAAATAAATTACCAGCAATATATAGAGGCACTTTATTGTATTTACAAGCTAAGCCGATTCCATAAGATCCAATTTTATTGATTACAGAACCATCCCAAGAAATAGAGTCACAACCAATAATTACTTTATCCATCATTAGATTTTTTCCTGAATGTTTAGAAATAAAGAAATCAGCTGCGGAATCAACCAACATAGTGGTATCTATTCCGGCTTGAGTTAATTTTTGAGCAGTAATTCGTCCTTGAAATAAAGGTCTAGTTTCTGTATTAAAAACTTTTATTTTTTTATTTTTAGAAGCAATTAAAATATTTTCTACTGAAGAAGAATGGCAATGAGTTAAAATTTTATCTTGGGCTTTGATAATTTCAACCCCATATTTAAAGAGTTTTGCTTGATTATTTTTTAAGGTTTGAATAAATTGAGTAGTATATTTATAGATTAATTTTAAGGCCTGTTCAGTATTTTGCGGATTTGCTTTTTCTAAATTATAAAACACATATTTAACAGCATTTTGAGCCATTGGTTCAGTGGCTCTAATTAAACTAGCTCTTTGAGCAATACTTTTGGTTTTTTTAAGAAATTGATTTAAAAGCAACTTTTCATTTTGTTTAGCTGTTAATTTTAAAATTTCTAAAGTAGCTAAGCAAACATTTGTAGCTCCTTGGATCTTAATGTTTTTAATGTCGAGGATCAATTGTTTTATTTTATTCATATAGTTTTGCTAATATACGAATGATACTAATTATACTAATTTTAAAGTTGTTATTATATTGATTATTCATTTCAGACATAATTAGTACTATTGGTATAATCCTATTCGTATTATTAGTATCATTAGTATATTGGTATGTTTATCTCTCTTTATGCAACGGCTCATAATCTTCATCATCATTTTCATTTTTGTCTACAGAATTATTTTCTTCTCCCTTAAAAGCGTCTTCTAGGGTCATTTTTTTAGTTTCTCTTTCTGATTCTTTATCTTTTTTAATCTTAGTAAAACAGTCATTACAATAAACTGGCCGAATACCATCGGGTTCAAAAGGAACTGATATTTCCTTACCACATTCATCACATTTTGTTTTTGTTAAGCCATCATCTGATTTAAAGTTTTTTGTGGGTTTTTCTGTTTTTTGGGGTCGGGAATCGTTTCTTTTTTCAGAACCCTTTTCTTGAATAATAATATCATCTTCTAAATTTCCGCTCCATTTTAATATTTTTTGTTCCACAATTTTTCTTTGAGTTGTATATCTTTCTCTAGAAACTCGGATTACTTTTTCCATGATTTCTGCTCCATCTTCTGGCATGGGTACAGGGGGCAAAGTTAAGGACTGAAAAGGATTAGAAGAAATGCCATCAATCATTAATTTAATATATATTTTATATTTAGCTAAATTGACCAAATCTTCCTGGGTGATATAGGGCAAAAATTCTTTTTCTAAAAACTCAGCGTCTCCAGCTCCAACTCTAAAAACTATTATGGTACCCACATTTCCAAAAATAGCCGCAGCCACGCTTTCTTCTAATTGTTCTATGTATTGATGAGCTACCACTAAATTTAATCTATATTTGCGGGCTTCAGATAAAATATTAGCAAATGATTCTGTGGCAAAATTTTGAAATTCATCTACATATAAACAAAAGTCCTTTCTTTCTTCTTCGGGAATATCTACTCTGCTCATAATAGCTAATTGGATTTTGGTAATAATCATTGCTCCCAATAAAGCAGAATTATCTTCACCAATTCTGCCCTTAGAAAGATTCATTAATAATATTTTTTGATTATCAATAATATCTCTAATATTAATAGTTGATTTGACTTGGCCAACTATATTTCTAGTTAAAGGTGTAGATAAAAACCTGCCGACCTTATTTTGAATTGGGGCAATAACTTCCGCTTGAAATTTTTGCGGATATTTTTCATATTCATCTATCCAAAACGACTTAACTACTGGGTCGCTGATTTGCCGAACAACTTTATTTCTATATTCTTTATTAACTAACATGCGCATAATACCCAATAAAGTTGAGTCAGGATATTCCAATAAAGCCATGATAGCATTATTTAAGACATATTCTAATCTAGGCCCCCAAGAGTCAGCCCAGATTTTTTTAAATATACCCAAGAGACCAGAAGAAATTAAATGTCTTTTGGTGACATCAACATTTTCTAAAACATTAAAAGCAATCGGGTGTTCATAATCAGAAGGATTAAAATAAACCACATCATTAATTCTATTGGCGGGTATAAAATTGAGAATTTTTTCTACTAAATCACCATGGGGATCAGCTAAGGCCACTCCGTGTCCATTTTGAATATCTTGAATAACCATGTTTTCTATTAAACATGATTTGCCCATGCCGGTTTTTCCAATAATATAAACATGGCGCCTTCGGTCATCTTGTTTGATGCCGAATTTTTTATATTCTCCTCGATAATCAGTTTTGGCTAATAAAGTAATGTCATTCATATTAATAAGGTTTATGTATTTAAATTAAGTTTTTAGATATTAATTTAGTTAAGATGGCTAAGAATAACGTTTGTAATTAGTATATTGGCATCATTAAATTAGTATCATTAGTATATTTATTCTACAAAAGGTAAATTAGGCGGTGGTTTTAAATTTCCTTTTTTATCTTTCTGTTTTGAGATGGGTAAATTAGGCGGTGGTTTTTTATCTGTTTCTAACTCTTCTTTTTCAAATTCTTTTTCAAATTCTTTTTTTTGGTTTTTGTCTTTGGCAAATTTAGATTCAAATTGTTTATTATCTATATTTAAATCAATAATTTCTTTTTCGGTTAATTTTTTTGCTATTTCTTGGTCCTGAATAAATTCAGATTTTAAATCTATTTCCAAAGGAAGACCAGTAGGAGGTTCAACTGTTTTGGTTTCCGCTTTTTTGATTAATGGGGCCCGAACATATATTTGTGGGAAATGATAGATGCTGGCCATTTCCTCAGAGCAAAGAGTGATAAATTTTTTTTCAAAAAAATTACGCTCTGTGTATCTTCTCAAAAATCTTTTTACTAAATATCTCCGTCTTGTTTTTATAAAAAAATAATTGGCCCTGGTCTTTTCTGCTTTGAGGGCATTTAAATCATTAAATTGTTTAAAAGAGCCCAGTAGGCCATAGATTCCTTTTGATACATCAAATTTTTCCGAAGGGCAGATATAGCATGATTTTATTCTGACTTCGAAATTTAATTTTCCGATTTTATTTTCAATAGCTCCGACAGTAGTTCTTTCACCGGGAGTAAGCATTTTCATCATTGGACCCATTTCTGGGTTTTCTTCTATATCACCCCAGAGCTGATAAACTCCCTCACTAACGCTGTTTATTCCTTTTAGAAAACCATTAATCATTTTATCAGAAAGGCCATCTTTAGAATTGGGGGTTTGACCCATCATTTCCGCTATTCTTTTTTTGCCATATTTTTCTATATCATCATTGTCTATGGGTTGGGCCATAATCATAATGCCAATAAATTCTCCGGGGCCGGCTTTACACATTATTTCCAATAAAGAGGCCAAAGGATCAACATAGATTTGACTTAAGGCGTGTTCAAAATTTGGATAAGTTTTTAAGGGCAAATAATGTGGTTTGGTAAAATAGTATTCCATACCCCAACCACTATATTTAGAATTTTTGCTATTAGCATCCAGGGGGATTAAACTCATATAATCCTCAACTTCAGTAATATCTGCATCTGGATAATGAGCATAAACGGCAGATTTTACCACTTCTTTAAATCGAAAAGGAGTGCGAATTAAAAATTGGATATAGCCCTCAATACTGACTATTTCAAAACTAAACCACAATTGTAGGTGGCCCTTAATGTATTTATCCCACATTGTTCTTCCGTGTTTTATACCATGCAAAGTATTAAAAAGTTCTTCTACGGCTTTGATGGTTTGCTCATTATCTTTAGGAACATCTATAGCTAAAAGAGTAAATTTAGCTTTTTTGACATATTGTCTTCTTTGATAATATAAATAAACAAAATAAAAACCCCATATCAAGGATATGAGTAAAACAACCCAACCGCCATTCATAAAAAGGTTAGCTATATTAACAAAAGGATTTGGTCCTAGGCCATTTGTTATGCTACTAAGGTCTATTATTATTTCCATTTTTTGTTTTTATCCCTACACCTAATTTAATAAGCACAGGATTTTTTATTATTTATCCTCATAATTAAAATAGGAAATGAATTTTTTTGATTAAATTGGATATGGGGATATATTTGTGTAAAGCAAAATAACACTATTTTTGTTTGAGAAAAAATTAATAGCGTTAGAAAACACTATTAATTATATCACACTATTATTCAATTTTAAATTTTAAATTATCCCGCCTGCCATCGCCTAACGGCGAAGCCAATGGCGGGCAGGCAATTTTTAAATATTGAATACTTTTTATAATAATCGTGTATTTACTTTACCAAATAATATTTTCCTGATTTATCTTTTTGAATATTTTTATTATTGACAATAGCTAAATTAATAGTGGTATCTTTAACAATTTTTCTTTTAGAAACTTCCGTAATTAATTCTTTTTTAGATATAGGTCCTTTTTGTTTGAGAACCCTTTCCACTACATCAGAGACCTTGCCAGACTCATAGCCCCAATTTTTTAAAGCATAGATTCCTCGGCCAACTAAAATATAATCATCATCTAAAATTAATTCATTATGAATAGTAGCTGGATGAGCAACTTTTTTATCAAAATTCATTTTATTAATTTCTTCGGCAATTTTTTTAAAATGTAAGGGTTTTTCCAAATTTTTCATAATTAATTTAATCTTATGGCTCATTCTTTTAGGGGTAATGCTTTTCCAATTTACCAACCCTAATTCACCTAAAGGATTTTTTTTAATTTTTTTACTCATTATTAAATAGTTTAAAAGAATGTCTTCATTGATTTTGTCATTAACAAAATTGATTTCCGGTTCTTTTTCATAGGCCTGCCATAATTTATTTTCTAGTACTGGTTCTTTGGTTTTTTCAAAGATTTGGACAATTTTATTAATGGCATCATAAAATTTATCCCAATTATGATCTTTTTTACGATAAGCGGTTGTAAATTCTTCATTACCCTTTTTTATATCATAATAGCTATCCAATAATTTAGTAATTAAAAATTTGGTGATATAATAATTTTTTAAATCTTCTGTTTCCGGATTTAATATTTTATTGATGACTGTTTTTTCACCTAAAATGCCCAAGTATTCATCTAATAAATCATTAGCCGTAGTTTTTAATTCTTCTATTTGGTCTAATTTTTCAGAAATTGATTTGGCTTTTTTAATAGCGATATTTTCTATTTGTCTGACTCTTTCTCTGGTAATGCCATATTTTTGGCCGATTTTTTCTAAAGTAGCTTTTTTATCACCATCCAAAGAATAGCGCTTGGTTAGCACTTCTTTTTCTCTTTCATTGAGATTTTTTAATATTTCTGATATTACTTTTTTAGGATCAAAACCATTTTTTGCTTTTTCAGTAGCAATGACTTTGTCTAAAATAGAATCTTCAGAGTTTTGATTATTTGATTTTTTAGCCATAAAATTGTATAAAATTGTTTAATTTAAATAATTTACTAAATGTTATCATATATGCTGATTTTTGTCAAGCCGACTCCCGGGGTTGACGACCCCCGGGGTCGTTTTTAAACAAAAAAAGGAGACCTTACTAGTCCCCTTTCATAAAGATTACTTTTCCCCTTTTATAAATAAGCACCCTTTTTATGTACTTATTTATTTTTCCGTCTTTCATGAATAATTCAAATTCTAGACGAAAAAGATTTTCAGTTTGATTTTCAGTAAATAATTTTTCAGCAGGAATTTTGGTAATGATTTTTTTATTTTTAAGATCAATTTCAGAAGCATATCTTTCTAAATTAATATTGAGATAAGTAGAATCTATATTGGCTAGATTGAGATTAGGAATTTCTAGTTCAAAAATAAAAATATTTTCTTTTTTTTCAATGGTTAGGATTGATTCCTGGTTCATGCATGAGAAGCAGGAAAGGAAAAATATAATGATTAATCCTATTATTTTTTTCATCAGACCTCCTCTGATTTTTTCTTCTTTAGAATTTTTTTATCTTAATATATTTATAGAAAAAAGTAAAGAATATTATTTTGCTATCTAATTTTTTGTAAAAAAAAATGACCCAGAGAATTTTTCAATGGGTCATAACTCTATGGTGGGAGTTATTCTGGTTTATTTGGTTATTTTATTTATTCCGGTGTGCGTATCTGACCTAAGATTTCATAGGCCATTTCATGGGGCAGGTGTTGCAGGGCCTTTAAAAGAACAGCTTGCCCTAAACTATCTGGACATTGGACAAAATCAAAGATGTCAATCATTTGGTCAGCTATCTGTGGTTCCCAATTAATAGGTACACAATGTTGAAAAATCCTTTTTCCACCAATTCGGCGAAGATTTGCATACCCATCGCCAACCTTTATTACTTTTCTAGTAATAGCTTGTTGGATATTATCCAAAGAAGATCTTTGGGCTCGAGTAACTTTTTGAATTTTTTCCTCGGTAATATAAGCATCTTCTTGGTCACACTGCACCATCCAGCGGTGGTTTTTGGGATTTTTACGGAGAATAATGACCACATCCCCAACTTTTTCATCGTTTCCATGTTCAAATATCATGGGTTGGCGGAATTTTGCATCACCAATTTGAGCTTCTACCATTGTGGAGTGGAATGTTTTTCCATTCATTCTCTGCAGAATAAAATTTTCCACAACAATCTCGCCCTTCTTTTTTTCAATTGGATTGATTAATTCTAATAACCAATCACATCCATCAATTTTTATTATCTGTTTGTCGTTCATCAAACACCTCCTATGTTTTTATTTGCTCTAAAAAAGAGCAGAAGATTGAGATACGACAACCAAACAAACCATCCAAACCTTAAAACATTATTTAATAATTGTCAATAAAAAAATCAACCCCAAGGAGTTGAATTTTCAATTACCTACCTTAATTTTTATAAAATCATGGCGGGTTACCAATTTTCAATTTTCAAGTTATTTATACTTTCTCTTATACCAAAATAATAATAAAGGTGAGGCCACAAATATTGATGAATAAGTGCCGATTATTACCCCAAGAATTAAAGCTAAGACAAAAAATTTAATGGTTTCCCCACCAAAAATAAAAATGGAAATTAAAACTATAAAAGTAGTTAAAGAAGTATTAATTGAACGAATTAGAGTTTCTTTAATGCTGATATTGATTAATTCTTTAAAAGTGAGGTGTTGTTTTTTATGCAGGTTTTCTCTAACCCGATCAAAAGTGACAATAGTATCATTTACAGAATAACCCAAGATGATTAAAAGTGCAGTTATAAAAAAGGAATCAATTTCTACACTCATTAAATATCCTAAAACGCAAAAAACTCCAGTAATAATAATTACATCATGAGCCAGGGCAGCAATTGCGGAAAGTCCATATTTCCAGGACTCTACTGGCTTGGCAACTTTTCTAAAAACATAAGCAATATATAAAACAATAGCAATTAAAACTATAAACATAGCCCAAATGGACTTTTGTTTTAATTCTTGACCAATGACTGGACCAATAGAATCAAATCTTTTTTCTATTACCACAGAATCGGCTTCAGTTTGAATTTTTATAGCATCAGCGTTAATTATTTCTTCGCCAATAGCTTCTATTTTTATATTTTCATTATCATTTTCTTGAAGGGCAAAAGTATTTTGAAGTTTAAGTATTATATTTTGATGCGTTGTTTCGTCAATGGTTTGCATCCGCATTAAATATCCATTCTCTTCAATGGGTTGGATTTTTAAATTTTCTAATTCAAATTCTGTTAACGCTTCTTGAACTTCATTAATGTTCGGTCGAGAGATTCCTTGAAATTCTATATCTAACATTGAACCGCCAGTAAAATCTATTCCTAAATTTAATCCAAAAACCATAAAACAAACAATGCTTAGCAAAATTAAGATTGCAGAGATAATTTGAAACGGTTTTGTATTGTCGATAATGCTCATAGAATCAATTTTAAATTTACAATTTATAATTTTCATTTAGTAATCAATTTCTCAATAATCAATAATTAATTGTTTTTTTATTTTCTTAGTGTCTTAATTTTCGTTAATTGTAAATTGTTTTATTGATAATTAAATGTAAATTGGTAATTTGTTATTGTTAATTGAAAATTATTTCTTTATTCCGAAAAGCCAAGGGTGTTTTTCTATTTTTTCTTTAGCTGATAATCTTAAAAAGTTTTTGGTAATCACTAAGGCGCTAAACATAGAGACAAGAATGCCTATTCCCAAAGTTAAAGCAAAGCCCTTGACCATACTGGCCCCGAAAGAATAAAGTATAAAACAAGTTATTAAAGAAGAAAAATTAGAATCTCTTATTGATGGCCAGGCCCGATTAAATCCTTCCTCAATGGCTGGTAATAAGACCTGTCTGGCTCTTAATTCTTCTTTGGTTCTTTCAAAAATTAAAACATTAGCATCTACAGCCATACCAATAGAAAGAATAAATCCAGCAATTCCTGACAAGGTTAAAGTAACCGGTATTAATTCAAATATAGATAAAGAAATTAAAGCATAAATACCCAAGGCCAGCACAGCAAAAATTCCTAGTAAACGATAATAAATAATCATAAAAAGAGCTAAAAGAATCAATCCTATTAAACCAGCAAATAAAGATTTTTCCAAAGATATTTTACCTAAGCTGGCCCCAACAGTTTGTTGGCTGATTAAATTGATTGGTACTGGCAAGGCACCAGCATTTAATCTTTGGGACAATTCTTTGGCTTCTATTGAATTGAAACTGCCAGTAATGACAGCATTGCCACCCGTAATTTTTTCATTAACCGTAGGAATAGTAATTGGTTCACCGTCTAAAAATATTCCCAATGGTTTGCCGATATTTCTTTCCGTTATTTCAGCAAATAAGTCATTCCCCTCATCATTAAATTCTAAACCAACCTGTATCTCGCCGGTAGTGTCTCTATATAAAACATTAGATGATTTCAATTGCTGACCAGATAATTGAGTATTTTTCCATTCACTTTGGATGTCTAATGGTTGAATCATTAGTAATATATGTTGAGATTTAACTTCCCTTATCCCTCCTTCATTTATTCTTTCTTCTAATTTTTTAATAATATGATAACCGAATTGCGTTTCTACAATTTCATCATTCAATTGTCCAGGGCTTAATTTATTAAAAAGCACTTCTGCATATTCTTCAGCTAACATCTCTTGGCTGGTAAAATCAATTATACCTGCACTGTCTTTAGACCCAGGGTCTTCACTAAACTCTTGAGCCAATTGAGCAAAATCTTCTCCGGTTTTTAATTTTTGTAGAATTTCTTCGGCTTTAGTTTTTTGCTCTTCATTATATTTATTAATTTCAATGATTTCTTCTTCTGAGGGTTCTTTTTCCGATAGTTCTTTAAATTCCAATAAGGGGGTTGCACCTATGCGAGAAATTGCTTCCTGAATATCAAAAACGCCAGCTAATTCAATAATAATTCTATTTTGACCGCTTAGTTGTACCAAGGGCTCGGCTACGCCAAAAGCGTTTATTCTTCTTTCAATAACATCTCTGACTCCTTGTAAAGAAGATTTCTCATCTGCAACTTCTATGGCCGAAAAATCCGCTTGATAAACCAAATGAGCTCCGCCTTGTAAATCAAGACCTAAATTTGGTTTAAATTTATTCCAAAAAGAACCACCTGGAAAATTGTCTGGTAGTTTGGGATAGACAATTAAGCCCGCTAAGATAGCGAGAATAATAATACATAAAAATGTTAGGCGGATTTTGTTGGTTTTGGACATGTTTTTGGTTAGTAGTAAGCAGTAGATGGTTTATAGAAAATTAAATTACAATAATAAAATAATAAAGGATTAAATAAAAAAAATCAAGTATTTAAAAAAAAAATCGTCATAAAGACGATTTTAAAAAATAAAATAAAGAATTAATTTTGGTAAATGGTTTCTAAATTTTCTTTATTATTGGTTTGGTGATAAATCCTCTCTATCTTATTAGCTAATTTAGGCCAGGAAAAATTATCCTGAATATATTTTTGAGCACGTTCAGTCATGGTTTGGGCCTGGGGGTAATTTTCTATGATTCTAAGTATTTGTTTTTTTAAATCCTCAACATTTTTGTTTTCAAAACCTAAGACCAATTTTTTTTCTATAAAAGGTAAATTAGATTCAATATTACTAACAATAGCCGGAAGCTTATGGCCTAAGGCCTCTAAAAGAGTTATGGAAAGACCCTCGTCTTCAGAAGGCAAAATAAATGCTTTAGCATTGGTGAATAATTTATCTAAATTTTTTCCACTTTGTACGCCGGTAAAGATAATTTGATCATTATTAGTAACTAGATTTTTTAGCTCTTGTTTATATTTAGGATTATAGAAATCATCGCCCACAATAACTAATTTATAATCTGATAAATTTAGATTTTGCCAGGCCCGAATAGCATAATGAATGCCTTTATGGCGAATTAGGCGGGAAACAATTAAAAAATATTTATGAGGCGTAATTTGATATTTTTTTAAAATATCTTGTTCTTGATTTTTAGCAATTTTAAATCCATTAGGAATATAAATTGTTTTTTGTTTGTATTTTTCTAAACAGTATTTTTGAATATGCGGAGAGACAGTAATAGTTAAATGGGGAAATTTACAAATAGCCCTTTCTCCTAATTTTAAAATTATTCTCGCTAAGGCATTCCATTTTTGATGAAAACGATCAATGCAATGAAAAGTGCCAATAATTTTAGCACGGGAAAATAAGCGTGGAATAAAACTTAAAATAGCTGGTCCAACAGAATGGTAATGAATAATATCATAATTTTGAAATAAAGCATGAATACTTGCTAAAAAAGTATGAGAAATTGCATCTAAGTGTTTAGTTTTAATACTTGGCAAAGAAATTAATTTAACGCCTTGATATTCTTTTAATTTTTTTGGAGTATAATATGGTCGAGTGTATACAAAAACTTGATGGTTTTTTTGAACCATTTCCAAAGCTAAATTTTCCACGTGGGCTTCTACGCCTCCCTGGGTTTTGGGAATTCCTTTTTGTCCGATATAGGCTATACGCATATACTAATTATTATAATGCCAATATACGAATGTATACTAATTATACTAATATAATACGAATAATTAATACCATTTTATATTTATTAAATTAAGTTTTTATAAATAGTAATTAGTTTTTGGTAATAAATTTCTGGGGAAAAGTTTTCTTGAGCGCTCTGTAAAGCGTTATTTTCCATTCTAGAAATTAACTCCTTATCATAGGCTAAATTAGAAATTTTGTCAACTAATTCTTGCTCATT
>CAZAOE010000020.1:0-18504 GCA_964486685.1 uncultured Gammaproteobacteria bacterium
AATTAATGATTTTGGTAAATTTAGAGTGTTACCTATGTATCTCATCTTCTTCAGAGTTCGTTTTAAAAATGTGAAGTGCAAAGTTTATTTTGATATTAATTGAAAATTGAATTATTGATTATTAAATGTAAATTGAGAATTGATAATTGTAAATTGTAAATTAATTCAAAAATCCCTCCACGACAAGGTAAGGGATTTTTGTTTTGTTTCTATTTTCTTTTTTTTCTTTTCGCCGGTTTTCTTTTCTTAACAACTTTTTTCTTGGCTACTTTTCTTTTCGCCGGTTTTCTTTTCTTAACAACTTTTCTTTTTGCTGGCTTTTTTTTAGCTGGCATTTTTTTGACTTTCATGGGCCACCCTCTATTTTAGAGTGACTTATTTTTAGTTTTTATTTTTAATGAAGAATATAGTTTATCGATTGAATAATTTTTCCAAAGTGCCCATCAAAAAACTTTGATGTAAGTTAGTAATCATTAAGAGCCCAAAAAATAAAATTAAGAGCCCAATAAATTTATATAATAATCTAGTTCCTCCTGAAGAACCCAATTTAGCTTCGGCCCAAGAACTGTGTCCGAAATTTTCTATTATCCAATTAGTTTTCCAAATGATTAAAAATCCAATAGCACTGATTATTAATCCACCGATTATTCTACCCATAAAAATTTAGGTTAAAGGAAAGGGGTTAAAGCTAAAAGTATTTTTTACTTTTTATGTATTTATTTTACCAAAGAATAGAAATTTATACTACCCTAAATTTAATTTTTTTTTAAAATAAATTATTGTTGAACATTTTTTAAAAAAGAAAAAAATTATAGAAAAATTTTAAGCAAAACTTAGCTGTTTTAGATGATTAAATTATGTTAAAATGTTAATAGTGATGTTTTGATATTGCTTGTTTTTCGCTATTAAAAATAAAATAAAAAATAAAATCAATGTTTACTAAAAAACAGATAAAAAAGATATTAATTAAATCCAATATTTTAGATGTAGCAGAGCTTAAAAAATATCAACAAGTGGCCACTAAAAAAGGAAAGTCATTACAAAATTATTTAATAGAAGAGAAAATTATTACTCTTAATGCTCTCTATGAATCCGCGGCCACTTATTTTAAAGTTCCTTTTATAAGTTTGAAAAATGTTATTATTCGGCACGATGTTTTAATGAAGATTCCAGAGGCCATTGCCAATGCTCATAATATTATTGCTTTTGACGAGGATAAAAAATTTTTAAAAGTAGCCACCCTGGATCCGGGAGATTTGGAAACATTTAATTTTCTAAAAAAGAAATTAAATCTTGACTTAGAAGTACACATCGCTACCCCAGACGACATTAAAGACATCCTAAAAAATTATCATAAAAGTTTAAAATCAGAATTTAAGTATTTAACTGGCGACGAAGCAGAAAAAGAAACTAAGGGCATTGGAAAGGATAAAAAAGTTCTTCAAGAAATTGCCAAAGAAGCTCCAATTATCAAAATTGTAGACA
Organism: uncultured Gammaproteobacteria bacterium; assembly: GCA_964486685.1. Lineage (GTDB taxonomy): Bacteria > Patescibacteriota > Patescibacteriia > UBA1558 > S5-K13 > JAIOTH01. The sequence goes on from CAZAOE010000020.1 coordinate 1,486, forward strand.
CTCTTTTAAAGCATGCTATTATGGAAGGAGCCAGCGATATTCACATTGAACCAGAAGAAAAAGATGTTTTGGTTCGTTATCGGGTTGATGGTATTTTGAAAAATGTTATGACCTTGCCTAAATATATTCAGTCAGGAGTCATAAGTCGTATAAAAATTTTATCTAATTTAAAAGTAGACGAGCATCGCTTACCTCAGGATGGTCGTTTTAAAATTAGTTCGGATAAATATAAGGTTTCTTTTCGGGTTTCTATTTTGCCGATTTTTGATGGTGAAAAAATAGTAATGAGATTATTAAATGAAAAGGCCAAAATGCTTTCTTTGGAAGATTTAGGATTTCAGCCCAGAGTTTTAGATGTTGTCAAAAGAAATATTAGTAAGCCCCATGGAATTATTTTAGTTACTGGACCTACTGGTTCTGGAAAAACAACAACTCTATATACTATTTTAGGAATGTTAAATACCCCGCAAGTTAACATTTCTACCGTGGAAGATCCGATTGAGTATAGAATGGAACGTATTAATCAATCTCAAATAAGTCCTAGGATAGGATTCACTTTTGCAAATGGTTTGCGCTCTTTATTACGTCAAGACCCAGATATAATTATGGTCGGAGAAATTCGAGATAAAGACACGGCAGAAATTGCTGTTCATGCTGCCATGACCGGACATTTAGTTTTGTCTACTATTCATACTAATGATGCTGCTACTACTATGCCACGGATGGCTCGGATGGGCGTGCCTAGTTTTTTGGTGGCCTCTACTGCTAATTTAATTATTGCTCAAAGATTAGTGCGTCGGATTTGTCCAGATTGTATTCAAAGCTATAATTTAGATAAAAAAGCCATTAAAGAATTAAGCAAACAATTAAATTTAGATAAATTATTAGAGACATTAGAACGAGAAAAAATAATTTCGGGTTCTAAAAAAAATTTAGAAGAACTTCTGTTTTATCGTGGCAAGGGTTGTAAAAAATGTAATAATACTGGCTATAAGGGGCGAATTGGAATTTATGAGGCCCTGGAAAATAATGAAAAAATTTCTGATTTAATTTTAGAAAACGCTAGTGCTAGTAAAATTATGGCTCAGGGCATTGCTGACGGCATGATTACCATTATGGAAGATGGTTTTATTAAGGCCAAAAACGGCATTACTACTATAGAAGAAATTTTAAGAGTAACTAAAGATTAAAATTATTTATATGTTTAATAAAAAAAGTTTGGAAAAATTAGATTTAGGAAAAAGTGAACAGAAAATAAAAAAATCTTTTTGTTTTTCAGAACAAGTTAATAAATATTTATTACGCCTTACAAGCATTCCTTTAAAGGAAAAATTATTTTTTGTACAATATTTGGTGCCAATGTTAAAGGTGGGAATTTCTCTTTCTAAGGCCCTAAGAACCTTGGCCGAACAGAGTCAAAACAAACGTTTTAAAATTATTTTAAGGGAAGCTGGTGAAAAAGTTGAGGCCGGTTCTAGTTTTACAGAAGCCATTCAAGCTCATCAAGATGTTTTTGGAGAATTATTTGTGAATATGATTGAGGCCGGAGAATTATCTGGTAATTTAGAAAATGTTTTAGAGCAACTTTATATTCAGATGAAAAAAGACCATGATTTAATTTCTAAAGTTAAGAGCGCCCTAACTTATCCAATTGTGATTATGGCAGCTATGTTTGGTATTGGTACCTTTATGTTTATAGTAGTGATTCCTAAAATGACCTCTATCTTTGCAGAAATGAATGTAGAGTTGCCTTTACTGACAAGAATTTTAATTGTTATTAGTAATACTATTGCTAATAATGGTTTATTAGTTTTATTGATTTTGATAGTTTTTGTTTTATTTTTTATTAAAATTATTAAAACTGAAAAAGGAAAATATATTTTTCAGGGTTTTATTTTAAAAATTCCGATTATTGCCCCTATTGTAAAAAAAATTAATTTAGCTAGGTTTGCTAGAAATTTAAGTTCGCTTTTAAAAACAGAAATTATGATTGTAAAATCTTTTCAAATTGTTTCTAAAGTTTTGGGAAACATTAGGTATAGAAAAGCTATTTCTGAAATGGGTGATAAATTAAAAAAAGGTAAAAACATAGGTGATTCTATTAAAAAATATCCAAAATTATTTCCCCCAGTTGTTTCACAAATGATTAGCGTGGGAGAAGAAACAGGAGAATTAGATAATATTTTGAGTGAATTGGCAGAGTTTTATGAAAATGAAGTAGACCAAATTATGAAAGAATTGCCTGCTTTAATAGAGCCATTATTAATTTTAGTTTTAGGTGTCGGCGTTGGGGGCGTAGCGGCAGCAGTTATTATGCCGATGTATAGTTTGAGTTCTTCCATATAATATTTAATCATGAATCATAAATTAAATTTTAAAAAAAAGAAGATTGATTTTATTCCTCATTTTTTTAAAGATATGGAAAAATTAAATTTCCGAATTTATAAAAAAGGTGCTTTGAAAAATTTACCCCTCATCCCTTCATTAAGAAAAAGCGAGGGGTTTACCTTGGTGGAGGTTTTGGTTTCTATAGTAATTATTAGTTTTTTGGTCTTAGGAATTTATAGTTTGATTATTTATTCTTATGGTATTACTTCTGATAATAAATCCTATATTGAAGCCATGGAAATAGCTAATCAAAAAATGGAAGAAATTAGAAATTTTGCTTATGTTGATGTCGGTACGCTCGGGGGCTCACCAACGGGCGTAATTCCTGATTATGAATATAATATGCGGGGACGTTTTACGGTTTATACTACGGTACAATTTTATGATGATCCCTATGATGGTACTTTAAGTTTAGGAACAGACGATATTTTTGTAGATTATAAAATTGCTACAGTTCGGGTCAGTTGGGATGGACATTTTGGAAATAGAGCGGTAACAGTTTTTTCCAAAATTATTCCAGTAACAGAAGAAACTTTAGAGGGCTATGGCCTATTAGAAATTAGTGTAGTAAATGCCGATGGAGCTCCTTTTGCTAATGCTGAAGTGCATATTGAAAATAATTTACTAAATCCAGTTATGAATGCAGATTATGTAACAGATCTTAATGGTATTTTGTCTTTACCAGTTTTACCTGAATTTGAGAGTTATGAAATTACTGTAACTAAGGAGGATTGTGGAATTGATCAAACCTATCCGCGGACCATAGAAAATCCTATGCCTAGCAAAGTGCATCTGTCGGTCAGTGAGGGTTTAAAAACGCCCCAGGCATTTTCTATTGATTTTTTAAGTAATTTAAAGGTTAAAATAGTTTCTCAACAATTAGCAAATAATTGGAAGGTTAATACTGATGATAATGGCGAGTCACAATTAGACCCTAGTTTTGTTATGGGCATAAATGGATATTTATATTTTGTTTGGGAGGATAATAGAAGCAGTTCGGCTTATAAAATTTATGCGCAAAAATATGACATTAATGGTAATCAACAATGGGAACCAGATGATCTAGTTATTGCCACGGCCAATAATCAAGTTAATCCAGAAATAACCGTTGATGTTGAAAATAATTTATATGTGGCTTGGAACGACGATTCTACCGGCAACCAAGATGTTTATTTTATTAAGTTGAATTCTGGCGATGGTTCAGATGTTTGGGGTGGAAGAAAAAAGATTAGTACCTTGGTTGAGGCCGCAGACCAGACCAATCCGCATTTAGCGGTATGTAATAATAGCACCACTACTTTAATTATTTGGGAGGATGATCGAAACGGAGATTTGGATTTATATCTGCGGAATTATAATCAGAATGGGATAGAGATTTGGTCAACAGAAAAAAGAATTAATACCAATCCAGTTGCCGATGGCAATAATCAGTTTGCTGGTGATTTAGCTATTGACTCTAATGATAATATTTATATTGCTTGGACTGATGATCGATTAGGAAATTTTGATATTTATGCGCAAAAATATGATAGCAGTGGTAATTCTTTGTGGATTTCTGATACTAAGATTAATACTGATAGCACGGCCACTGATCAATATTCTCCAGCCATAGCCATTGACTCTAATGATAATATTTATATTGCTTGGACCGATGCCAGAGATGAAGATAAAAATATTTATGCGCAAAAATATGATAGCAGTGGTAATTCTTTGTGGATTTCTGATACTAAGATTAATACTGATAGCACGGCCACTGATCAATATTCTCCAGCCATAGCCATTGACTCTAATGATAATATTTATATTGCTTGGACCGATGCCAGAGATGAAGATAAAAATATTTATGCGCAAAAATATGATAGCAGCGGTAATTCTTTATGGACAGAAGATTTAAGAATCAATATTGATTTAGGTGATTTTGATCAATATGGAGTAGAACTAATCATTGATCCAAGCACTGGGCTTCCTTTTGCTTGTTGGACTGATGTCAGAGATGGTAATGATGATATTTTTGCTACAGAATTCGATTATTATGAAGCCCCCACTTATTTAAGCAATATTCCAATACAAGTAGTGGGCACCAAGCAGATAGGAGATGAACCAGTTATTTATGAACACGACCAGAATTATTTATCTGACTCTAATGGAGAAATTGATATTAATTTAGAATGGGATACTGGCTATACAGTTAGCTTAGAAGAAGGTTATGAAGATTATAGAATTTTTTTTAGTAGCTTAGCTCAGCCATTTACTATTTTACCAGCAGAGAGTGTAGAGCTTTTATTATATTTAGAAGAATAATATGAAATTAAGAATAAAAAAAGCTTTCACCCCACATCTTTTTAGGGGTGTGGGAAGATTAAGATTTCAAACTCATAGAGAAGGTGATTCAAAGGATTCGCCCCTCACTTTTTCATTAAAAAAAAATGAGGGGTTTACTTTAATTGAAATAATGCTCGCTATTACTATTTTTGTTTTTATAGCCATTATTTTAAATCGTTTTTTATTTGAAGGTTTTCGTTCTTTAACTTTTGTTTCTGAGCAGGAAGAAGCCATTGAAGCTGCTCGAGATGGAATGGAGATAATTATATCTGAAGTACGAGAAGCTAATTCTTCAGAAAAAGGACATTATGCTTTAAGTAGCGTGGCTGCTCAAGAACTCATTTATTATAGTGATATTGATAATGATAGCCAAACGGAAAAAATTCGTTATTTTTTAGATGATTTAGAATTAAAAAAGTTAGTAACCGAGCCTGGCGTTAATAATGATTATGATGGAGAGAGTAGCACCTCTACTATTGCCTGTCATATTAATAATCAAGAGGTGCCATTTTTTAAGTATTATAATGCTGACAGAGAAGAAACTACAATTATTAATAATATTCGTTTAATAGAAATTAATTTAGTTATTAATATTACACCTCAACGTCGTCCAGATGATTATTATGCTATTTCTAGTGTGCAATTAAGAAATTTAAAAGATAATCTGTAATTAAATTGTTATATTGTTAAAATTATAACAATTTAACAGCAAAACCATAAAACAATAGAAAAATTTATGTTTAAATTCAAAGAAAAATCAGCTTCAATGCTTTTTTTGGCTTTAGTTGCTACGGGATTCTTTTTTTTAATGTTGGTTGGAGTTTTAGGATTAGGATTAACTCAGTATAAATATAATTTAATAAAGGTAGCCAAAAATCAGGCCCTACATGTAGCTGAAGCTGGAGTTAATTATTATCGTTGGGTTTTATATCATGATAACGAAGAATATTGTAATGACCAAGAATGTATAGCCGGTCCAGAGTACGGTCCTTATGGTCCCTATGTTTATACAGATTCTTCAGGGGAAAATATCCAAGGATATTATGAATTATATATTACTCCTCCGCCTTTAGATGGTTCTACCTTAGTAACTATTCGTTCAGTTGGTTGGGTAGAAAAATACCCTAATATAAAAAGGACTATTGAAGTACAATGTGGAATTCCTTCTTGGTCAACATATTCAGTTTTAGCCAATGCCAATATGCGATTTGGCGAAGGCACAGAAGTTTGGGGCCCCTTACATTCTAATTCCGGTATTCGTTTTGATGGTTTGGCTCATAATGTTATTACTTCTTCGGTTTTGGACTACGATGACCCCGACCATGAAGGTGGAAATGAATTTGGAGTGCATACTCATATTGTTCCTGTTGATCCTCTGCCAGATGGAAATAATCCACCAGAAAATGTTCCAGAACGAGAGGATGTTTTTGAGGCCGGGCGCTCATTCCCAGTATCCACAATCAGTTTTGATTTATTGGATAATTATATTAATGAAATGGAAGAAGAAGCTGATGAGAATGGTTTAAGTATTCGTAAATCAAATCAAGAAGGTTATCATATTATTTTTAATCCAGATAATACTTTAGATATTTATGAAGTAGAGGAAGTTAGTTCACCCTGTTCAATTTGTTTAGAATGGGGTTGTACCAGATGGTGGCACGGCTGGCTCTGTACTCGTTGGGGCTGTACAGATTATCAACATACGGAAACAGAGGGAATTATTGATGAATCAGAATATATGGCAGATGTAGATATCCCAGATAATGGAATAGTTTTTGTTAAAGATAAGGTTTGGGTAGAGGGTAATATAGATGGTAGTCGGGTGACAATTTTAGCCTTTGAGGATCCAATTGCTGGTAATTCTACAGACATAATTGTTAATAATGATTTAATTTATACTAATTATGATGGTACAGACGGTATTGGTTTAATTGCTCAAAGAAATATTACCGTAGGACTTTATAGTGAAGATAATTTACAAATTGACGCTGCTTTAATAGCGAAAGGAGGTCGGATTGGTCGAAATTATTTTGATGCATCTTGCGGTTCAGAGTATATCAGAGATACAATTGAAATCAATGGTTCTTTGGCTACTAAGGAAAGATATGGTTTTGCCTATACAGATGGCACTGGTTATCAAATTAGAAATTTAAATTATGATGGTAATTTAACTTTTATCCCCCCACCCCATTTTCCTAGCACTGGTGAGTACACCTTTATATCTTGGGAGGAAAAATAAATAAAACTTATGTCATAGTTTAAAAAATGCTATAATTTAAGAGTAATTTATAGTTATTTAATATGTTTAACAAAAAAATAGATTATCCAATAGGATTAGATATATCAGATTTGTCTTTAAAATTTGTCCAATTGCAAAAAAGGGGCGGGGCTTTATTTTTTCAATCATTTGGGAAAATACCTTTAGAAAAAGGATGGATAGAAAATGGCAGTATTAAAGAAAAGGAAAAAGTTCAAAAAGCCATTAAAAAATTATTAGATAAGCCATTATTTGGCAAAGTAAGCTCCGATCAGATTATTACTTGCTTGCCTGAGCCCTGTACTTTTATAAAATTAATTAAAATTGATGCCAATACAGAAGATTTTAAAAAGACCCTTTTAGCAGAATTAGAAAAACATATGCCTTTTTCTATAGATGAAATTTATTATGATTATGAAATAGTAAAAAGCACTAAAGATCAGGAGTGGATTATTTTTGGGGCCTCTCCTAAAACCTATGTTGATCAATATTTAGAATTATTTGTTGATAGTAATTTTACAGTAATGGGTATGGAAATAGAGTCAACAGCCCTAGCCCGCAGTTTATTATTAGAAGAATCTCCTAATTATAAGCAGAGCCCTAAAAAGAATTATGGGGTATTAGATATTGGCGCTAATCGGTCGAGCATGTTTGTTTATTCTAAAAATACTATTTTATTTAATGTTAGTATTCCTATTTCTGGAAACGATGTTTCAAATAAGATTGCTAGGTCATTAAAATTAGACAAAGAGCAGGGGGAATTGGCAAAAATAGTTTGTGGTTTAGATGATAAAAAATGTTCAACTGTGAAAAACAATCTTTTAGAGATGATAGATTTGTTAATTATAGAAATTAAAAAAGTGATAAATTTTTATAATAGTCATTTTTCGGAACATGGTCCTTTAGATAAAATTATATTATCAGGTGGAGGGGCTAATATAGACGGTCTGACAAATTTAATAAAAATAAAAATTGGGATAGATACAGAAATTGGAGATGTTTTTACCAATATAGCTAGACCAAAAAAGGTGTCTGTGAATTTGGGCAGACCCAAAGATATTTTTATTAAAGATTTTATTGAAGTATATAAATATAGGTCCAAGGGGCAAGAAAAAATTAAAAAGAAAACAATTTCTATTGAGCAAGATTCTAGTATTACCTATGCTACAGCCGTAGGATTAGCTTTAAAGAAAATTTTTGCAGATTAGCTTATGTTAAATTTAAATATTTTACCAGAAAAGTACAAAAAAGAAATTAAATTATTATCTTATTATAAACATATTAAGAATATTTTTCTTTTATTAGTATTTTTTGTTTTGCTAATCGGCATTTTGTTTTCCATGAGTTATTTAATTTTAATTAATTATATGGAAGAGAGTAAAATAGGCTCTTTTTTAGCAAAAGAGACCTATCAAGGAGTGGATGATGAAATCAAAAGCATAGAAGAAAAAATGGATTATATTTTAAATATTCAAGAAAAGGCCATTAATTGGTCAAAATTATTAGAAGACATAATGTTAAAAACAGGAAATAATATTAGTTTTTCTAAAATTATGATTAGTCGAGATAATTATCGGTTAGATTTAATGGGCTATGCCCAAACTAGAGACGACCTTTTAGAATTGAAAAAATCTTTTGAAGAATCGTCTAGTTATTTGACCATTGATTTTCCAATTCGTAATATTTTAGAAAAAGATAATATAAGCTTTGAAATGAGAATAACCGTTGACCCCTATGACTTTAAGTAAAATAAAAAATTTAAAGACCAAAAGTAGAATGTTAATTTTGCTCATTTTTAGTTTATCAACAATTTTAATGGTTGTTTGTTTTGTTATTATTCCCAAAGCAAAATATATTGAGGGTACTTGTCAGCAAATAACGGAGAGAAGAAAGTTTTTAGAGGAGCGCTATTTAAAACTCAAAAATATCAGAGAAAATAAAAAAGACATAGATTCAATAAAAAAAGATTTAGGAAAATTAGATGAAGTTTTTGTTAAGCACAGTGAAGATTTAGAATTTATTCAGACCTTAGAAGCAGTAGCTAATAAAAATAATGTAGAGCAACTCATCGTTCTAGAAGATATTAATAAAAATCTAGAAGGAGAAGAATATGAAGAAATTATTTTGGAAATCAATTTAGAATCAAGTTTTTTAAATGTTATGAAATATTTAATAGATTTAGAAACTTTAAAATATTATGTAAATGTTGAGTCCTTAAGTATAAGTAGTTTAAAGGGCTCGTTAGTTGATAGTTCGGACAATGAAAACATTTCAGCTTCTAGTAGGGTTAATTGTAAGATTACAGCATCTACATATTGGAAATAAATTTATGCCAAAGATTAATATTAAAATTAAGTTCAAAAAAATAATACTATTTTTATATATTATAATTATTGTTATTGCTTTGAGTATTTTTAGTTGTCTTTTTTCCTTTTTAAATAAAAATTTATACAAAGTAGTTTTTTCTAAGGAAGAGCTTAAAATAGAAAAGGAGGTAATTGAATCTTGGGTAATTGGTGTGGATATTGATAAGTTTAAAATAATTATTGATAATATTCAGAAAAAAACAGTATCTCGAGATTTAGAAAATTTTAAAAATATATTTAGGTAAAGTGTTTATTATTAAATTCAAAAAACATAAATCAGATAAATTTAAGGAAGTTTTTATAGGACAAAAGACTTTTTTTACCGTAGGTGGATTTTTGGTGGGAAGTATTTTGATCGGCAGATCTTTATGGGAGTATGGCAGGAATTATATTGGAGTTCCAGCTACTATTTTATTAGGAATTGTGATTTTTATTGTTAGCGGTGTTATTTTAAGAAAATTTAATAAATAAGTTTTAAAAATAATTTATAATAAAATATAAACATATGCTTCAACAAAGACAAGGAAATTCTAACAGAAATATACCTAATAGGAATAATTATAGTAAAAACGATAAGATTGGCGTCTTTGGTAAGTTGGGTATAGGAAAGATAGGTCAAGGGCGTCGATTAAGGACATCTAAGACAGATTCTCCTTTTGGAACAGGGAAAAGTCTTGTGAATAAGTTACTCAGAGCAAAATTAAGACGTGGCAAGATGCAGCTTAAAAATCTTTCTGAAAAAAACATAGGACAAATTGATGACCTGATAAGTGAGAGATTAAAGAAACATACTTCAAGCAACACAGCATATTTAACTAGAAAAGAAGCTAGAAATATCAAAATAAAAGCTTGGAAAATGTATAAGAATACCCCCGGTTTTTCTAAAGAGGATTTTAAAGATTTAAAAAGAGTAGTAAAAGCCATACGGGCAGGTGGTGATAGAGCTAAACAGGCTTCACATATTTTACGCATAAGTGGAGTTAGTAGTGATAATACAGGAGTAAGTAGTAATATTACGAAGAGTGATTTTAAACTATCTAATCTTCAAAATATTACTACAAGTCCAGTTTCTTCATTCAATACTGATCAATCTAAAAATGAAGATTTGGCAAGTAGTGATAGAGATAGGTCTTTGTCTAAAGATATTGAGGAAGGGAAGGACAGTAAAAAGGATGCAGATGATGTAGATAATGAAGTAAAAGATTTACCTATTTAATTAATTGAATATAAAAAATTTATGAAAATAACCTGGTACGGACAATCATGTTTTAAGTTTAAATGTAATAATTTAGATATTGTTATAGATCCTTATGACAATAGCTTGGGTTTAAAGATGCCAAAATTAAAAGCAGATGTAGTTTTAATAAGCCACGATCATTTTGACCACAATAATATTAAGGCCATATCTGGAAGCCCCTTTAAAATAGACGGTCCAGGAGAATATGAATTAAAAAATGTTTTTATATATGGTAAAAGCGCTTTTCATGATGATAAACAGGGTCAAGAGAGGGGTTCAGTTACGATGTATGTTATTGAAGAAGAAAAACTGAAAATAGCTCATTTAAGTGATTTGGGTCAGAAGAAATTAACAGAAGAGCAATTAGATTTTCTAGATAACGTAGATGTTCTTTTGTTACCTGTGGGCGGAAATTATACTATTGGGGCATCTGAAGCCGGAGATTTAATTAACGAAATAGAACCACGCATAGTTATCCCTATGCATTATAAAATACCAGGAATAAAAGTAGCTTTAGAGGGTGTAGAAAAATTTGTTAAAGAATTAGGACTTAATCCGCAAACAGAAGATGAATTAAAAATTATTCATAGTGATTTACCTAGCAATGAATTAAAATTAGTTATTTTAAATAAACAATAATATGCGTTCCAAGCTTTATTTAAAATTTTTAGTTATTATTTTGGTAATTTTAATTTTAATTATCTGGGGCTATTTAAATAGAGACATGTTTACTGATTTTACTTGGGGCGAGGACTTGACGGAATTAAAGGATAAAATAGGCGATGATGTTGATGAGCTGGGAGAAACTGGATTAATAGACAGGATTAAAGGTATTATTAAATCTAAGAAAGAAGAGCCAGTTAATGTGGATGAAGAAGTTATTGAGAAAATTTTGGACAAATTTCCAGCCGAACAAAATTTTATAGAATATGATTATCAGCCCTGGCAGATAAAATTTAATTATGATCTGGCAATGAACAAAGAAATTAAGGATAATCAGATTTTTTTAACTGCTCAAGATAATCCAGAGATAAGTGTAATTATTCAAAGAGAGGCCTTGGGGGCGGAAGAGTTTAATGATTGGCTGAATGATAATTTTGATTTACAACAATTAGACAAAGTTACCAAAAACGATTTAATTTATTGGTTAAATGATTTAAGCACAGAGGAATTAAATGAAAAGAATTATTATTTAAATTCAGAAAATTATATTTATAGTTTTTTAATAAAATATCCTCAGGATCAAGCAGATTTATATGGCCAGAAGATTGATATTATTGAATCTTTTAATATATATTAATTTATTTTTTAAAAAATATGTTAGAACAACAACCACCATTAAACAAAAACAAAAATAAGGGCGTAGATGATATTTTTTCTGAGCCAGAAAATAAAACAGAAGTTCAAGGCGCTCCTATTGGTAAAGAAAAGATTGATATTTCAGAATCTTCTTTGGGCCAAGAAATAAATCCCAAGCCAGTCAATACAGAGCCAATAAAAAAAGCTAAAATTCAGGCCCATAATGTGGAAGAAAAGCAAAAGCCAGATTTGAATTTTGGAAAAATCTTATTTTATTTTTTACTGGCTTTAATTATTCTAATAGGAGTATTTGCGATTTGGGTTTTAGTTTTTTAAAAAAATTAAAAATTTGACAGCTATTATTATTAAGTTATAATTAAGATAATATTTTTCTATTTATTAGAAATTCTATCTAAACCATAGGATTGAATAGAAAAATATTATTCTTTTCTTCCCTCGCCTATCCGTTTAAGTAGTTAATAAAAATTAACTTTTTAGATAGGTATGCGGGGGAAGATTTTTTATCCCCACATTTCTTGGTGTGGGGATATAGGTTGACAAAAATTTTATATAAGTATAATATAAAATATTTTTAATGAAAAGAATAAAAAAATAAAAGGTAGGAGGATAACATGCCAGAAACCAAACTTAATTATTATGCTTGTGATCTTTATCATTTTGAAGTTCTTACAAGGGTTAGTAAAACAGATGCCGAAGAATGTTGTGATGTGTTTTTTAAAGCGGATTGCATAAAAACAATTCGTGAAAATTGTGAAAATATCCCTGGTGAGTGTGCTGGAATTACTTTTGTAGATGATGTTGAAATCGGTAAGAAGTATAAGTTCAAAGCAGGAGACCCTTTTCTTTTTACTGGTTTAGTGAAAAGAGGAGTGTTGATTAACGAAATGAAACATCTGGAGATAGAAATTATTGCTGATAAGCTGTATTTCTATATCCTTATTGATGATAATAATAGGATGGATTGTTTCGAAATCGTTGAGGAAGTTGAATAAATTTTTTGAGAATCAAATTAACTGGGCTATAAATGGTCCAGTTTTTTTATTTAGGGGTAGCGCTGTTTGAGCTTATTATTTTCTAAACAATTGAATAATTTTATTTTTGAAAACAAAGCCCAAACTAGTTAAAAATCCTGAGCCCAAAATCCAATTTAAGGCCTGGGGATTTTTATTTTCTTCTTCATCAATATTTATTAACTCAGTCGAGCTAGGAGTAATATTTGTTTCTGAGGCGCCTAAGATTTCTGCTTTAATAATATCATCCTGATTGCGGGGTAAAAGATTTAATTTATCTTGATAGTTTATTAATAAGCCCCGAATAATTACAGCATCATCTTTGTTTAATTCATCTAATACAATTTTTTCATTATTTATTTTAATTTTTAATTCTGTGTCAGCAACGGAAATATAAAAACTTTTTTTGTTTAATTTACTAATTTTTCCAGAAACAGATATAAAAGAGTTAATAATTTCTTCAGCCAATTCTTCTAAACAATATTCTTCAAGGTTGGGCATATTTTTTTCATTAATCTTGATTATGTTTTCCGGATTTTCTATTTTAATACGAGAATAATATTTAAGATGATTTATTTTGCCCTGAACCTGGACAATATCTCCATAATTTAATTCTGGCCAATCTTTGTTTAAATATATTCCTAAACAATTATCTAAATAAGTTGTTTCATCATGAATATCATAGGAACATAAGTAAGCCGTATTTAGATATAATTCATCGGGCAGGGCGGTGATGATTCCATAAGTAATGATTTCTTGATTATTTTCTAATTCAAATATTTCTGCCATTTCCGCAAAATAAAGTTCTTCATCTAAAGAGTTGAGCTTAGAAAAATTATTTTCTGTAAAACTAAGAATATTTTTTTCTGCTGGACTAAGTTCGGCTGTCCAAAAATATTCCTCATTTATTTCATCATACGCGTAAGATTGTCCCTCAAAACTTTTTTCATAAATTAATTCCCAAATTAAGCTTCCATTACAGTCTAATAATTGAAGTTGCTCATTGGAATTATTTAAAGCTATTTTTGAATCTGCTCTTTTGATTAATAAATAGGCCTGGGCGCTTATTTTTTCTTTTAAAATATAAGTAGAGCCACTATCTTTTATTTGCCAATTATTTAAATTTATTTCAGTATTATTGGGATTGAATAGTTCTATCCATTCCTCGTTATCAGAACCAATCGGATTAGGCAAAATTTCATTAATGATTATTTCTTTATTAAAATCTATACATTCTGAAGTAATTTTTTCGTTATCCGTTGTAGAACCATTCTCATCCTCTTCTAAAATATTTAAATAAACTATAGTTTCGTCTTCCAGTCCAGATTCATTAATAACTTTTAATTTAATTTTTTTTAATCCCGCTTCTGCAAAAATAATTTCTAAATTTTCGTTTTCGCTTTTTAAAAAATTTTCTAAATACCATTCATATTGTAAATCCTGACCATTATCGTCAATAGAATTTTTAGCACTAAGAATAATTTTTTTATTAATTGTTAATTTATCACTTAAAAGATCAATGATTGCGATTGGTTTTAAATAATTTTCTTTTTTATTCTCAGCTCCAGGAGTTAAAAGAGAAGTCAGCTCCCATTGATTGTCAAAATAGGCCCAAGCATAATTTTCTTGGGACTGAAGATAACTCATTTCATCAATTTTTTCATTAACATTATTAAAAAGGTAAACGCTCTCATTGGAATTATTAAGAGATATATTTGATACAGACCGTTCAATTAGAAAATAATCGTTTATATTTAAATTTGTAAAATCATCTGTAGAAAATATGTATTTTTTTCCCGAAGCATCTGCTAAATACCAATTTTCTAAGTTAATAGTATTATTGCTTAGGTTTTTTAATTCAATCCATTCGGCCTCGTCACTTCCTTCGGGATTAGGTAATAATTCATTTATAATTACATTTATTCCGTCATTATTAATAATGATTTCTTTAGTCCAATTAGAATTATTTACGCTATCACTAACTATTAAGCTGACCGTATAATTTCCACTTTGATTATATCTGTAATTATTTTGACATCCATTTGCCTCGCCACTATCTCCAAAACTCCAATTAAAATTTAGAAGATTATTTTCCGCATCATAGGAATTACAAGCATTAAAATTTATTAATTCTCCGACAAAAAAGGAATCACTTATATTTTCAATTATAATTTGAGGAGGATCATTAGTTTCATTTTCAATCAGTGTTAGGGTTAAGGAATCCGAGCTGGATAATTGACCGTCGTCTACTGTTAAAGTAATTAAATATTCTCCAATTTCAGAAAATTGATAACTCGCAATAGCTGATGTGGAACTGGCCTGATTGTTGAAATTCCATAAAAAATTTAATTCATCTCCGTCAGGATCATAAGAATTACTAGCATCAAAAGAAATTTCTTCATTTATATTGGCCTGAATATCATCGCCGGCTATGGCGACAGGGGCTTGATTGGGCGGAGCAGAGCTGGGTATTTCTCCGGGCGTGCCTCCTATTAAATATGATTCTTGCCAAGAACTTTCTAAATTATAAATATCTATTTTTTCAATTGTTTTGTTATTATCAGCACCCCCTAATTCAGAAGTATAGGAAAATTGGGTAATAATGTTGGAATTTTTTAAGAGCTGAATAGTGTCGGCAGTATTATTTAAATTTATTGAGGATTCAAAAATAATTTTAGAAAAATCTGGATAATTATTTAGAAAAGATGCCCCATCATTGGTAATAATAAAAAAGTTTGCACTGGCTATTTGATTATTTCCTTGATATATGTTGATTAAATGATTAGAGCCATCATTGAATCTCCAGTCAGAATTTATTTCAATAGTTGAGGTGGAGGTATTAAAAATTTCCACCCACTCTTTATTGCTGTCCGCGCCTTCAGGATTATACATTATTTCAGTAAAAATTAGTTCTGCGGCTTGGGTAGTATTAATAAAAATTAGGAGAGCAAAAAATATAATAGAGAGAATGGTTAAATATAAATTTTGTTGTTTAAAATACATAAAATTGTTTTTCCTCCCTTGGGCGGCGCCTGTCGGCGCCGCCCAGTATATATAAGAAACATTATTTTGATGAAGGGCCGCCAACATCAAAATATTGTTCTCCTATAACATAATTACTCTTCTTCAATGTCTATTTCTTCTATGGCTACTTCTTTTTCTGCCTCTTCTTTTTTCTTCCCACCCAGCATAACTAAGTCCTTAACAATAATTTCGGTCATATAATGTTTTTTGCCTTCTTTATCATCCCAATTTCTAGTTTGTAATCGGCCTTCTACATAGACTTTGTCTCCTTTGTGGAGATATTTTTCTACTATAGAAGCTAATTTTCCCCAAAAGACTAAATTATGAAATTCGGCTTTGTTTTTAGTTTCGCTGGATTTAGTTTTTTTCCAAACTAAATTAGTAGCCAAGCCAACGCGGGCTAGATCAGTTCCGTTTTTTAATTTTTTGATAGTCGGGTCGTTGGTTAAATTGCCGATTAAAATTGTTTTATTAACATCCATTGTTTTTTTGTCCGCTTTTCTTAATTTTTAAAATTAAAAAGGGTGCGGAAATTAATTATTAATTTAATTTATGGCGCCCTTGACCCCGTTAAACAAAATTTAAATTTAAAGATTATTTTAATAAATAATTCTTTTTGTTATTCAACATTTTTTATTTGTTGTAAAATGCTGATTTAAATTTTTATTTTTATCCTTGAAAGGATAAAAATGTTAAACGGGCTTGACTTTTTAATTAATTGATTTATAATCAAAAAGAGGTCAAGTTTTACTCTTCGGAGTAAGCCTGGCTTCATAAATCGCTTTTCGCCAAATTCCTCCGCAAGGAGGTTTTTGGTTTTTTTCAAACCTTTTCATCAGTTTGAATTTATATATATAAAATTTTCAAAGTTATTCACAAAATAAAAGACCTCTCTCAGCATGGGACGTCTTTTTGGTTTTTGTCTTTATTTTAAGCTATTTTTAGGGCTTTTATTCTTATAACCGACGGCTCTATTTTCAGAGACGGCTATATTTCTCTATACATCTATCTTAGCAAATAGAATTTTTTAGTCAACCCAGTGTACTAGATGACCACATAGGTAACACTTTTGTATATTTCTGAGTAAATTCAATA
>CAZAOE010000021.1:0-18028 GCA_964486685.1 uncultured Gammaproteobacteria bacterium
TAAGTTTAAAATTTGTATTTATTCATTCTTCAACAAATAATACTTATTTTATTTTTCGAACGGAACGAGGGTCATAAAAAGTCTGAACGAAGTGAAGATCTTTTATGACCGAGTGAGTGAGAAAAGAATGAATACCCCGTCAGCTTGCTGCGGGGTTAAGGTGCGACCGAATGGGAGCTCCGAATCAGAGTCCAGAGCTTGCTCTGGGGTTTGATACCATTCATTAGATAAAAAACCATCAAGATGGAAAATGCTATTTTATAACTTAGATAATGATAAAAGTATACTTATTCACCATAGGTTATATTGTAGAGCCTTTTTAATTTGAAATTAATTCTTATTTAAAGTAAAATGGAGAAAGTATAAAGCTTCAGGTTATTCCGTTTCTATTTATAAATATAATTATTGCTTCACCTGCATTCGCCAAGGTGGCTTTGGCACGTAGGCGACCGAAGTAGCCTTGGCTACGTAGGCCGGGAGCAAAGTTTTAGAAAACTTTTAACTTTAAACCTTTTGCCCCGTGAAATTATCGCAAAGCGATAGTATTTCACAGGGTAAACTTTCAACTATTTATTTATGTCAAAAACCTTATATAGAAAATATCGACCCCAATTTTTTAAAGAAATAATTGGTCAAGAGCATATAAAAATTACTATTCAAAATGAAATAGAAAATGATAAAATTGCTCATGCCTATTTATTTTCTGGTCCGCGAGGCATTGGTAAAACAACTATGGCTCGGATTTTTGCTAAAGCCGTAAATTGTGAAAATAGAAAAAAAGACCAATACGAGCCCTGTAATAAATGCCTTTCTTGTACTTCAATTACTAAGGGAAATAATTTGGACTTAATTGAAATAGATGCTGCTTCTAATCGAGGAATTAATGAAATTAGAGATTTAAGAGAAAGGGTTAAATATGCTCCATCTAAAAGCCAATACAAGATATTCATCATAGATGAGGCCCATATGTTAACTATCGAGGCCTTTAATGCCCTTTTAAAAACCTTAGAAGAACCACCTCAACATGTTATATTTATTTTAGCTACTACAGAATTACATAAATTACCGTCTACAATTGTATCTCGTTGTCAAAGGTTTGATTTTAAGGTAGTGGATATTAAAAAATTAACTGATCATTTGAAAAATGTTTGTTTAGGAGAAAAAATAAAAGTAGATAAAAGTATTGTTGAAAAAATTGCTAGACATAGTGGGGGCTATGTTCGAGATGCTCTTTCAATTTTAGGTCAAATATTGTCTCTTTCAGAAAATAGTGAAGTTAATGAAGACACGGCTAGTTTAGTTCTTCCCAAATCCGATTCTCAAATTATTGCTAATTTAATAGATTTTATTATTAATCAGCAATTTGATTTAGCAATTAGGGAATTAAACAAATTGGGCCAGGAAGGAATTAACCTGCAATATTTTACTGAAGAATTAATTCAATATTTAAGAAAAATTTTGTTAATAAAAATATCTGGTGCTTCTGAAAAATACTTATGGGATATTGATAAAAATCTAGAACAAAAAATTATAGAACAATCTGCAAAATTAGATATTAAGTCCTGGCATCAGATTTTAAAAATATTTTATGAAAGTTTTGATAATTTAGAAAATAATAATTTTCAGCAATTACCTTTAGAAATGGCTGTTGTTTCCATAAAAAATGAAGTATTTGATAATCAAGAAAAAATTAGTAATCAGGATGATGATGACTCTCCTAAACCACCAGCCTCATCTATAAAAAATATAAAAGAAGAAACCAAAAAACAAAAATTAGAAAACAAAACCAATCCCTCGCCCGACTTAGAATTAAATGCAAAAATAAACTTATCAGAAATAGCTAAAATTTGGCCTAAATTATTAATTAATCTTAAGGACTATAATCATTCTTTGTCGGCTTTTGTTAGGGTTGGCCATCCTTTAAAAATAGAAAATAATAAAATCATCTTGGGCTTTAAATTCAAATTTCATTTAGACAGGGTCTCTCAAAGCAAATATAAACAAATTGTAGAAAAAATATTAAGTGATCTCTTAAAAACTAAAATTAATATCAGTTGTGCAATAGATGATTCTTATGAAGAAAATCATCGCCAAAGCGCTTCTTCTTTGTATAAAAATTCAGAAAAAAATCAAGACGACAATGTTATAGAGGACTTAATCGCCAATTTCGGTGGACAAGTGATAAAATAGTTAATAATTTGTGGTTGATAATTATTATTAATTATTAATTATTCTATTAATCAATTGCCCTATTAACCTATTATCAATTACTAACCTTCGGAGATCGTCTAATGGTAGGACAGCTGGTTCTGGTCCAGCCAATCTAGGTTCGATTCCTAGCCTCCGAGCCATGAACCTGAGCGACTTGCAATAAATTTGAACGAAGAGAACAGTTTACTGAGCGAATGGTTTATGGCGAGCCATGAATCTAAATGAAATGAATGGTTTATGGCGAGCCATCAAATAAGGCCTCAAACCTTATTTTTTTATTTCATGCTATAATTATTTTATGTTAGTCAAAAAAATCCAAGTTAAAACTGCTTTACATCGTTTATATAAAAAAATTTATCCCTATGATTGGGATTTAAATATATATCGAGGATGTAGCCATAAATGCGTTTATTGTTATGCTTTATATTCTCATAAATATTTGGAAGAAAATTCAAATAATCCCGGTGAGTTTTTTGATACTATTTATGTTAAAACCAATATTGTGGAAGTTTTAGAAAAAAAGTTAAGTTCTCCTAGATGGAAAAAAGATATTATTAATTTTGGTGGAGTTTGTGATTCTTACCAGCATATTGAAAAAAAGTATCAATTAATGCCTAAAATTCTTAAATTAATGATTAAATATGAGAATCCCATGATTATATCAACTAAGTCAGATTTGATTTTGCGGGATATTGATTTAATCAAAAAATTAGCCAGCAAAACTTATGTGAATATTGCGGAAACCATTACTTGTATAGATGAAAATATTAGAAAGAAAATAGAACCATACTCTGTCCCTTCACTTCGTAGATTTGAAGTTTTAAAAATATTTAGAGACAAAACTAATGCCAGTATTGGGGTTCATTTTATGCCTATTTTGCCGTTTTTAACGGATAATAGAGAGAATATTGAATGGATAATGAAAAAAACTAAGGAAATTCGAGCTCATTATATTTTAACTTATGGTTTAAATTTAAAGACACAGACCAGAAAATATTTTTTTGATTTTTTAAAAAAAGAATTTCCAGATTTAGTAAGTAAATATTATGACTTATTTGATAATCCTCAAACTAAAAAAGAGTATATTCAGAAAATATATCCTTTAATTAAAAAATTAAAAAATAAATATAAAGTTTCTTCTAATTATAATAAAGTGATTAAATCCCCACAACTTGAAGATAAGTGTGGGGATAAAAAAAGTTAGTTCAGAAAAATCAGCTGAGAATGTTTGAATAAATATGTTATAATATCATTATGAAGCCCGTTAGATATTTAAGATATCACGGGTAGATTATTTAGAATAAATAAATCCCCGCATCTATTTAAATGAATGTGGCGGAATAATAAAATCTCATAACCAAGATTAGGTGTGGGGATAAAAATTCAAATATATAAGCAATCAACTAAAACAAAGTTTATCTAACGGGCTGAAGCAAGCGACTCTTTGTTTATTAATAAAAAAAAATCAAATTCTTTTAGCTATGAAAAAGAGGGGATTTGGTAATAAAAAATGGAACGGGGTTGGTGGCAAGCCAGAAAAAAACGAAAGCATAGAAGAAACTGCTATACGAGAAGCCAAAGAAGAAATCAGGGTAGATATTGATATTAAAAATTTAGAAAAAGTAGCTGATTTTAAATTTTATTTTACTCAAGAAAAAAAAGATTGGGATCAAGAAGTCCAAATTTATTTAGTCAAAAAATGGCAAGGAGAGCCCCAAGAAACCGAAGAAATGATGCCTAAGTGGTTTGATTTTGATCAGATTCCTTATCAAGAAATGTGGACTGATGATAAGTATTGGCTACCGCGAGTTTTAAAAGGTGAAAAACTCGAAGGAGAATTTTATTTTAATAAAGAAAATAATGATTTTGATAAAATGGATATAAGGACAAAATCCTAAGCTCTATAAACAAATTTAAATATTAAAATTCAAATTACTAAAACACATGAATATTATAGAAATTGCTAGCAAAGACAATCCCAAGATAAAACATCTGCGGAAATTAAAAAACAAAAAATATCGGAATGAGTATGCAGAATTTTTAGTAGAAAATTTTACTACTATTAAAGATGCTTTTCAAAGTGGTTATAAATTTAAACAAGTTTTTATTACTAATGAGTTTTTGGAAAAAAATAAAGCAGAAATTGAAAATTTTTCAAGCGAGGAGTGTTATTTAATTAATAATAGAATTAATGAATCTTTTTCCAATTTAGACACAGCTTCAGGTATTTGTGCAGTTTATGATAAATTAGATAATAAAATTAATTTTAAAAAATCGATTGTTTACTTAAATGCTATAAGTAATCCTGGAAATTTAGGAACAATTTTAAGATCAGCCCTAGCTTTTAATTTTAAAAATATTATTTTAGATGAAAATTGCGTAGATTTGTATAATTATAAGGTAATTAATGCTTCTAAAGATGCTATTTTTAAACTAAATATTGAAATTGATAAAAACTTAAAAAGTTTAAAACAAATCAAAAAAAGGATGAAAGTTTTTTCTACTAGATTAGAAAAATCTAATAATCTTGATATATTAAAAAAAGAAAAAATATTTTGTTTAGTTTTGGGTAATGAATCTCATGGTATTGATAATAAAATTAGTAACTTGTCAGATGCTTTTATAAAAATTAATATGGGAGATGAAATTGAGTCATTAAATGTTTCTAGTGTGGCAGCTATAATTTTTCATCAAATATACAACGGTTAAAAATTTCAAGTTAAAAGCGCTTTAATTTTTAATAATTAAATTAAACTTATGAAACTAAATAAAATGAAACCTTGTACAATTGGATTTTTGCAAGCATTGAGCGTTGGTGTTTATTGTTTATTAATAGGCCTATTTTTTAAATTAATGGAAAGCATGGCAATAAAACCAATCGGAATAAGTGGCACGATAATGATGCTTTTACTGCTTGTTTTTTCTGCGGGCATCAGCGGAACATTAGTATTTGGATATTTTGCTTATTTAATGATTAACAAAGAAATGAAAAGAGCCCTGAATATTCTTGGTTTTACTTTTCTCTATTGCATAATTATTATGGGAATTGTGTTATTTTATATAATTATAAAATGAAGATGAATAAATTTTTACAATTAGCTTTAAATGCCTCTCAAAAATCAGCTGATATTTTAATTAAAAAATATCATAAATTCAATCGCCATAATGTGCAATTAAAATCTCGTCATGAAATTCTGACTGAAAATGATCTTTTGTCAGAAAAAATTATTATTCAGGAAATTAAAAAAAGTTTTCCAGAACATTCTATTCTTTCAGAAGAAAAGGGTCAAGATAATAAAAAATCCGATTATCTTTGGCTAATAGACCCCATAGATGGTACAACTAATTTTTCTATTCATAATCCTTTGTGGGCTATTTCTATTGCTTTGGCTTATCAAGAAAAAATCATTATGGGCCTAGTTTACGCCCCGATTCTAAAAGAAAAATTTGCTGCTCTCAATGGCCAAGGGGCTTATTTAAATAATAAAAAAATAAATGTCTCTGATATCCAAAGTGGAAAAATAATTAATGCTTTTTGTCATGGCAATAAAATTAAAGACATTGAAAGAGCTATTAAATATTATCAAAAACAAAAATTAAATCATTTAGATTGTCGTCAATTGGGTAGTGCGTCTTTAGAATTATCTTATGTCGCTAGTGGACGCATAGAATCCATAATTATTCCCGGAGTAAATGCCTATGATGTGGCTGGAGGAGCTTTAATTCTTAGAGAAGCTGGCGGAAAAATTACAGATTTTTCAGGAAATAAATGGAATTTATCCAGTCCAGATATTTGTGCTACTAATAAAAAAGTTCATTCCTTAATATTAAAAGGTTTAAAAAATATCTAAGCATGGACTTTAATTGAATATTTTGCTATACTCATAAGTGAGCTATATCTGACATATAGTTCCTTTATTTTAATTATCTGTCTTAAAAAATAAATCTTTTTATGCCAAATAAAAAGAAAAAAAACTTTCCCGCTTCTGTGGAAAAATCTATTAAATCGGTTGCTAAAACAATTTCTAAGACACTAATCCCTAAAAAGAAAAAGTTAAAAAAATTAACTATTGGTTTTGAAATAGAATTTTTTATTCTAGATAAAAATGGCCACATAGTAAATGAAGCTGATTTGTTATTAAAAAAAATAGATAAAAAAGACCGCGATCCTGGTTCAGAAATAACTTATGAAGTTGGTAAAAATATGATTGAAGTTGGTAGCTATCCACATGAAAATAGCGTTGACACCCTGCTGGGCTTGATAAAAAATATTAAATCACTTTTATATACGGCCGAGGAAGAAAATTTAATAATTTGTCCTTTGGGTGCTTATCCGGGCAAGCAAAATCCCAAAATGAGAACGAAATCTCGTTATAAGAGCAAAGAAAAAATATTTGGAAAAACAAGATTTAAAAATGCCGGACGGGCTTGTGGATTTCACATGCACTTTGAACTTCCCTGGGGAGTATTTGATTCTCAAAAATTAGAACTAAAACATTTAGTCAATTCCAAAAACAAAGAGGCCTTAGTTAATGCCTATAATTTTTTGATTGCTACTGATCCAGCCCTTACTACCTTTATGCAATCTTCACCTTTTGTGCAGGGAAAATACTTGGGCAAAGACGGTCGGATGTTAATTTATCGAGGTAGCCCTGAACTCAAAAACCCAGATTCATTATATGCTAATTATCCAGATTTTGGTGGCTTGCCCTCTTATAAACATACTGGAACTAATATTATTGATTTGGGTCAAAAAAAATTTAAAGATTGGTTAAAAATTTTAAAAGATGCTGGCATTAAAAATGGAGCAATGCCCAAATATAAATCCAGTTTAGAAACTAATTGGACTCCAGTGAAAGTAAACCCCCACGGAACCCTAGAACAAAGAGGTATGGATTCTAATAATCTTTTAATTATTTTAGCCATTTCCGTAATTTTAAAAAGAATTTTAGGTGCCATTCAAGATGAACATTATAAAGTAGAGACCTCAGATTTAGCAATTAAAGAGCCATTTAAATTAGAAAATAAAACTATTTTAATTCCGCCAGATATTTATGTTAAAACTGAATTACAAACTGCTGCTGCTTATCAAGGTCTGGAAAATGAAACCTTGTGCTATTATTGTAAAAGATTATTATGGTTAGCTAAGTTGATAGATAAAAAGGCGGATAATTCTATTTTTGCTAATTTAGAAAAAATGATTGAAAGTAAAAAAACTGTTTCAGATGAAATTATTGCTAGAGCCAAAAAATTGGGTCATAAGAATTTGGAGAAAGAATTACCGCCAGAAATAGGAGCTCAAATTGCCGTTGAACATTCCAAAAAATTATTTGAAGAAATAGTCATTGCAGAAAAATATGCTAAGAAAAATACGTAACTCGTAACTGATAATTGCTAATATAAATTTCCAATTTATAATTCATTAGTCATTAGATATTTAATATTTGTAATTACTAATCCATAATTCTTACTACTTAATGCTTACATCTTACAATTTATAACTTTTAACTAATAACTTATAATAACACTACTAACTACTTACTACCGACTAACCATATGTGTGGAATTATCGGCTATACTGGCCCAAAAAAAGCAATCCCGATCTTAATTAAGGGTTTAAAACGATTAGAATACCGGGGCTATGATTCGGCTGGTTTGGGTTTGCCTGATTTAAAAAATATAAAAATTATTAAAAGAGTAGGAAAAATTAAAAATTTAGAGCAAGCCCTCAAAAATGAAAAAAGCTCGGCAACTAGTGGTATTGCTCATACTCGTTGGGCCACTCATGGCCAGCCCTCAGAAATAAATGCTCATCCGCATGCAGATTGTAGTGGACAAATTGCCATTGTCCATAATGGTATTATTGAAAATTATCGTACTTTAAAAACCTGGTTAATAGCCCAAGGACATAAATTTAAATCCGAAACCGATTCTGAGGTTATCGCTCATTTGATAGAAGAGGTGGATGGAAAAAATTTAATTGAAAAAATTATAAAAGCAGTAAAAAAAATTCAGGGCGCTTATGGTATTTTAGTTATTTCTAATCAAAATCCAAAAGAATTAATTGTTGTTCGCAATGGCAGTCCATTGCTTTTGGGCTTGGGTAAAAAAGAAAATTTTGTTGCTTCTGATGGAGCTGCTATTTTAGAACACACTAAGAAAGTCATTTATTTAGAGGATAAACAAATAGCTATTTTAAAACCAGAATCTTATCAAATTATTGATTTTGACAACAAGCCAGTTAATTCTAAAATAAATAATATTGATTGGACTTTAGAAGAAATAGAAAAGGATGGCTACAAACACTATATGCAAAAAGAAATTCACGAACAAGCCCAAAGCATTAGAGATACTATGGCTGGTCGCGTTTTAGAAGACCAAATAAAACTAGGGGGTCTAGAAAAAAGATTTGACGAACTTTTAAAAGCCAAAAATATTATTTTATCTGCTTGCGGAACTTCTTGGCACGCTTGTTTAATAGGAGAAATATTTTTTGAAACCTTAGCGGGAATACCAGCTGAAGCATGTTATGCTTCCGAATTAGTTAGTGCCCTTGACCCACAATTTCCAGAAAAATCAATAATGTTAGTCATTAGTCAATCTGGAGAAACCAAAGACACTGATTTAGCTATTCAAAAAATGCAAGCCAAAAATATGCCGGTCTTTGGTATTTGTAATGTCGCTGGTTCTACTATTGCTCGACGCTGTGGAGCTGGTGTTTATACCCATGCTGGCCCAGAAATAGGCGTGGCCTCTACCAAGGCCTTTACTACTCAAATTATTGCCTTATTAATGATTGCTTTTCGTTTGGGCCAAAAAAATGGTTATTTAAAGAAAAAATTTAAACCAGAATGGATAAGCCAATTTATTAAATCAATTTTACGCATCCCTGAAAAAATAAATGAAATTTTAGCCCAAGAAGATAAAATTAAAAAATTAGCTGAAAAATTTTATCAAAAATCAAACTTTTTATTTTTAGGCCGGGGCATTAATTATCCCGTAGCATTAGAAGGGGCCTTAAAGTTGAAAGAAATTTCTTATATCCATGCCGAGGGCTATCCGGCCGCAGAAATGAAGCATGGGCCGATTGCTTTAATTGACGAAAATATGCCCGTAGTTTTTTTGGCTCCCCAAAACGATGATGTTTATACTAAAATTTGTTCTAATATTGAAGAAGTACGAGCTCGCAAAGGAATTATTATCAGTATTGCTAGTGAAGGAGATAATTATATTCAAAAAATTTCTAATTATGTGATTTATGTCCCTCAAACATTTTGGTTTTTAACTCCGATTTTAAACACTATTCCTTTACAATTATTGGCTTATCATATAGCCGTACTTAAAGGAAATAGCGTAGACCAGCCCCGCAATTTAGCCAAAAGCGTAACTGTAGAATAATAGACTTGTTGCATAATAATTTTACTACTGCAATTTCCATATTTAGGCTAAATTTCTAAAAAATCTAATTTTTTAAAAACAGGCAAAAAATACTTGACATTTGCCTGTTTGTTCTATATAATCTAAAGTTATTTATTTAATTAAATCAAAATAGTAAATCCAGCACCTTTTTTAAAAAAAGTGCCTGGTAAAATAATAAATCCCCACACCTATAAAATTATCGTGGGGAAAAATAAGAAACAAATATCTATCTATATTAGGTAGGTGTGGGGATAAATAATTATGTCTTGTGGAATAAAAAAATCTTTTTTAATATTAGTTTTTATTTTCCTAATTTATATAGCTTGGTTGGTGCTGGGACCAATTAGAAATATTTATGCTGCCAGTCAGAGAATCGCGCCTATTGTGTCTGGTATTCAGGAAAAAATTAATCTTAATGATTATGATTCTGCTAATATTTATATTAAACAGGCCCAAGATAGTATTGCTACTATTCAAGACAATATCAAGTTTATAAAATTTTTAAAAATTATTCCTCCGTTAAAAGAAAAGTTTATTCAAACTGAAAATACTTTAAAAAATGTTCAAATTATTTGTGCGGACGCCAGTAAAATCATCAGTTCTTTAAATCAATACGAAAATGTGGACAAAAATACTTTAATAGCTTATTTTGGACAAAACCCTGGGGATTTAATTTCCTTGGAAAATAATTTTAGCAACCTAGTTGAAAATTTAAAATTATTATCTAATGTATTTTTTAAAGAAAAGGATAATATATTTTTAAATAATATTAATTTTTTATCCCAAATTTTAAAATTAGCCCAACCCTTAAACGAATATCTATTTGATATAGCTGGCTATAATGGTTCTCAACGCTATTTATTATTATTTCAAAATAATAGCGAATTAAGACCTACTGGTGGCTTTATCGGAACCTATGGGATATTAGAAATGGCTAATGGTCAAATCAAAGAATTTTTTGTAGATGATATTTATCATTTAGATAGTCAGGTAATCAACAAATTAAATAATCAAATTCCAGCACCTTTAGAAAAATATCTTAATGTTAAAGAATGGTATATGCGAGATTGTAATTGGGACCCTGATTTTTCATTTAGTGCAATAGATTGTTTAAATTTATATAAAATTGAAAGCAATGACCAAAAAAAAATAAATGGTATAATTGGAATAACCCCGGGTGCTGTTAGTAAAATATTTGATATTATTGGTGCCCAAGAAGTAGAAGGAGTTATCTTTGAAAGTGAAAATTTCACCAATGATTTGCAAAAGGCCGTAGAACTTTATTATCAAGAACGGGATGCTACACACTGGGAAAGAAAAAATATTATTAATTCTTTGGCTAATGTAATGATAGATAGTTTTTCTAATTTAAGTGCCCCAGAATACAAACAATTAGCAGAATCAATTAATGAAAGTTTAGAGAAAAAGGATATTATTTTATATAGTACAAATGAAAATATCCAAAAAAATATTTCTGAAGCTAATTGGAGCGGAGAAATTATTCAGTCCGACCAAGATTATTTAATGGTCGTTGATAGTAATTTGGCTAGTTATAAAAGTGATCAATTTATAAATAGAAATTTTAATTATAGTTTGGAAAAGTTGGCTGATAATACTTTAAAGGCCGTTCTAGAACTTCGTTATCAACATCAAGGAAATTTTTCCTGGAATTCCACCCGCTATAGAACCTATACTAGATTGATAGTACCTGCTGGTTCAGAATTAATAAAAGTCACTGGAGCTATGGACAATGACCGTAGTACCCAAGAAGGACAAATAGATATTTATCATAAATATAATAAAACTATTTTTGGAACTTTTATAGCCATTGAGCCCGGACAAGAAAAATCATTAATTTTTGAATATAAATTACCAGCTAATATTCAAAAGCAAATTTTAGAAAAAGATTATAGTATTTATTTACAAAAACAAGCTGGAGTAGAAAAAATCAATTATTTAATTAATATAAATTTTTCAGAAAATCTTAATAACTATCAGGTCAATCTTGAAGATATAATTCAAGAAGATTCCAACGCCTTGAGCATTCAACTTGACTTAGAAGAAGATTTTCTATTAAATTTTAATTGGGAATAAAATATTTATGGAAAATAAGAAAACCAATCTTGCTCAATTCACAGAGAGCTTTGGAAAAAATAAATTAACAATTTTATTAATTGTCCTTTTGTTTTTTATAATTTCAATATTTTTAACTGCTTTACAAAAAAAAGAATATTCTTCTGACGCTCAAATTCTAATTATTCAAGACCAGCAAGAGGAAATGGATGCTTATTTAGCATCTAAATCATCAGAGTCCATAGCCAATAATTTAAAAAAGGGAATTTTAAGTTCTTCTTTCCGCAATAAATTATTAACAAATTATCCTGACTTAGAACTAGAATTATCACAAGGCGAGAAAAAAAGAAGGAAAGAATGGTTAAAGGCCATTGATGTTAAAATAATCCCTAATTCATCTGTGCTTAAAATTACCACTTATAGTGTGTCGGCTTTTCTCTCAGAAAAATTATTAAATAATACTATCAATACTTTACTGACCAACCATCAAGATTATCATGGCGGGGGACAAGGAGTAGTTTTAAAAATCATCGACCCTCCTTTAACATCTTTAAATCCTACTCGGCCCAATTGGTTTTTAAATATTATTTTAAGTATTGTTTTGGGATTGTTTTTTGCCTTAACCATCATTCATTTATTTCCAAATAAATTACCAGCTTGGAGTAAATATTTTAAAAAATCTGAATATTTAAAAAAGAAAGATTTCAGCAAACCCAAGAAAGAAGAAAAATCTTCTGAATATCTAAAGGTCTTTGATTATTTAAATGTTCCGGAAAATAATAATGATACTAACCCAGAAGATTATCCAGTTCAGCAAGAAAGTTTTTTTGAAGAAGACGATAAAGAAATTGTGCCAGAAGAAGAAATTCAACAAGCCGAAGAAATCCGTAAAATTGTCGGCAATAACCATTATTTAAATCCTAAAGAATAGAATTATAATGCTAATATACAAATTTATACCAATACTACAAATATTATACTAATATTTGTATTGTATTCGCATAATTAGTATACATTCGCATATTGGCATTATAGCCAATTGTACATTAAAAAAAAAATAAAAAAACAAAGGAGGTATCATGAAAAATAATGATATCTATAAGCCCCCCAAAAAATTATCTTCCAAGGGGGAAAAAATTCGAAACCATGTAATTATTTGTGTAGTAATTATCGTAGTTCTTGTTCTGTGGTGTAAATATCTAAATGGCCAAAATCTCCTGGAAAATCCAGGATTTGAAACCGGGGAACTATCCCCTTGGCAAGTTCAGGAACAATTTCCCGGGCAATGCTATATTGATACTGTCCATAATTCTGGACAATATTCAGCCAGTATTGAAATCATTTCTCCCGGAGAATTCTGGGAAGTCCAGCTATTTCAGCTTTTGAATTTGAAACAAGGTCAAAGATATATTCTTGATTTTTGGCACAAATCTGAAGCTCCCGCTGAGATAATCTTAAACCTCTGTGGTCATGAAGACCCCTGGCCTAATTTAGGTCTATGGGATTCAGTAGCCACTGATACAAACTGGATTTTTTACTCCACTAATTTTATTGTCTTTGATACTACATTGGCAAGATTATCGTTCAATTTTGGACATCAACATTCCAAATTTTGGGTTGATGGTGTCTATTTGGCTGAAAGTATCTATGTTGATCCAGAGCCACCCCCACCACCCGACCCAGAAGATGTAGAAAATATTTATCTCTATCCCAATCCTTTCCATTCTAAAATTTGTCTCGCTCGACCAGAAGAAACCCTGCAACAACGGGTTCTGGTCTATAACATTATTGGTCAAAAACTGGACGTTGAACTTGAGGGCTCACTGCTCAATTTTGCCGATGAACCCCCCGGTGTTTATTTTGTCACGGTTGGAAATCAGATCAAAAAAATAGTCAAATTGGAGTAGCTATGAAAAAATTATTGATTTTTTGGGTTTTTGCTTTCTTGATTTCTTGCCCTCTTCTTGCCTCTCAAAGCCAGTTTAGCTACTGGCTCCAGTTCCGCAATTTTTCATCGTCTGGAGTGGAATTCCGCGAAGAATTTTATTCCAGTTTCCTGCTTAAAATAGGAAACTCGCAGTTAAAACCTATCTTTGGATTCAAAATGAATCTTTTAGACGACACTCAAATTAAAGAGTGGCGTCTTGAAGCTGGTGTTGAGAAGCGTTTTAAGAAACACTATCTCAGCGCCAAAGGTTTAATCCAAGACAAGGTTACTGATGGTAAAAATGAATTTGATGCTGGAATTGACCTTGGAGCTGAATATTGGGCTTGGAATTCTCCAAACAATTGGAACGTTGGGATTGAAATTTTGTCTCAAAAAGCAAAGATCTTTTTCAACCCAGAATACTATTTTGGTCCCGTCTACACTTGGGCTTTTGCCGAAATTAGTCGGACTAAAGATAGTGAAAACGTTCTTTTTTTCCAAGCTGACGTCGGACTTGATATTGAATTGTCTCCTTTAATTTGTCTTGAAAATGTTCATTACAAACAAGGGAATTACTACTGGCGTCGCATTGCTTTTGGACTTGGATTAAAGTTTGATGATTTTCTTTCTTTCATCAATGGAAAGATTAAATTCTTTTTCGTTGATGAAGAAGATAAGTGGAATATTCAAAGTGGGTATTCCGTCATTATGGAAATTTACTCAAAAAAATAAAACCATAAGGAGGTAGCTAAAATGGCTACTAAAACAAAAAAAAGCAGAATTTTTCCTATTCTACTTGTTATTATCCTTATTATTCTTACTGTTTATGCGTTTGGCTTTCGGGTCCCTAAAAGGATCAAGACACAGCTTTCTACAAAGGAAGCTGAAATTAATTCGTTAACTTCTGAAATAGGTGATTTGAAGGGCGAAAAAGAAGCCCTCCAAGTCAAAGCTGATTCCCTGGTATGTCTCAAGACACAAATCAACAATCTTCCTGAAAATCCCTGCGCTGAACGTGACGCTGTTATTGTAGTTCTTCAAAATCAAATTGTGGATCTTCAAAATCAAATCGCAGATAAAGACAAAGAAATTATCGGTCTCTGGGGCGGTATTGGTGCTCGAGATAAAACAATTACAAAACTTGAAAATGAAAAAGCAGAACTCGAAATCCAAATACTTAACTTTCGAACCAAGATTGAAATATTATCCCAGGTCCCCATTGAAGACAAGGTAGAGATACTAATCGGTCGGAATCAAACTACTGTTAATTTTGAACTTGCTGATGGAGATTGTTTTCTAAACACAAAAACCGGTGAAACCTTTACCTTGAATGAAGCAAAGAAAAAGGGCGAATTCTACATCTATCTTCTTGAAAATCATTATGAAAAAATAGAAGGCACTCTCAATGGTAATTTGTTGACTTTCCATATTCCCAACTATGAATATACAAAGTTTTGTATTTTTGTAGGTAAAAAAAGTGGAAAAAAGGAAGAACTTTGGGAGCTGACCGAATCTGGCGGAGGTTCCAAATTCCTTTACATTAATGGAGATCAATATTGTTATTATTTTCAAAATGACAATAGAATTGCAGTTTCTCTAGGGAACCAGAGTGGCTAAAAATTTGACAACAATACAACAAGGGCTCGTAATACAACGAGCTCTTTTTTCTTTTTTAAATATTTATTTATCTTTTACTATGCTTTTCAGCACCACCCCTTAACTTCCCCTCCTCAGCTGAGGAGGGGATTGAGGGGAGGTGTTGTAAAAAACTTTTTAAAAAACAAACGCTCAATCAATTAACTTAAACTAACAAATAGGCCAAATAGGTCCAAAGCATCCATTGTAAGGCCGTTGAGCGCAAGATATTATCTACTCCGCCAATTAAAAACAAAATTAAAATTCCTAAAAAAGAAATTAGATATTTAGCTTGCTGATTATTTTTATATTTTTGCCAAAGTTTTTTTAAGGTCTGAAAAATTAAATTCAAATATAAAATTAAGCCAATAACTCCTAATTCAATTAAAATCTTTAAATAATCATTATGGGCATAAGTGCTTTCTATGGGATTATAAACTTGTTTTTCCCGCAAATAACGATAAGTATTAATGCCATAACCAATAATAGGGGACTGGGGAATATATTCAACCATTTCCTGCCACATTTTAACTCGCCATTCCCAAGAAGATAAAAGATAGGTTGAGGTATGCATTCTTCTGATAATGGAAATATTATCCCAATCATAATATTTTAAACTGGTATAATTATTTAAAATTAAAAACGCAAAAATCAAAATTAAAAAAACTATGGCAATTTTTAATAAATACTTACGGCCATAAATAAATAATAAAGATAAAACAAAAACAGCTAAGCCAATCCAAACACTGCGGGTTAAAGTTAATAAAATTAAAACAAAGGCAATCAGCAAATAAATTTTTAAATATTTTTTAAATACAAATTTTTTTGATTTAAAAATTAAAATAAACAAAATTATAAATAGGAAAAATAAATTAAAAGCAAAGGCATTGGGGTGAAAATAGGTGCTATTTAAACGATTATAATCCTCAAAACCAATAAAATTGGACTGGGTTAGGGCCTGCCATAAGCCATATAAAACTGGGACTAAATAGGCAATTAAAATTGTTTTTAAATATAATTTTTTATTTTTTGGATATTTAGAAAAATAATGATAAGCCACAATAAATAAAAACCAAAAATTAATTAAACGAATAATTATTTTTAAGGACTCCAATTTGTCCACGGAATAAATTAAACTTAAAATACTTGCTAAAATAAACAAACCCCAGGCCAGGGTTAAGGGTATTTTTTTTAAATTGATTTTTTCTTTATAAATTACATATAAACCCCAAAGAATAATTAGACCCGCTAAAAGTGAAGAAAAATTAATATAGACAGAACCAAAATTTAAAAAAATATTTTCAGTATATAAATCAGTTAAATTGCGAATTATTAACAAAGCCAATAAAGAATAAAAGGGATAAATAAATAATAGGGGCAACAAAAGAGCAAAAATTAAAACCCCTAAAGCTGGAATTAATTCTAAATTTACTTTAATTACAAAAATCAAGGTACTAATAAAAAAGATTAATTCTCCGGCTATAAAAATTTGTTTTTTCCCTATTAAGGGTATACTTTTTCCCATATCTAAAATTTAATCAATAAATGCTTAAAAGTAAAGCCCTGTCCTTTACTTTTTTACTATTTATGCTTATTATTGTTTAATAATCAAATAAATCACTAATCTGAAAATATTACAAATCAATAAATTTTTTTATCCTCAAGGCGGAGCTGATCAGCATTTTTTGGATTTGATAAACTTATTAGAAAAAAATAAACAAGAGGTTATTGTTTTTAGCACTAAACATAAAAAAAATATTGATAATCAATATAGCCGTAAATACAGCACTTACTGGCCAAAATATAATGACTATTCTCAACAAGGAAAATTTGGTCTGCAGAAAATCATTAAATTTTTTTATAATTATGAAGCTGTTCATAAATTAAAACAACTTTTAAGAAATGAAAAAAACATTGACTTGGCCCATCTGCATAATATTTATCATCATCTAACTCCAGCAATTTTAAAAGTTTTAAAAAAATATAAAATTCCTACAATAATGACCTTACATGATTATAAATTAATTTGTCCAAATTATAATTTATTTAATCAAGGTAAAATTTGTGAAAAATGCCAAGGAGGCGCTTACTGGCAGTGCTGGAAAAACAAATGTATTC
Organism: uncultured Gammaproteobacteria bacterium; assembly: GCA_964486685.1. Classification (GTDB taxonomy): domain Bacteria; phylum Patescibacteriota; class Patescibacteriia; order UBA1558; family S5-K13; genus JAIOTH01. The sequence continues at coordinate 17,384 of CAZAOE010000021.1, forward strand.
AAAATTCGGGTTTAAAAAGCTTCTTGACTTCTTTGGAGGCCTATTGGCAAAAAACTTTTTTTCCTTATCACAAATTAATAGATAAATTTATTGCCCCAAGTTATTTTCTTAAAAATAAATTTTTGCAATTTAATTTTCCTAATCAAAACATAGAAGTCATTCATAATTTTGTTCAAATTCCAAAAACAAAACAAAACAATCCAACTAAAGAAAATTATTTTATTTACTCTGGACGCTTACATCAAAGCAAGGGAATAGATAAAATAATTAAATTAATACCTAAATTAAATCAAAATTTGTCTTTTTATATTGTTGGCGACGGTCCGGAGAAAAAAAATTTACAAGTTACAAGTGACAAGCTGCAAGTTACAAACAAAGTAAAATTTTTAGGATATTTCGGGCCTAAAGAAAAAAATAAAATGTTTAATTTGATTCAAAAAGCCAAATTCGTTATTGTGCCCAGTATTTGGTATGAAAACTGCAGTATTAGTATTTTGCAGGCCCTAGCTTTGGGAAAAATTGTTTTGACTAATGACATTGGCGGTAATTCAGAATTAATCCAAAATAATTATAATGGTTATTTATATAAAAATGAGCAAGAATTAGTTGACAAAATTTCTAATTTAGCCTATGATAAGGAGTTAA
>CAZAOE010000022.1:0-17853 GCA_964486685.1 uncultured Gammaproteobacteria bacterium
TTAACACTTATGTATTTATTTAGTTTATAATTAATTTATAGCATTATGGATAAAAGAATATTATTTTCTGGGATTCAACCCACAGGTGATTTGCATATTGGGAATTATTTAGGTGCTTTAAAAAATTGGGTTGATCTCCAAGATAAATATAAATGTTTTTATTCTATTGTTGATTTGCATGCTATTACAATTGATTATGAGCCAACAAAATATCAAAAACAGATTTTAGATACTGCTATTGACCTTTTGGCCTTAGGTATTGATCCTAAAAAATCAATTTTATTTATTCAGTCCCAAGTTCCCGAGCATACAGAGCTTTGTTGGTTATTTAATACATTAATTCCAATTACTGAATTACAGCGCATGACTCAATTTAAAGATAAATCTAGGCAAAATTTTAATAATATTAATGTAGGACTTTTTGATTATCCAGTTTTGCAGGCAGCTGATATTTTGCTTTATAAAGGAGAACTAGTGCCAGTTGGTGAAGACCAATTACAGCATTTAGAATTAGCCAATACTATTTTGCGAAAGTTTAATAACAAATTTGGGGAGTATTTTCAAAAAATTGAGCCGATTATTAGTAAAAGTGCTCGAGTTATGTCCTTGCAAGAACCAAGAAATAAAATGTCAAAATCTTTAGGATCAAATCATTATATAGCTCTTAGAGATGATGAGGAGACCATTAAAAAGAAAATAATGAGTGCGATTACCGATGCTGGTCCTCAACAAAGTGGACGCATGTCTCCAGGCGTTGATAATCTATTTACTTTATTAGAAAATTTTGCTGATGAAAAAATTGTTAAGAAATTTAATCTAGATTATCATAATGGTGATTTAAAATATTCAGAGCTTAAAACAGAACTTGCTCAAGTCATTGTTGATAGTTTGAAACCTATTCAAGCAAATATAGCTAAATTAGAAAAAGATAAAGTTAAAGTTAAGAAGATTTTAGAAGAAGGTGCTAAAAAAGCTAAAAAGATTGCTGAGAAAAGCATCTTAGATATTAAAGAAAAAATGGGCTTGGTTTAGCGATGCCAATATACGAATGGCATACTAATAATACGAATATTATACTAATAATTTTTTATATTTTTTTAAATAAAACCCCACAACCTTGAAAAGGTGTGGAATTAGAAAAAGCTCCGATTTTACTCGGAGTTTTTAGATTTATGTTTTCTTGATTTCTTGTTTTCTTGATTTCTTGATTTCTTAATATTAATTATATAATGCGACGTCTTATAGATGTCGGGTTTTTTGTGGATAAATAATTTTGAATTTGTATAAACTTTGAACTACTATTTAATAATAAAATTAATAGCGGTTTATGAAGCAAAAACAAAATGATTATGTATTCATTGATAGCCAGAATCTTAACTTAGGGGTCCAGGACGTTGGATGGAAATTAGATTTTCGGAGATTTTATGTTTATTTAAAAGATAAATATAAAATTCGGAAAGCATTTCTTTTTATTGGTTACGTAGCTGGTAACGAAGTACTATATACTTTTTTACAACAAATTGGTTACATAGTTATTTTTAAACCAACCCTGGAATATAATAAAAAAGGAGAAAAATATATTAAGGGTAATGTTGATGCAGAATTAGTTTTACATTGTATGATTGAGTATGCTAACTTTAGTAAAGCAATTATTATTTCTGGAGACGGCGACTTTTATTGTTTAATTGAATATTTAGATTCCAAAAATAAACTTTATAAAATAGGTATTCCTAATTCTAATAAATATTCTGCTCTTTTAAGAAGGTTTAGAAAATATTTTTTCTTTATAGATTCTCTTAAAAATAAGTTGAATAAAAAAGAAAGGGAGTAACCTTCGGACGAAACCTTAGGTGTGCCCTTTCATCGTGATATTATTATTATATATTGTTGAATAAAATTGTCAATAGTTTAAAATAAAACCCCATAACCTTAAAAAGGTGTGGGGTTTAAAAAGCTTCGTTTTTACGCGGAGCTTTTTGTTGTTCTAAAGTTGTTTATATTATTATTGCCACAATTAAGAATATTGCATAAGATAATATAGAGAAATTTTGGAGATTTTCATGGTCGCGGAATAGAAAAATGCTTAATATAGAGGCGGAAGCAAAAACTTTAACAACATAAAAAAGTCCAGTATAAGAAGTAATAAATCCACTAAAAGTAATAGGCCCACTAATATAATATGAACTAAACATAGAGGCAAGAACAATACAAAAAGTAAAGCAGAAAAGGATTGTGATAATTATATTATTATTGAATTTACCTTTTTTACAGAGAATAAAGAGAATAAACAGAATAAGAGAAAAAAATGCGGCTATTATTAAGATTATTTTATCTATAGCTAGTTTTTTCTCACTATATTTCTGTTCTGTCCGGTAGTTAAATTTTATTCCATCCCATTTCACAAGGGTGACTTCTTGAAGAAAACGGTGGTGAAAAAAATCAAGTTTTTCAAAACCAATATTTTTTTTGGTTTTTTCTTTAAATTCTTCCCCTGGATTGTAAAAGGCTTTATTTTGCGCCTTTGTTGCGATTATCCAGATGCTGCCTTTAGTTGTTTCCCTGGCTTCTCTGAATTGATTTATCTCCAACTGCTTTTCGGGAGCAGTAATAGCAGTGTCAGCGTTTGCCATTGTGGTAAATAATACAATAGCAATAATAATACTTATTATTATTTTGTTCATTTGATCCTCCCAGATCGTTTTTGTTTAATAAAAAAGTTTATCATATATATATTAATTTTGTCAAGCTTAATAAAGGTGTGGAGTTAGAAAAAGCTCCGTTTTTACAGGGGTTTTTAGATTTATGATTTTTTGATTTTTTGAAGATTTAGTTTTTTGATTTACTATGGACAATATTTTTTTCATAAACTATAATGTTTTAAACCGTTCGATAAATTCAAGTTCTACGATAACTTAATTATTTATGCTATTATTTAAATATGCGAACCAGTGATAATATATTTAATAAATTTTCTAAACATTTAAAGACCATTTTAGTACGGGCTCAGGACTTAGCTTTTTCTGTTAATAAAAAAGAGATTGATGTTTGGGAAATTCTTTATGCCTTAACTTTGGAAAGGGGTTCAGTGGCTTTTGGCTTGTTTTCTAATAAAGGTATTAAGCCAGTAGATTTTAAAGAACAAGCCGTTAAAGAAGTTAAGCCCCTTAAAGCAAAGTCCTTAAAAAAAGATTTTAATGTACCACAATTTTCCTTAAGGTCTCAAAAAATTATTGAAAAAGCAGTTAAAATTGCTTATCAAAATAAACATGCCTATATTGGTAGCGAACATTTATTAAGCGCGATTTTAAAGAATAATATTAAAGAAGTTGATAATTTTTTGGAAGCGAAAAAAATTGATAAAGGCGAATTAATAAAAGAAGTAGACGCCTTACTTTTAAATACCAGCAAATTGTCTGACTTAATTGATGATACCTTGTCCAATGTTAATATTTTAGAAAAAATGATTATGGGTGGTAATATGATGGAAAGCGGTCCAGTGCCCCAATTTACCATGGAATTAACTTCAGCCGAAATACAGAAAAAAATTGACCCAGTTATCGGTCGCGAAAAAGAAATTGATAGATTGATTCAAATATTAAGTCGGAGAACCAAAAATAACCCTATTCTTTTAGGTGAGTCTGGGGTTGGGAAAACAGCCATTGTAGAGGGCCTGGCTAAAAGAATAGTAGAGGGCCAGGTGCCAGACGTTTTATTAGAAAAAAAGATTATTGCTCTGGACTTGGGTTCTATTATTGCCGGCACTATATATAGAGGAGAGTTTGAAAAAAGATTAAAAAAGATTATTGATGATGCCAAAAAAGATGAAAATATAATTTTATTCATAGATGAAATTCATACTTTAATTGGTATGGGAGCCACGAGTGGTCAATTAGATGCGGCTAATTTATTAAAGCCAGAATTAGCTAAAGGTGACTTAAAGGTCATTGGGGCCACCACTGTGCAGGAATATAAAAAATATGTTGAGTCAGATGCGGCTTTTGAAAGAAGATTTCAACCGATCCTAATTGATGAATCCACAGCCAACGAAACTGAAGAAATTATTCATGGTTTGAGAGATAATTATGAAAAATATCATGCAGTTAAAATTACAGATGAGGCCATAAAAGCCGCTGTAGATTTGAGTCAAAGATATTTACCAGAAAAATTTTTACCAGACAAGGCTATTGATTTAATTGATGAGGCGGCTTCAAAATTTAAGATAAAAAAATTAAAAAATGGCAGTTTAAAAAAAATTATTCAATTAAAAGACGATTTAAAAAATAATAGTCAGGAAAAAGAGGTAGCCATTGAACAAGATGATTATGAAAAAGCTATAGTTTATAAAGAAAATGAAGATAAGATTATTAAAGAATTGGATAAATTAAATCAAGAAAAATTAACTAAAGTAAAATTTTTAGGCCAAATAAATGCTAAAGATATTGCAGAAGTTGTTTCTCATATGGTTAAGATTCCTATGGATGAGTTAATGAAATCCGAAAAAAAGAAATTGATTAGATTAGAAAAAGATTTATCTAAGAGCTTAATTGGCCAAGAAGAAGTAATTAAAGATGTTTCTGAATATATTAGACGAGCTAAGGCCGGTTTGGCTAATCCTAATAAGCCCTTGGCTTCTTTTATGTTTTTAGGGCCATCAGGAGTCGGTAAAACAGAAACTGCCAAAGTTTTGGCACGAGAGGTTTATAATAATGAAAGGGCATTGATTAAGATTGACATGTCTGAATTTTCTGAAAAATTTAACTCTTCAAAATTAATTGGTGCTCCAGCTGGTTATGTTGGGTATAAGGATTCCAATAAATTCACGGATCAAGTACGCATGAAGCCATATTCTATAGTTTTATTTGATGAAATAGAAAAAGCTCATCCAGATATTTTTAATTTATTATTGCCGATTTTAGAAGAGGGCTATATTACTGATGCCACTGGCAAGGTTATTAATTTTAAAAATACTATTATTATTATGACTTCTAATATTGGTAATGAGCAATTTAATAAGCATGCTTCTATAGGTTTTAATGTGCAAAGTAAAACCAAGAAAGAGATTATAGATGAAGAGTATCAGGGATTGGAAAATAAGGTTAAAAATTCTTTGGCTGATTGTTTTCGGCCAGAATTTTTGAATCGCTTAGATAAAATTTTAGTATTTCGACCCTTAGATATTAAAAATATTTCTAAAATTGCTAAATTACAAATGCAAGAATTAGAACAAAGATTAAAAGATAGAAAAATTAGTTTAAAAATAGAAAATAAAATTTATCAAAATATAGCTTTAAATTCTTTTGAGCCAGAAATGGGAGCTCGACCTGTTAGAAGATATATTCAGGATAAAATTGAGAATTTAATTGCTAATAAAATTTTAGCCGATAAAATCCACAACGGAGACACAGTAAAGATATTTTTGAAAAATAAGCAGATAAAAGTTGAAAAAGTTTAAAAGATTTGTTAAGCTAATTTTAGAACAGGGCCGCATTTTGCGGTTTTTTTTAGTTTTTTGAATAAATAAATCAACACCACCCCTTTTCTTCCCCTCCTTCACCCCGTACAAAAGCTTCGCTTTATACGGGGCGAGGCCGAGGAGGGGAGGCAGGGGAGGTGCTGGAAAAGTATAAAAATAGTATATAAGTTTAAAAAATATAAGAACATTTCAAAATTATTATTCATAATACTAATTTTTAATATATGATACATATTTTTAAAAAATTATTAAATATCTTATTTCCTATTGAATGTTTGGGTTGTGGCCGAAACGATATTTTACTGTGCGAAAATTGTTTTAATTCTATAAAAATAAATAAAGCAGATTATTTTAAAAATGAATATATTGACCAAATTCATGTCTGTGCTTCTTTTCATAATGAATTATTACAAAAGCTAATTCATTTTTATAAATATAATTATATTCAAGATTTGTCGGAATATTTATCGCAGCTAATGATTAATTATTATAATCAAATTGAAAATAAGTTAGAAAATCCTATTATTATTCCAGTTCCTTTACATCAGAAAAAATTATTGATGCGATGTTTTAATCAGGCCCAGCTGATTGCAAAAAAGTTTTCTGAGCAGTTTAATTATAATTTAAAAGACAATTTAATCATGAGAATAAAAAATACTAAACAGCAAGCCCAACTTAATAAAAAGGGAAGAGAAAAAAATATGCGCAATGCTTTTCAGGTTTTAGATAAAAATTTTATTGTTAATAAGAATTTTATAATTATTGATGATGTATACACTACCGGCTCAACTGTTTCTGAAATAGCTAAATTTTTAAAAGCTAATGGCGCTAAACAAATTTGGTGTTTAGTGATAGCTAAAAATTAAAGTAATTGTTATAATTAATATAAGAAATTAAAGAATCAATTGGTTGTTTGATTTATTATTTTTTTTGATAATTTGATTATTTAATAATAAATATGTTGATACAATTTGGTATTTTAATTGTTGGTTTTACAATTTTAATTAAAGGCGCGGATTGGTTAGTTAAGGGAGCTAGTTCGGTGGCTCGTAGATTTGGTATTTCTAGTATTGTGATTGGTTTAACTGTAGTTGCTTTTGGAACATCTGCTCCAGAACTTTTGGTTAATGTAATGGCTAGTATTAGCGGAAGCAGTGAAATAGTTATTGGTAATGTTTTGGGCTCTAATATTGCTAACACTTTATTAATATTGGGTATTTCTGCAATTATTTTACCATTAGCCATAAAAAGAGGAACTGTTTTAATACAAATTCCCTTATCTCTTTTGGCTATTGTTGTTTTGGGAGTAGTTGCTAATGATATTTTGATTGATGGAGGAATAGCAAACTTTGTTACTAGAATTGATGGAATAGTAATGTTATTATTCTTTGCGATTTTTATATATTATACTTTTGGTATTGCCAGGGTTAGGGGTGAGCCAGAAAAAGTTTTTAAATATTCTTCGTTTAAATCATTCCTTTTAATTTTAGGAGGTATGATTGGATTAGGATTTGGAGGTCATTTTGTAGTAAATAGTGCAGTTAATTTAGCTAAGTTATTTAATGTTTCAGAATCTTTAATTGCTTTAACAATTGTTTCTATTGGAACTTCTTTACCGGAATTAGCCACTTCAGTAGTAGCAGCTTTAAAAAAGAAACCCGACATAGCAGTTGGTAATGTAATTGGTTCAAATATATTTAATATTTTTTGGGTTTTAGGACTTAGCGCTATTATCCGGCCAGTTGTTTTTATCCCGGTTTTAAATTTTGATATTTTATTTTTAGTATTTATTACTATATTGTTATTTATTTATATGTTTGTTGGTAAAAGAGATGTTATTCAAAAATGGCAAGGGGCTAGTTTAGCCACTTTATATATTGCTTATATTGTTTATTTAATAATGCGCGGATAATTAATAGGTTAATTGTTAATTGGCTAATAGTTTAATTGATTTTTTGCTTTTTTAATTTTTTAATTTTCTTGAAATTTAAAAATAATTTGTTATAATATTATTACAAGATTTTAAAGAATCTTTTTTTAAATAAAAATAAATATAAATTAAATTTATGTTAAAAGTTAATTTAGAAAAATGTATTGGTTGTGGTACTTGTATATCTATCTGTCCTGATTGTTTTAAAATGAATGATGATGGTAAAGCAGAGTTTAGTTGTAAGGGCGATAAGTGTCCTTGTGATTTTGATGATGTAATAGCAGCTTGTCCGGTTGATGCGATTAGTAAATAATAAGCTAATAGTGTAATTGATTAATAGGTTAATAGAAAATAAAAAACGCTCATATTTTTTGAGGCGTTTTTTGTTTTTAAAAATTTATTTTAGTAAAAAATAACAGATAACTATCGGGATTAATTGAAATGAGTATTCAAAGATATATTTAGGTTTATAACCAATTAATTTATGACAAGCCATATTAATGTCATCAGCCCATTTTAAAAAACGAAAATTAGTAATTCTATAAAGCCCCCATAAAATGTCTGGTAAAATAGCCCCGCTAATTGCAAAAAATATATGATAGATATTAAATTGAAAATTTTTGTAGATTATAAAACTAATAATTATGACAAACAGAAAATCTAAACCAGCCATTAAAAATAAATTTATATTTTTATTTTTTAAACCCTTGCTAATGCCACCCCCATCCCCATGTGGAATAATATCTAAAATATAATGCAATAAAAAATTTACTATAAATAATAGTAAAGGATTGGGAATATATTTGACGCTAGTTAGGGCCACCAATGAATGAATTGTTAAATACATATTTATATTATAACATATTTATTTAAGAGAGATTAATTGACTAAAGATAGTATTTTATTTATAATAATAAACGATTTTAAAAATATGCCGAAGTGCCCTCCTTCGCTATCAGCTTCCTCCTCCGCATCTGCTTCCCCCTTCGCTCTTCGAGCTTCGGAGGACAAGTCGGAGGACAGGTCGGAGGACAAATGGTAATTGTTAAATGTAAAATTTTTGGTAATAAAAATAAAATAAAACAAAATTTTTTAATTTAGCCGAAGTGGCGGAATTGGTATACGCGCACGACTTAAAATCGTGTGGACTTTGTCCATGAGAGTTCAAGTCTCTCCTTCGGCACCATTGACAATAAGTTAAATATTTATTATCATCTCTATATCATCGCGGGGTAGAGCAGTCTGGCAGCTCGTCAGGCCCATAACCTGAAGGTCGCGGGTTCAAATCCCGCCCCCGCTACCATAAACCATTCGTTTCACTCAGGTTTATGGCAGCGCCAATTATTTTAAATAAATGGCTTGCCGTGAACTCGAACGAAGTGAGCAGTTCATGGCAGGGTAGCTCAGTTGGTTAGAGCGCGGGACTCATAAGCCCGAGGTCGTGGGTTCAATCCCCACCCCTGCTACCAAGCCATATTCTTATCATCCGAAAGGGTGTTTTTTGTTATCTATTTTTCTGTTATAATAGAACTATATTTTGACAGATGTCAAAATTTAGAAATTCTAAGCACTAAGCCCTAAATTCTAAACAAGTTCAAACATCTAAATATAAATGGCCAAAATGTAATTAATAAAGAGTATTAAATAGAGATTTTTCAAATTTTGAAAATTTGGATTTAGAGATTGTTTATAATTTAGTATTTAGAATTTATTATTTAATTTTTTATGTCTCAAACAATCGCGGTAGTAAATCAAAAGGGTGGAGTAGGAAAAACAACAACTGCTATTAATTTGGCAGCTTATTTAACATATTTAGGAAAAAAAGTATTAGTAATTGATGTTGATTCTCAGGGCAATGCTTCTTCTGGATTAGGTATTGATTATAAAAATTTAGATAATGGAATGTATGAAGTTTTGGTTCCGGGGCCAATTAATATGAAAAATGTTATAATTTCTACTTCTTTAGATGGTCTACATTTAGCACCAGCTACCCCTGATTTGGCTGGAGCCAGCGTGGATTTGGTGAATTTAGATGCTAGAGAATATCAATTATTAAATAATTTAAAAGAGATTTATGATTATTATGATTTTATTCTAATTGATTGTCCGCCTTCTTTGGGGCTTTTAACAATTAATGCTTTAGTAGCCGCGGATCAGGTTTTAATTCCAGTGCAATGTGAATACTATGCTTTAGAGGGTTTGGGCCAATTAATAAATACAATTGAACTTATTAAAGATAATTTAAATGATAAATTGAATATTTTAGGAGCGGTTTTAACCATGTATGATAAAAGAAATAGATTAAGCGAACAGGTTTTTTATGAAATATATAAATATTTTCCCAATAAAATTTTTCGGACAGTAATACCTAGAAATGTTAGGTTGGCTGAGGCGCCTTCGCATGGGAAAAGTATTTTAGATTATAGCCCTAAATCTCCTGGAGCCAAGGCCTATGAAAGATTGGCTAGAGAAATTGTGACTTCTTATAATATTTTCAAAGTTTAAAATTCACCCCCTCTCCCTCCCCCTTACTAATCCTGCCTGTCGCCTGTCTGTCGGTAGGCAGGGAAATTAAAAATTGAAAATTTACCCCCACACCTAGTAAAAATAATTAAAATTTATAATTTAAAATTAATATAATCCTTCCTTTCATTTGAAATTTAAAATTTATAATTTAAAATTAATAATATATGTCTAAATACGGTTTAGGAAGGGGACTAGGTTCCCTTATACCAAAAAAGAATGACTTTAAGGTTGTTTATCCTATTAAAAGTGGCGAAGAGGATGTTATTATTAAAGAAAAAGTTGTTGATATTAGGGTGGAAAAAATAAAAGCTAATCCTTGGCAACCGCGAAGTAATTTTGACAAAGAAAAATTAGATGAATTAGTTAATTCTATTCGCGAGCATGGTATAATTCAGCCCTTAATTTTAACTAAAACAGAAGACGGGTATGAATTGGTGGCCGGAGAAAGAAGATTAAAGGCCGCTAAAATTTTAGGTATGTTTAGAGCGCCGGCCATTATTAGAAATATAGAAGATATTAAAAAGTTAGAATTAGCTTTAATTGAAAATGTTCAACGCAGTAATTTGAATTTATTAGAAGAATCAAGGGCCTATCATAGATTAATGACTGAATTTAGTTTAACCCAAGAAGAAGTAGCTCAAAAAGTTAGTAAGAGTCGTTCCAATATTGCTAATATTTTAAGATTAGAAAATTTACCCGCATCTATTAAAAAATATTTAAATGATGAAAGAATAAGTTTTGGACACGCTAAATTATTACTGGCTTTAGATAGTGAAAAAAAACAGCAGGATTTATTAAAGAAAATTTTAATGGATGATTTAAATGTGCGAGATACAGAAAATGAAGTTAAAAAAGTTTCTGTTAAAGCTCATCAAAGAGCAATTCAAAAAGACCCCAATCTCTTAGCTCAAGAAGAGGCCTTAAGGAATTATTTAAATACTAAAGTTCAGATTAAAAATAAAAAAGGCCGAGGCAATATAAAGATAGATTATTATTCTAAGGAAGAGTTAAATGAGATCTTGAATAAGATATTGGAATAGTTAGTAGTTCGTAGTTCGTAGTTCGTAGTTAATTTAAAAAAGCCTTTATTTATAAGGTTTTTTTGTTTATTTTTATGTAATATATTTACAATATTGTCAAGGATTTTATCCACTTAATCTCTTGATTTTTTAGTTAATTTGCGCTAAAATAAAGATGACTAAAGTAGTCGTTTTTGTTTATTTATAGAGGATAAATTGTTGAATTGTTTTATTGTTAAATTGTTAATATTATTTTAAAAAACGGTTTAACGGTAGAACAATTTAACAATGTAACAACTTACTAATGTCTTGGAAAGTTAAAAAGGTAAAAGCAAAGTCAAAGGAAAAATCTCTTCCTAAAAAAAAGAGCCCTGTTAAAGTTGCGAAGAAAGTTGTAAAAAAATCTAAAAAAATTCTGCAAAAAACAAGTGCTTCTCTTAGTGTTAAGAAAAAAATTAACCAACCAGTTAAAAAAGATATTAAGAAAAAACCAGTAAAAAAAATTCGGCCTATTTCAAGTACAAAAAAAATTAAAACCAGCCCTAAAAAGAAAATTAAACAAGATAAAAAGATTCAAAAAATTCAACTAAAAGAAAAAATAGAAGATTCTAAAGAGGAAACAAAGAAGGAAAATAAAAAAATCAAGAAACAGATTGCTAAAGAAAAATTTGCTGAGCAAATTATGGACAAGAACACTGGCACAGAAGATATTTTAGATAAGAAGATGGAAGGATTAAATATTGTTAGAACTCCAAATGGTAAAAATGTTTTTGACCAGCCCATAGTTGAAGAAATGAAAAGTTCATATCTTGATTATGCTATGAGCGTTATTGTTGCTCGGGCTTTGCCAGATGTTCGTGATGGTTTAAAACCAGTACATCGGAGAATTCTTTATGCCATGTGGAAACTTGGCTTGAAACCAAGTGCTAAATTTAGAAAATCTGCTACTGTAGTTGGTGAAGTTTTAGGTAAATATCATCCTCATGGAGATACTTCTGTTTATGATGCAATGGTGCGAATGGCCCAAGAGTTTTCATTGAGATATATGTTGGTTAATGGCCAAGGTAATTTTGGTTCCATAGATGGCGATGGCGCAGCAGCTATGCGTTATTGTATTACTGGAGATTCATTGATATTAACTGACCAAGGAATTTTGCCAATTAAAAATATTTCTGAAAAAAAAGAGGCCAAAATTAATTTAAAGGTATTGTCTTATAATGGTCAAAAAAGTTCTGCTGTAAAATTTTTTAATTCCGGTCAGCATCAGATTATAGAATTGCAAACAAAATTAGGTTATCAAATCAGAGGTTCTTATAATCATCCTTTACTTTGTTGGACTTTGAATAATAATTTTCCTCAAATAGGATGGAAATTACTAGAAAAAATAACTAAAAATGATTTTGTTTTACTAAACAGAGGACCAAATTTATTTTCTAAAAGGTCTTTAGATTTAAAGAATTTTATACCTAAGTCAGGCTTTAAAAATCAAGTGCAGCTTCCAGATAAAATGGATAATGATTTAGCTTTTTTATTAGGTGCTTTAGTGAGTGAAGGAAGTTTTCATCAAGGACAAATAATTTTTAATAATAAGGATAAAGCATTCTATAATAAAATTAAATCTATATTGTCCTTGCAATTTAAAGGGATTCAAATATATGAAAGAAAAATTAAGGGGAATTGCAGGGAATTAAGTATATATGAGCAAAAAGTAGTAAAATTTTTAAAAAATATAGGATTGACTAATGTAAAATCTGATAAAAAAGAAATTCCTTTTTCAATACTGCAGTCAAAGAAAGAAAATATTCATTTCTTTTTGAGGGCTTTATTTGAAGGAGATGGTTCAACAGGATATAAAGTTGACAAAAGGCACAATGGACACAGCATAGAGCTTACTTATAATTCGAAAAGTATAGCTTTAATTAAACAATTAAAAATTATTTTATTGAATTTTGGGATTACCACTACCAGCCCCTATCAAGACAAAAGAAATGGGTGTTATAAGTTAATAATTTTGGGATATGATTCTATTCAGAATTTTAAAAAAGAAATTGATTTTTTTTCAGTCAGAAAAAGAAATATTCTTTCTAAGATAGATTCTATAAATCCTGATCGGATGAGTAAGACAGATTTTATACCTTTTTTAAATAATTATTTAAGAAAGAAATATAATTCTTCGTTTCTCAAAAAGAATAATTTTGATAGATATTATAATTTAGAAAAAAATTACCAAAAGATAATTTCTATAATTGATGCTCAAGATAAAAGATTGATTGATTCTCTTTTAAAACAAAAATATTTTTTTAATCAGGTTGTAAGGGTTAAAAAGCTAAATAAAAAAGAAAAAGTTTATTCTGTGAAGGTTAAGAGCGATTGCCATTCCTTTGTTGCAAATGGTTTTATTAATCATAATACTGAGGCTAAATTACAAAAAATTTCTGAAGAATTGTTGTCGGATATAGAAAAAGAAACGGTTAATTTTATACCAAATTATGATGGTTCCCAAAAAGAGCCAGCTGTTTTGCCGGCCAAGGTTCCCAATCTTTTATTAAATGGTTCGATGGGTATTGCTGTCGGTATGGCTACTAATATCCCACCGCATAATTTAAGAGAGGTCGTTGACGCTACTTGTCATTTAATTGAACATCCTCAAGCGGATGTAGATGCTTTAATGGAATTTATAAAAGGACCTGATTTTCCAACTGGTGGAATTGCCTATGATATTAAAGAACTCAAATTAGCTTATTCAACTGGTAAGGGTGGTATTGTGGTTCGGGCTAAGACCGAAATAGTAGAGGCCAAGAAAGGATTTAAAATTATTGTTTCCGAGATTCCTTATCAAGTAAACAAAACAACTTTATTAGAAAAAATTGCTACCCTAGTTAAAGATAAAAAAATAAAAGGCGTTAGCGATTTAAGAGATGAGTCCAATAAAGATGGCATTAGAATTGTTGTTTATTTAAAAGATTCGGCTTATCCTAAAAAGATTTTGAATAGCTTATATAAGCACACTCAATTACAAGACAAATTTCATTTTAATATGGTGGCCTTAGTGGATGGTATTCAACCTAAACTTTTGACTTTGAAAGGAATTTTGAGTGAGTTTATTAAACATAGACAAGAAGTTGTAACTAGAAGAGTAACCTTTGAATTAAATAGGGCCAAAGACAGAGCCCATATTTTAGAGGGCTTAGTAATGGCTTTAGAAAAAATTGACGCTATTATTAAAACCATTAAACAATCTAAAGACAAAGAGGTAGCCAAAGTTAATTTAATTAAAAAGTTTAAATTATCAGATAGACAGGCAGTAGCAATTTTAGAAATGAAATTGCAACAATTAGCTAATTTAGAAAGATTAAAATTAGAAGAAGAATTAAAAGAAAAGAAAAAAATAATTAAAGAACTAACTGCTATATTAAAAGATCCTAAAAAGATTTTAAAAATAATTAAAGATGAACTTAATGAACTTAAAGATAAATATGGTGATGAGCGCAGAACTAAAATTGTTAAAGGAATAGTAGGCGAAATTTCCAGCGAGGATTTAATTCCTAAAGAAGATGTCGTGGTTATTATGACCAAGGACGGCTATATTAAGAGAATGAGTACAGATAATTTTCATTCTCAAAATAGAGGTGGAAAAGGCGTGATTGGTTTAATTACTAAAGAAGAAGATATGGTAGAAGAATTATTTTCTTGCACTACACATTCAGATTTATTATTTTTTACCTCTCGGGGGCGAGTATTTCAATTAAAGTCCTATGAAATTCCAGTGGCTGTTCGGCAAGCCAAGGGTCAAAATATTGTTAATTTTTTACAATTAGCCCCAGAAGAAAAAGTTAATGCTATTTTACCGCGAGACGAAGAACAATATAAATATTTAATGTTTGTTACTAAAAATGGCTTAATTAAAAAGACCGATGTAGAGAAGTTTTTTAATGTTCGGCGTTCGGGCTTAATTGCTTTAAAATTAAAAGGTGAAGATAGATTGGAATGGGTAAAGCCCACCAGTGGTAAGGATGATGTTGTTTTAATAACTGCTCAAGGACAATCAATCAGAACTAAAGAAAAAAATATCAGGTCCATGGGAAGGTCAGCTGCCGGAGTGCGAGGCATTAGATTAAAAAAAGAAGACCAAGTGGTAGGAATGGATATTATTGTTAATGGTAAAGTGGAAAATGATCAATTATTAGTGGTGACGGAAAATGGTTTTGGCAAAAGAACTTCTTTAAAGGCCTATAAGTCACAAGGCCGAGGCGGTTCAGGAATTAAAACTGCTAAAGTTACTGCTAAAACCGGTAATATTGTTTCAGCTTTTGTAGTTAATGTCAAAAAATTAGACAAGGATTTAATTATCATTTCTGAAGCTGGTCAGATTATTAGATTGGCTTTAAAAAATATTTCAGTATTTGGCCGAGCTACGCAAGGGGTTAGATTAATGAAATTTAAAAGAGCTGAAGATAAAGTCGCCTCGGTAACTTTTGTTTAATGTGGGATTTATGAGTTTGAGTTTGTTGGAATTTGTTAGGAGGTTTTAACGCGTGGCTTATCAATTACCGATTTGAAATTTGAAATTTTAATTTAATTTTCAATGATTAAATTTTCAATATTTCCTGAATAGTTTTTGAGGATAAGTCGTCTTAATAAGATATTGATAATTGTTATATTGATTATTAAATGAAAATTGCCTGCCTGTCGGTTTACATACCGAAATGAAATGTAGGTATGCAGACAGGTAAATTGGTAATTGTAAATTGAGTGAAATCATGTTAATTTAACAAAACTTAAAATTTTAATAATTACATAATTAATAAGAAATAAATATATGCTTACAGTAAAACAAATATATGATTTAGCAATAAATCTAGGTATTAAAAATGACCTTAGGGGTTCAGATTTTGTTAAGAAAAGATTAAAATATATTAATGAAAAATATAAGGAGTTAAAACTAGAAGAAAAAAAAGATTTTGACCAAGAGGTTCTAAAAAATCCTTATGCTGATTCCAGAATTTTAACAAATGGTTTAAATAAAAAAGTTAAAAGAGTTTTAGTAGGTATTGATATAGAAACTGGAGAAATTCTTTTAGCCAATGAATTGTCCAAAAAGAAACCGATTGATTTAATTATTGCCCATCATCCTGAGGGAGTTTCTTTGGCGGGTTTGGGCGATGTAATGGATTTGCAGGTTGAATTACTTCATAAGTATGGAATTCCCATAAATATTGCCGAGGATATTACTAAATTAAGAATAAGTGAAGTTAGTAGGGGAGTAAATCCTATTAATCATAATCGGGCTATTGATGCAGCTAAATTGATAGGATTTGAATTTATGAATATTCATACTCCGGCTGATAATTTAGTCGCTACATTTTTAGATAATTTAATTAAGAAAAATGCCAAAAAATTAGAGCGTGTAGAGGATTTAATAAAATTATTAAAAACAATTCCAGAATATAGAGAGGCCATAAAAATAAAAGTTGGCCCTAAATTATTTGTAGGTAGTCCAGATAGATATTTAGGTAAGATTGCGGTAACAGAAATTACCGGCGGAACCAGTGGTTCCAAGGATTATTATGAAAAGATTGCTCAGGCCGGTATTGGAACTATTGTAGGTATGCATATGGGAGAAGAGCATCGTAAAGAAGCTGAAAAAGCTCATTTAAATATTGTTATTGCTGGTCATATGTCTTCGGATTCAATTGGGATGAATTTGTTTTTAGACGAGTTAGAAAAGAAGGGCATTGAAATTATTCCTTGTTCGGGGTTGATTAGAATTTCCAGAAATAGAAAATAAGAATTATGAATTACCTTGCCTACCGGTCTTCGACTCTGAGGGATGGGCCCTCAGCTCAGACTCGAATGAGCAGGCAGGCGAATTACGGATAGCGAATAATAAATTACGGAAAAAATTCAAAAATTAGAAGTATAAAAAGTAAATATTTATAGATTAAAAAAGGCGGAACTTATGTTCCGTCTTTTGAGTTTGGTTTTATAACAATTTTTTTTGGAGGTATTTAAGCGCGCCTCCAAATGTTGTAATTTTTTCTGCATCTTCATCTGGGATTTCAATGTCAAATTCTTCTTCAATGGCCATGATTAATTCCACTGTATCTAGGGAATCAGCCCCTAAATCTTCAACAAATCTTGCTTCTGCTGTAACTTTATCTTCTTCTTCTTCTACACCCAATTGTTCACAAACAATTTTTTTCAATTCCTTTTCGATTTCTTCTTTTGTCATTTCTTTCATGACATCCTCCTGTTTTTTTTATCGTGTTGATTTTTTTACTTTTCATAAATTTCTCCGCTACCATATGGTCCATCATAATATCCGATTGGTTTTTTGGGATACAATTGATCAGTAATTTTTTTTGTCATTTTAGCAAGCCGTTCTATGTCTTCAGGAGTAGCATACATCAATTGGATTATTGGATTTTGTAGAACATAATCAATTAGATCTTTGAGTGTGTTTATTTTTTCAGCATCTTCATCTGAAATCTCAATATCAAATTCTTCTTCAATATTCATTATAGCTTCTGTTTTTTCGAGGTTTAACTCAACACCCATCATAACTTTCCCATCAGAGATAATAGTGGAAAGATTAATTTCTTTTTCACTTAAGTCAAACCTATCTCTGACAATATCAGCAATTTTTGTGATGATTTCTTTAATTTTTTTTTCATCCATTTTTATCCTCCAGGGATTTATTTTTTTATTGTTTAAAGATTAAAGCTTTTTGTGTATTATGTCAAATCAAAAAGGCTCTACAATATAACCCATGTGGATAAATATACTTTTATCATTATCTAAGCTATAAAACAGCAGTTTCCATCTTTATGGTTTTTTATCTAATAAAATGAGCATTATTTGTTGAAGAATGAATAAATACAAATCCTAAACTTAGCTTAACTTAT
>CAZAOE010000023.1:0-15894 GCA_964486685.1 uncultured Gammaproteobacteria bacterium
TGCTTTGTTTAAAAAGGGATTGACTTAATTTATAGGTATATTTAAATAATTTTAATAACTTTATAAAATTAATTTAACGCTTAACTTAGGAACCAAGACCTAAAAGTTTAATGCCTAATTCTATAAGCAACCCTACTGCTGTAATTGCTGTACCAGCTGGATTAGATAGGGCCTTATAAACAATAACAATAAAAACACATATAATTAAAATGATTAGGGCCTCTATAAATGTCAATAGAATAAAAAGCATAATCCACTCTATCTCAGTCCTGTCTCTTCCTCTGATAATTTTTTCCTTAATAAGAGGATCCATTGGGGAAAGAAAGGAAATAATATTTTTTTCAAATTTTAAATATTTTAAAACAAATAAAAATAATAAACCAAAATAAGTTAAAGTCCAAGAAGAAAAATAATGTAACCAACATTGCCGATAAAACTCAAAACTTAATAATTTAATAGCTTTATTAGTTACTTCCTCTTTTACACCCCTTGCTTTATCTCGTTTATTTTTTCCCCTAGCTTGTTTTTTAAATTTATTCCACTCTTGAATGGTTTTAAATTTTTGATTTTTGTTTTTGTCTTCATTCTTGTCATTATTTTCCGATTTCTTTTGTTTATTTCTACCAGCCGCTAATTGACCCTGAGGTCCTAATTCTGGTTTTTTATTCTTCTTGTTCTTTGACTCTCCCATCTTCTGTTCTTCGGACTCTTTGTTCTCTTGTTCTTTATTTTCATCTTCCTTATTCTCTAATTTTTTATCATCTTGTCCTTTAGGTTCTTCGCCCTTGCCCTTATTTTTTAATTTCTTTTGTTGATTTTTATCAGCCGCTAATTGACCCTGAGGTCCTAATTCTAATTTTTCATCATTCTGTTCACCGGATTTTCCGTCATTTTGTTCATTGGCCCCTTGTTCTTTAGCCCCTCCATCCTTCTGCTCATCATCGGTTTCAGGTTTTCCCTTATTTTCTCCGGCCTGACTAATTTCAGAAAGATTATCACCATTTTCCTTATCTCCTCCTTTTTGTTTAACGTCTATTTTTAATTCTAAATTAATTTCTTTAGGATATCCCCTATTTTTATCATCAACCACTAAAGGAACAACTTTATTTTCCCCTGGCTTTAAATCAACTTCTTGTTTATCTGTAGCCATAATATTTTATTCCCATTCAGCATCATCTACTAACCAGGTCTCATTTTCAGTTATTAAATCTAAAATTAAGGCCTGATAAAAAACTGATTCTTGCTCATCTAAAACTTGTTTTCTTTGAGTATTTACTTTAACATCAGCAAAATCTGCTGTAGATTCCAAAACCTGGACATTTAAAACTTTGGTCTCTATACCATAATAAACACTATCATCATTTAATTTATCATTATTAGTAATAAAATTATTTAAAACCAAAACCATATTTTTAGTCATATATATTTCAGCTGACTTAAAATTATTATTTTGATTATGATTAGACCAAGAACCATATCTTTCTGTAAAATTACGGGCGACTGATTCCAAATCTAATTCTAATTGGCTCTCTTGCCTTTCTATAGGTTTTAAATTTTCTTTTTGTACTTCTTGATTATCTTTAACGTCATTAATTAATGGTTCTGACAAATTTTCTTCATTATTTAAAAAATTCTGACCCCTGTTGTTAGTAAAAAGATAACTTAAAAAAACAATTAAAGCCACAATCACAAAAACTATAATTAAGGTCTTAATCTGTTTTTTGGTCATTTGAAAATTCATATTTATATTTTTTAATAATTATTTATTAAACAACCTCTTCCTGGCTTTGGGATTTATCAAATTCTCTTTTGGCTTCTTCTATTTCTAAAAGCTGTTTAGGATCAGAAGTAATTAATTGGTCTTCGGTATAGGAGGCCTCAATTTGGATAGCGACATGTTTATCACCAGCAAAAAATATTCCCTGACCAACCCGACCCTGTAAAAGCAAATATTTTTCCTCGTCCGTCAGCATAAAGGTCTTTTTAATCAGATCAATAGCTGCTGGCGACTGTCTTAATAATAATTGCATCGCCGAATTCGTCACAATGGCCTGTCCATAAGGTGAATTTAAAAAATCATTAACATCTTGAGTAATGGTAGTAACCCCTAAATAATATTTTCGGCATCTTTTAACTAAAGCATAAATAAATTTAGCGCTATCTTCGTGTTGCATTAACCACCAGGCCTCATCAATCACTAAAATCCTCTTTTTCATTTCCGAGCGGACCAAGTTCCAAATATAATTAACAATCGTATAAATAGCAATCGGCCTTAATTCGTCCTCCAAGTCCCGCACACTAAATACTATTAAATTATTTGTGGTATCTACATTAGTAGGACTATTAAATAATCCTGCAAAAGTGCCTTCAGTATATTTTTTAACTCTTTGGGCCAAATCATCACCGCCCTCCATGCTTGATAAAATTTCTTCAAAATCCTTCATTAAAGGCGAAGCTATTTTTTCTAAATCTGCTTCCGCTGTAATATCTTTTTTTTCATAAGTTTCTAATAAGGCCCTATCTACCAAAGAATCCTCTAAGTGTGATAATTTACCAACCATTAAACGAATTAAGCCCTTTAAAGTAATAATAGCGCTCCTGATAATATCTGCTACTTTAACGTCTTTAGAAATGCCCTTGGGTAAATCAAAGGGGTTTAATTTACTATCTGAATTTAAAGAAAGATTAATATATGTTCCTCCTACGGCATCAGATAAATGTTCGTATTCTTTTTCAGGGTCAATAATTATAACACTAGTGCCCATCATTAAACTTCTTAAAACTTCCAATTTAATAGCATAGGACTTACCAGCGCCAGAAGTGGCAAAAACAACTGCGTTAGCATTTTGAAGAGAAAATCTATCAAATAAAATTAAAGAATTATTATGTCTATTTATGCCATATAAAATACCGTCATTGCTGGTCAATTCTGAAGAAATAAAAGGAAAAGAAGCCGAAGCCGGAGAAGAATTCATATTATTAACTATATAAAGCTCATCATTGCCCATCGGCAAAGTAGAATTAAAACCATTTTTCTGAGTAAATAAAGCCCTTTTAGTAAAAATTAATTTAGAACCAAATATATTTTCAACAATTTCTACCTTTTTTCCTAAATCCTCTTCACTATCAGCATAAATAGTTATATATAAAGCAAAATGAAAAAATCTTTCCACTCCTTGAGTTAAGCCATCTCTTAGGGACTCAATATCTTGTAAAGCTGTTTGGCGTTGTGGATCTCGGGGAGCACCCTTTTCCTGGTCAGCGCTTAATTGGGCCTCTAAAGAGCCAACTTTATTTCTTAATTTTTTTAAAATCTTTTCCGAAGGTATAGGATAATAATACATAGCAATGTCTAAAGGTATGGAATAATTTATCACTGGAGCAAACCAGCCAATACTAAGATAACGAGGATAAGTAATAACATATAAAGTACTGACATATTTACTGCCTAATCTTAAAAAATTACTATCCACTCTAAAAGCCGAAGGAGCAATTAAGTCCTTAATAGAAACTCGCCCTCTCCGATAAATCTTTTCAGCTTCTAAGAGCTCTATTTTATCTTCGTCTTTTAATTCCTGTTTTTTAGATTTTTTAGAATTTTGCAAAGATTTTTGCTGAAGCGATTTTTGAATTTGTTTTCGTTTAAACATATTTATATTGAATTTACAATTTTCAATTTTACCTACCTGCCGGTCTTCGACTCTGAGAGCTGAGCTCTCAGCTCAGACTCGAATGAGCAGGCAGGAATTTTCATTTAATTTTTCTCTCGACCCCGAGGGTCTCGAGACCGAGGGGCAATATTTCAATTTACAATTTATAAACATTAATAACTGATAATTGAATAATTGGTTATTAAATTTAAATTGGTAATTGGTAATTGAAAATTGATTATATATTATTCATCAATTTTAATTTTTTCTATATCTTTTATTTTTTCTCTTTTGGAAATTTCTGGGTTATAAGAATTATAATAAAGTTCTATCAAACTAGCAGTGTCTAAAACTGTTGATTTTAAACCCATTCCTTCTAAACCACCCTGAATATGACCAACTCTTCTAAATAACTGGTCTTGATACTCATCATATTCTTTCTTTTTTAATTTTAAAGTTTGAGCTGGTGAAAAAAGGTTTGTTAATCTATTAAAAAATCCTTTTTTCTTGTCAGTTAAAGCAGAATAAGGAACAATAACATAAAATTTCTTAGTCATAATTGATTGGAGTTGTAAAAGTTCTCTTATAAACTGGGTATAGTCCAATGTCTGCATTCTCAAAAGTTCATTGGTCTGTTGTTTGGATAAATTTTCTAATTTTTGCAAATAATTATCAATATCTAAATTTCTGGACTGAATTACTATTTGCAAAGGATAATTAATGGAATTTAAAAATGAATAAAAATTGGAAATTATCCCTTCTTGCTCGTCTTGACTTTTTAAAGCAAAATTTATAGAAGAAACCATTAAAACAGACCTGACTGTTCCATTTTTTAAAATAGCCATATTGTCCTTAATGTCTGCAATCTCTAAAAAAGATTGGGTAGAAGCGTTTGTATTGGTTTTTTTATTATTCATCCCGTTAGATAATTATTTGTAATAATATTTATAACCTTGATTCAGGCCTTTTTATACTCATCCCATTAAAAAATAAATTAATATTATCTAACGGGATTCATAATCAAATAATATTATTCTTAATTTTTTCTTTAAAATTAATATCTTTTTCTTTTAATTCTGCTAGGTCATTTTCTCCCGTATAACTTCCTCCGGTATCAACAATTAAAGAAAGTTCTGTTAGCCGAGAAATTGGTAATTTTTTAGGATAAAATTCATATTTATTTTTTTTAGATTCTGCTGACTTTGTTTCTGTCTCTTTGCCAATATCTTCTCCTTTTTTCCAAACAGCAACTTTTTTTGTCTTAAAAACAAAATCTAAAAAATCCAATAGAAAAAAATGAAAATTTTTACCATTTACTTTTACAAATGCCATGACAATGGTTAATCCAGCAATTATAAATAATTCCAATAAAAATAAAGAAAAATCGGAAAGCTTATATGATATAAATATTAAAAGTCCGCCGATTGTACAAATAATAAATTGTCTAACCGTAATTGGACCAAATATTTTGTCCTCTACTTCGGTGAATTGGGGAACTAAAAATCTATCCATATTAAAATCTTAATTTTTTATTTAAATCGGTAATAGCGCTAAATTCTTCTTTACTTAAAACCTTATCTCTAGATAGGGCTCTTTTTTCAATAATTTTATCAATAGAAATATCGTTTTCCATGCTCTCTTTGCCCATAGATAGATAAATTTGATAAATTTCACTTTGGCGCCAATTATTAACAGCTTCGGCTTTTTTTGAATAAGAGTCCTTTTCTAAAGCATCTATTTTATCAATAATTTTCTGAATGGCCTCTAAGGGATTTTTAGAAATTTTTCTAAAATTATTTAAAGTAATTTCTGATAATTCTTCTGCTGGGCCAATTACTTTATCCTTTTTTCTAACATCAAAAATTTTGGGTTTATTTGCTATATTATTAACATTATAATGCCTTTGCATTGTCGGAATATAAGAATCTTTTTTTTCTATTTTAATATTCTGTCGCGGATCTTTATTGGCTAAATTTTCAAATTGACCAGTATTTTTATTTATTTCTTTTTTGTCTTTAATGTCATTAATTATCACTCCCTGAACTTGGTCAATTTTTTCCCGAATATTTGCTAATAAATCAATTAATTTTCGAGATAAATCTAAACTTAAATTCAATCCTGAATTGTCTATGGAATTTTGGAAAAAATTCAAAACATCAACTTTTTTTCTGGTGTGTTTTAAAAAGGACAATATTATATTTTTAAATCTGCTTTCTAACTGAGCCGCTAAATTTAAATTGTAATTATTAGAAATTTTTTCTACTATTTTACTTAAACTATACTTTTTAGCTTGCTGATTGCCTATACTGGATATTTTTTTTCTTTCCTTTTCAATATCATCTTCATCATCTAAATTAAAATAAAAAGCCGACTTTTTATTCCACACCATAGGCGGAGGGGGGTTTAATTGCAATTCTTCTTTTCCAGTGTCTAATAAACTTGTGATAGGGCCTTCTGGCTTTTTTTGTTGATATAATTTTTCTAATTCTAAATCTGATAAATTTCCATGAAAAAATACCTTAAAATCACCATCTTCCTCTTTTAAGATGATTTCGTCATTAATATCAGAAAAATTCGCCAAATTATTTTTATTTTGGTTTTTGTCCATTGTTTATATTTACTTATTAGCGACGTAGAGTGAGATCCCGCTGAGCGGGACGAACCGAGGAGCTAACATATGTTTAACGCCTCAGAACTTACTCTAAATTTACACTAATAGAATTAACCTCAATTAAATACTCCGCTAATTTACCACTAATAACATTTATATTATAACATATTTTTACTTTTAAATAAAAAAACCATTAAAATAAATTTAATGGGATAAAATTTAAAAAATAATTATTTTCTGCAAACACTAACTATATTATTTCTACTTTCCGACAATTCTAATTTTTCATTTTCAAAACTAACCTGTTTTAATAATTTGGCTAATTCCTGAATTGTAAATCCATGATAAAACCGATTAGCTAATATTTTGCCTTGATTATTTTTATAAGGAACTATAAAACTTTTCCAGCCCTTAAAAATATTTCGATATTTAAGATACTTTTTTTGCCATAAATTCCAATTAGTCATCAACAAATATCCATTTGGTTTTAACCAGAAACGAATATTTTTTAAAAACTTAATTCTTTGTTTTTTGGTTTTTATATGATGGAATGTAGCTATACATAAAATAACATCAAAGCTATTTTCTTGAAAATTTGAATTTAAAATATCTTCAACTATAAATTCAGCTTTTTTGATTTTACCTCTGTCCTCTTTTTTGGCATAATTAAGTTGCTGCTCGGAAATATCTACAAAAACACAATCTAATTCAAAATTTTTTAAAACTCTAATAATTCGGCCCGAACCACAGCCCAAATCTAAAACAGATTGACCATCTTGAAAATATTTACTAAACTCTAATAATTCGACCTGTAAATGCTTTTTTCTGGTCAAGTTAAAATGCTTAGCTATCGCATCATAAGATTGTTTAATATCTTCGTTACCCATAATCCTTTATTTAATTTACAATTATCAATTATCAATTTGAATTTAATAATCAATTTATCAATTATCAATATCTTACTAAATTATTCACTTCAAACTTTAATCAGGAGACATTGAAAATTAAATCATTGAAAATTCAATTAAAATTTAAAATTGGTAATTGAAAATTGGATACATTTTTTATTAAAACCTTCTAACAAATTTAAAAAAATCTACAACCTATAACCTACAACCTAATTCCCATGACCTCATTATACCAAAAAATTGTTCAAGAACTAATTAAAAAATCCTATCAAAATCGGGACGGATTTGAATTGGCTAAAAAAAAATTATGTGGAAAAAATAAAGTAAAACCAGTCATGAATTCTGTTTTAATAAATGCTTATCGAAAATTACTTAAAAACAATAAAATTAAACGAAATTTAAATTTTGAAAAATTAACTATTGCTCGAGCTACCCGCACAATTTCTGGGGTAACTCCAATAACGGTTTTAACTAAACCATATAAATGTCCAGGCCAATGTATTTATTGTCCACATGAAATAAATATGCCAGTTAGTTACTTGTCTAATGAACCAGCTGCCCAAAGAGCTAAGGGTTTAAAATTTAATCCATATAAACAGGTTCAATATCGTATTAAGGCCTTAGAAGCCAATGGACATGTTGTTGATAAAATTGAACTTCTAGTTTTAGGGGGTTCTTGGAATGCTTATAGCCGTCATTATCAAAATTGGTTTATTGCTCGTTGCTTTCAAGCGGCTAATGACTATAGTAACAAAAAGACGAAAGAACGAAAGAACAAAAAAACATCTCTAGAAAAAGAGTTAAAGAGAAATGAAAAAGCTAAATATCGAATTATTGGCGAGACATTGGAAACTCGACCAGATTTATTAAATCAAAAAAAAATTATGGCCATGCGCGAACAGGGCTGTACTCGCATTCAACTTGGCGTTCAACACACTGATGATAAAATTTTAAAAAAAGTTAAAAGAGGCCATTCTCAAACAGAAATTATTCAAGCCACAAAATTATGCAAACAAACTGGAATCAAAGTAGATTATCATTTAATGCCTGACTTGCCATTTTCTACCCCGGCTAAAGATTTAAAAATGTTTCAAAAAATTTTTTCTAATCCTGATTATCAACCCGACCAAATTAAAATTTATCCTTGTGTGGTTACTAAAGAAGCCAAACCGCTTTATAAATTATTTATTGAAAAAAAATATACTCCTTATACTAAAAAACAACTTTTAAATTTATTAATAAAAATAAAATCGCAAATCATTCCTTATTATATCCGAATCAATCGGCTAATTCGTGATATTCCCTCTGAATCAATTCTAGGTGGAAATAAAATTAC
This sequence comes from uncultured Gammaproteobacteria bacterium, assembly GCA_964486685.1. GTDB lineage: Bacteria > Patescibacteriota > Patescibacteriia > UBA1558 > S5-K13 > JAIOTH01. The sequence goes on from CAZAOE010000023.1 coordinate 8,506, forward strand.
TAATCTGCGCCAAATTGTTCAACAGAAAATGAAAGAAAAAAAATTACACTGTAAATGCATCCGTTGCCGGGAAATTAAAAAACAGCAAGTCAAGCTAAGTGATGCTAAATTATTTATCCAAAAATATTCTGCCTCTGAGGGTCAAGAATATTTTATTAGTTATGAAAATTCATCCTCACGCCTTGAAAAAGGTGGTGGGGATAAAGAACGAACAAAATTATATGCTTTTCTAAGATTAAGATTTAATAATCATCCCGAAAAAAACTTTATTCCCGAACTAAAAAATTGTTCCCTGGTCAGAGAAATCCATGCTTATGGAAAATTAGTGCCTCATGGCAAAACTAAGTCAAAATCAAGCGCCCAACATATGGGCTTTGGTAAAAAATTAATGTTAGAAGCTGAAAAAATTTCTTTAGCAAATGGCTATGCTAAAATTGCCGTTATCTCTGGAATAGGTGTACGCGAATACTATCGAAAACTTGGATATAAACTTGAAGGAACTTATATGGTTAAGACGCTACGCGTCTAATTTCAATTTTCAATTTTAAATTTTCAATTTTAATTAAATTTTCAATGATTCAATTTCAAATTCTAGAATATATAAAAAAACAGAAGTTTAATGCTTCCGTTCCATTTAATTAATAATTTGATTATTTATCAACTTGGGGAATTTTACCAGTTGCTTTCATTTCTGCTAAGATAACCTTTTGGTCAATCTCTTTAACTCCAGCTGGTAGAACTTGCCCGCCTTTCCCGTCTCTAACGCACATTATTTACCTCCTTTCAATTTTTTTAACCTGAAATTTTTTTAACTCCACAACTGTTTTAGCAATCCCATATTCACACCAAGGACATTCTGCATAATCCCTAATCCATTCCTTCTTTTTAAAAGGATGTTTAGAAACACGACCGCAGTGTGGACACCTTACTTTAATACATTTTGTTCTATTCACTCTAACTCCTTTTCTTTTTTTCTTTAACATTTTTAAAAATCCCAGTAATCATATTATCCTCCGTTTTAATTATTTTATCTTACTTTAAAATAATCAAACGACATTGTCAATACAAAATATTTTTAAACAATGTTATAATGTTAGTACTAAAAAATAAAATAAATTTATGATTAATAAAAGAGATAATGACTTATTTGAACTAATTAACCAAGAATTAGAGCGCCAGCAAAATGGCTTGGAAATGATTGCTTCGGAAAATTATGTTTCAAAAAATGTTTTAAAAGCCATGGGCTCAATTTTGACCAATAAATATTCCGAGGGCTATCCTGGGCAAAGATATTATGGTGGCAATGAATTTATAGACCAAATAGAAAACTTAGGTCGTGAATATACTAAAAAAATATTTCAAGTTGACCATGCCAATCTCCAGCCCTATTCTGGCTCACCAGCCAATCAAGCAGTTTATTTTGCTTTATGTGAACCAGGAGATAAAATAATGGGCATGAACCTACTTTACGGCGGACACTTAACTCATGGTTGGAAGGTAAATTTTAGCGCTCGTTTTTATAAATCAATCCAATATACCACTGATAAAAATGGCTGGTTAGATTATGATGCTATTCAAGCCTTGGTGCACAAAGAAAAACCAAAATTGGTCTTTGTCGGAGCTACAGCTTATTCTCGAATAATTGATTTTGAAAAATTGGCTCAAATAGCTCATGTTGAAAATGCTTTTTTAATTGCTGATATTGCTCATATTGCTGGTCTAATTGCTGTTGGTCTCCATCCTTCGCCCAGCAAACATGCTGACGTAATTACTACTACTACTCATAAGACCTTACGCGGTCCACGGGGAGCAATGATATTATGTGATGGTGAAAAATCAAATCCGATTAAAAAACCAGAGCCAGCAATTGGCTGGAGAGAATCTAAACAAAACATTCCTACTTATATTGACCGAGCAGTTTTTCCTGGTTTACAGGGCGGTCCTCATAATCAAACCACTGCTGGAATTACTCAGGCCTTATTTGAAGTGCAACAACCAGAGTTTAAAAAATATGCTGAACAAATTATCAAAAATGCCCAAACTTTAGCCAAAGAATTAATGAATGCTGGATTAAAAATAATTACTGGCGGAACCGATAACCATATGATTTTAATTGATATTAGTCCTTTTAAAATTAGCGGGGCAGAAGCTGAAACTGCCTTAGAAAAAGCCATGATTGCGGTTAATAAAAATACCATTCCTTTTGATCCGCGCTCGCCCTTTGATCCCTCTGGTATTCGAATTGGCACACCGGCTTTAACTTCTCGAGGCATGAAGGAAGATGAAATGAAACAAATTGGACAGATGATAATTAAGGTTTTAAAAAATCATCAAAAAGAAGAAACTTTAAACCAAACAAAAAAACAGGTCAAAGACCTTTGCGATAAATTCCCGCTTTATTCTGATTTAAGTTATTAAGCTAGACACTAGCCCCCTTTGTCAGGGAGGGTTTGGGGGATTAATATAAAGAAAAATTTAATAAATAAAGAAAAGCGCTTTACCCCATCACCTTTCCGGGGTGAATTAAAATGATTATTTGTTAAAAGAATATTAGGTAAAAATGTTAAATATTTTATTTAATTAAAAAAGGTGAGGGGTTTATGCTATTAAGCAGAAGAGGGATATTAGATTACAAAACATATCTTACAAAATTAGCACGAAAAAATAGAAAAAATCCAACAGAGTCTGAAATGAGAATATGGTGTAATGTGTTAAGAAATAAAATTACTGGATATAAATTCCTAAAACAAAAACCAATTAATAAATTTATAGTTGATTTTTATTGTTCAAAGCTTTTATTAGTTATTGAAATTGATGGAGATAGCCATTATCAGAATGAAGATTATGATATTAAACGTACTAAAATATTGAATAAAATTGGTGTAAAAATAATTAGATATACCAATTATGATGTAATGAGCAGTTTAGAGGGAGTATATTTAGATGTTATAGAACAAATTAGAATTAGGGAAAAGGAATTAGGTTTAAACACAGTATCAACCCCCTAAATCCCCCTTAACAGGGGGACTATTATTTTACAAATCATTGAATAAAAAAACCAGGTTCAAAACCTGTGTGATAAATTTCCTCTTTACTCTGATTTAAGTTATTAAAACTAAGCGCCTGTTTTACAAATTTCTTTAAGCTTTTTTGAGGCACGCTTATACATAATTACAGCTACAAAAAAAGCTAATATATTAGAAATTAAATAAGCATACCAAATACCCTCTACTTTAAAATGGAATATTTTTACAAATAGCCAAATCAGGGGTAGAAAAAATAAAACAAAACGAAACAAATTAATAATTGTTTCTTTTTTAGTATTGCCTAAACACTGCAATAATCTAACTATTATAAAAATTAAAGCTATTAGAGGATAACTAAAAACTACTATTTTGAAATAACCCACTCCAACGCTAATTAAGCTTTGATCTTTTGTAAAAATCAATAAAAACAAATCCGAAAAAAAATAAAACAAAATAGCCATGCCTAAACCAATAATCAAATTAATTTTGGCTACATATTTTAAAAGAGCATTTATCAAATCATTTCTCTTGGCTCCAATATACATACTCACTAAAGTCAAAAGACCAGAACTAGTTCCAATAACAATCATAGTATAAAAAGTTTCTAATCTTGATGCTAAACCAAAACCAGCCACCGCTGTTTGACCAAAGCGAGATACAAAATAATTAGTAAATATAATTCCCGAAGACCAAATTATTTGCGAGATACTAACTGGTGCTCCAATATGAAATACTTTTTTTATTAAATGAAAATCTATTTCAAATTTATCAAAATGAAAACAAAAATCAAAATAGGAAAATTTCTTTACAAATAAAAAAATAAAATAGGCCACAAAAGATAAAAAAAAGGCAATAAAAGTAGCCCAAGCCACGCCTTGAATTCCTAAATTTAAAACAAATATAAATACTGCATCTAAAATTAAATTTACGATAACACTAAAAGCTAAAATAGCTGTGGAAATTTTATAATTTCCTTCTCCGGCTAAAATTGACTTAAAAAACATGGAAGAAATAAGAAAAAAACTACCAATAAAAATTATACGAAAATATTGAATAGATAAATCAAGAGTTAATCCCGAGGCCCCCATTAATCTAAAAATTAAAGGAGTAATCATATAGCCAAGCAAAGCAATAAACAAACCCAACAAAACACCGAGAATAACTGCGTGGTGAGCTACTGCACTAGCCCTTTCTTTATCATTGGCTCCTATATATCTAGAAATTAAAGTAGTAATGCCCAAACCAAAGCCCGTGGAAAGAGCAATAATTACTAAAAAAATAGGCATGGAAAAAGTAATGGCAGCTACCGCCTCATGCCCAACCTTAATAACAAAAAAAGTGTCGGCAATTAAATAAAGGGCTTGAAAAATAAGCCCAAAAATTATTGGAAAAGACAATTTCCATAATGCCTTTTTTGGATTTTTTAAAAAACCATCTAAGCAAAATCCGTCAGAACCATTCTCACCATTAAATTTATTTAAAAAAAGAGATTTTATCATAAAGCATTAATCAATTTCTAAATACAGCTTTTCTAAAATCCGCTTATTATACTTATTAAGTATAAACAAAAAATTTTATTTTGAAAATAAATTAATTTTCAGATTTAAAATTTTGATATAAATTAGCAATCCTTTCTTCAATTTTTTCTGGATCAGAAAAGGTTTTCCTGATTAAGGCCTTTTGTCGAGCAATATATTTTCTAATACCCTTAGATAATCTTTTAGACATATTATTTTCTCAAATTAATTTCGTAGATAATTTGTTCTAATCTTTTTAAATTTCTTTTGGCCTCATCAAATTTTTGTCGAGTTTTTCCTGATAGATAAAGTTTCATCATAAAACCAACCACTTGCTTAGTAATCTGCGTATATTTTTTTATTTTATTTAAATTCTTTTTATTACCCAATAAAACCGCTTGGCGCACTAACTCCCCTGTTAAATCACACAGGCCACCAATATATTCTTCTGGACCAAAATCAAAATCTTTATATAATTTCAACTCTTGATTTTTTAAAACTGCAATAAAAAAATTGGCCTCTAAAAATTCTTCCACACAGGCCCGATAAGAACCTTCAAATTGTAAACGATTACTACGGTTATATTTTTCATTTAATTCTTTTAATAAATCTCGAGCTTGTTTTAAAATCTTTTCTGCTTCTTTTATTTCTCCATCATGAGCAGTAAAAATGGCCTGCTTGCTTTTGGAAAGCACTTCCGAAGAGGTTTTATTTAAAATTCCTCTTTCTTGATAATAAAGTTTTAAATCTTTAAAAATCTTATTAAACAATAATTTAGACATATTTTTATGATAAATAATAATAAACTCAATATAGCATATATATATCTTTTTTCAAACATGGACAAATAAGTAAATATCGAGTAAATTTACCTTATTGAATCACTATGCAACTATTCAATTAAACTATTATACTATTAATCAATTAATCTATTATCAACTTTCAATTAACCTACTTGTCTACCGAAGCTCGACTTGTCCTCCGACCTGTCTCCCGAAACTTTAGTGAAGGGAGAAGCTCGAAGAGCGGAAGGGGAAGAGCGGAGGTAGATTAACCAATTAATCAATTAACCCCGTCACCTTTTTTGGAAACAAATTGTTATAATAATTATCATTTTAAAATAAAAATAATCCTCTTACTTTTTCAAATAAAAAAGGTGAGGGGTTAACCTATTAACCCCATGTCATTTTCAATCGGCATTGTCGGCCTACCTAATGTCGGCAAATCAACTTTATTTAAAGCCCTGACTAAAAAACAGGTTGATGCTTCTAATTATCCTTTTTGCACCATTGAACCAAATGTCGGTGTAGTGGCTGTGCCAGATGAAAGATTAGATGCTTTATCAAAAATACACAACTCTGTCAAAACTATTTATACTACCATAGAATTTGTGGATATTGCTGGCTTGGTTAAGGGCGCCTCTAAAGGAGAAGGGCTGGGTAATAAATTTTTATCTAACATTAGAGAAGTAGATGCTATTTTACAAGTAATTCGCAAATTTAATGATCCAAATGTAACCCATGTTCATGGCGAAATAAATCCTCAAAGTGATAAAGAAATCATTAACTTAGAATTAATTCTAGCGGATTTAGAAATTATTAATAAAGTATTAGATAAAGTAAACTCTCAGCTTAAAGGACCACATGATAAAGAAGTGGATAAATTAAAACTTGTTTTAGATAAAATTAAAACTACTTTAGAAAATAATCAATTAGCCATTCAAACAGAATTAGACGAAGCAGAAAAAAAATTGATCAAAAGTTACAGTCTACTAACTATGAAACCAATGCTTTATGTTTATAATGTTGATGAAAAGGAGATTAAAGATAAATCCACAGATGGTTTAACTATTTGCGCTAAATTAGAATCAGAATTAGCAGATTTAGAGGGTGATGAATTAAATCAATACATTAAAAAGTTAAATTTGGAAGACACTGGCTTAAATAAATTAATTAAAGAATCTTATCGAGCTTTAGATTTAATAACATTTTTAACCAGTGGGCCTCAAGAATCTCGTGCCTGGACAATTAAAAAAGGCTCTAAAGCCCCGCAAGCCGGTGGAAAAATACATACTGATTTTGAAAAGGGCTTTATTAAAGCTGAAATTATTAATTGGCAAGATTTACTAAATGCTGGCGGAGAAGTTTTAGCTAAAGAAAGCGGCCTTATTCGCTTAGAGGGTAAGGATTATATGGTTCAAGATGGAGATGTAATTGTTTTTAAATTTAGTGTTTAGCCCTTGACAAATTTTTTAATATATGATAAGTTAAAAAATAAAAAAATAGCCATTTAATATGGCAAAAAATTAAGGAGGATGCATTTGAAAAAAAATTCGTACACACGAAAAAAATGTTAAAATGCAGCCGATCCAGTTTTTCTCCTCTTACTTACTAAAGAGTTAAAGTAAGTAGGTAAGAGCATCAATATTCGAGAGGCCTTCACAGCAAGAACTCTCACCAATAAAAAAACAGGAGGAAGGCGGTATGAAAAACTACCCAATGATCCTGATATTCCCTCCTGAAGCAAATTATACAATAGATCCTATTATTAATTTTACTTCAGGATTTGTTTAGCGGACCACCGGCCCGCTAAAAATAAAAAAATGTTTTTAAAAAACCAACAGACCCGTGTACTTTGATATGCGGGTTGTTTTTTTTTTGCTAAAAATAGTAATTAATAACTAGCAATCTGTAACTTGTAACTCGTAACCTGTAATCTGTAATTCTTAATCTCTAATTTTTTACTTTTAACTTGTAGCTTATAACTTGAAACTAAATTTTGAGGGATTTTTTCTGAAGAAGATGAGATACATAGGTAACACTCTAAATTTACCAAAATCATTAATT
>CAZAOE010000024.1:0-12349 GCA_964486685.1 uncultured Gammaproteobacteria bacterium
TGGGAATTGGTTGGCACTCTACTCTTTTAAGAACAGCAGCTTCTTACATAACAATAAACACCGACTACCGTATTAAAATAACTCGTTCTCTCGCAGGAGTATTCACGGTTTACATTAAAGGGGGAACATTTGGTTGGGATACTTGGACAACTGTCGTAGCTGATAGTGGAACTAATCCAGTAACAGATAATACTTATACAACTTCAAATTATTTAGTAGCAGACATTGACTCTGGAGACACTATTTCTAACCTTAAAATAGACGGTAAAAGAATTAGTTTAGCTAACGCTGTTCAATCAACAGGAACTTGGACATTAACAGGGGACGCTTACTCGTTTATTACTGATGATTATATCAGTATAGATGACACTGATGATTTAAGTTTTGGAGATGGAACAGATGACTCAGCTTTTTCAATGAGCAGCTGGGTGTATATAGACGACGCTACTAATTTTAATATTGTAAGCAAGGGGATTTATAATACAGACGGAGAATGGAGATTTTATTCAGGGGCAGATGATAAAGTATATTTTCAGTTTTATGATGAAAGTGTTGCTGATTGTTATGTAGGCAGAATGTTCAATACTGCTTTGACCGAAGGGCAATGGGTTTCTTTAATCGCAACTTATAGCGGAGATAGCACTAGTGATAGTAATTCATTTTTTCAAGACGGAATTAAAATTTATTTAAATGGCAATAGAGTAGATAATACTAATGTTGAGGCAGGAGTTTATGTTGCTATGGAAAATTTAGACCACGATGTCTGGCTTGGGAGATATAATACAGATTATACTAACGGACAAATAAGAGATATTAAAGTTTATAATAGAGTCCTAAATAGTCAAGAAATCCAATCATTATCAGAAAATTGGACGGATTGTCCATCAGATATGGTATGGGTAGATTATGCTTGGACTTGGCTATCAACCACTTGGAGTAATAGAGGCGGTTTCTGTATTGACAAATACGAGGCGTCTAATGGAGGAGGTTCTTATTATGTTGATATGAACGGCGATGGCGATATTCTTGACACTGCTGTTGATGTTTATGGCGATGGCACAGTTTTTAATGAAACAACCCCAACCGCAAAAGCAGTTTCAGAATATAATGCTAATCCCTGGATTTCTATCAATCAAGTTAATGCCAAAGCCGCTTGTATGGCGGCAGGAAAGCATTTGGCAACAAATTATGAAGCGCTTTTAGCGGCAAAAGGAACTCCAGACCCGCATACTTCAGTTCCCGCTACAGGCACAGAGTCCTGCCAAATTTGGAATACTGGGGCTTGGCCTGATTATTCGGGGAAAAAACCAGATGGGGCAGAATGGTCAACAAGCCCAGCAGGAACAAATTCTATAAAGACAGGCACTGCCGCGCTTTGCGTTTCTGACGCTGGCGCGTATGATTTAATCGGCAATGTTTGGGAATGGACAGACAATGTGATTAATGGAGGGCTTCATCCAGTTACTGGTGCTGCTTTGCCAGCGCAAAATTATATCACTGGTTTAGATGTTTATGGGATTCCAAGTTCAACAGGTTCTGCGACTACTGATTACAATTATGACCATTTTTGGATTAATGTAGATGGTTATCGTGGTTTCATCCGTGGCGGCACTTGGGCTTATGGTTCGAATGCCGGCCTGTTCGCTCTGAACCTCAACAACGCTCCGTCCAATACGGGCAGCAGCATTGGTTTTCGTTGCGCCCGCTGAAGGGGTTTATTTAATCTATAATCTATTTTCTAATAATCTAATATCTTAATCTATGTCCAATAAATATGCTCTATGATTTGAAAATTTTTCAGAAAGTTTATGACTTTTTATTGTGGGTGAAGCCAACTGTTCAGAGATTTACTAAAGTTCATAAATACAGTTTGGGGCTTGAATTAGAAAAAGAAATGATAGAACTTTTAAAGCAGATTGTGAGAACGAATTTTAAAAAAGATGACAGAAAAAAGGATATAGAAGAGTGTTTTGTCCATTACGAAATAATTAAGATTTTGATTAGAGTGTCCAAGGATTATCATCTTTTGAATTTGAAACAGTATGAATTTGCTTCTAAAAAATTAGACGAGATAGGAAAATTGCTTGGAGGTTGGTATAAAAAATTCCAGTAGGCCTAGAATTGTTCTCCCCTTACTAAGGGGAGATACAGAGGGGTTAAAAATTAGAGAAAAGCGATTATGACTAAGTTATTTAACAAAAAATCAGAAACAGAAAAAAGAAGATTGTTAAGAAATAATATGCCACCAGCTGAATGGATTCTATGGAAAAAAATAAATAATAAACAATTGAGTGGTTATAAATTTCGTCGGCAATATAGTATAAAGCAATTTGTTATTGATTTCTATTGTCCAGAGTTAAAGTTAGCTATTGAAATAGATGGTGATTCACATATTGATGCTATGGAGTATGATAATAATAGACAAAAATATATAGAATCATTTGGTATTAAATTTTTGCGTTTTACTAATTTAGAGATATATGAGAATTTAGATAAAGTTGTAGAAGAGATTAAAAAGTGTTTATAACCTCCCCTTGCCCCTCCTTGGTAAGGAGGGGAAGTATTGGTTGATTTCACTTGGTAAGGAGGGGTTAAAGTCAGAGTCCTTTCAGAGACTCTGACGGTGCGTGGGGTTGGGGGTGCCTGTTAGCCACACAAGACCAAGTGCTGGCGTTGCTGGCAGGGATTAAATCGATAAACGGCGCGCGTGGTTTCATCCGTGGCGGCAATTGGAATAATGGTTCGAATGCCGGCCTGTTCGCTCTGAACCTCAACAACGCTCCGTCCAATACGAACAACAACATTGGTTTTCGTTGCGCCCGCTTCAGTGGTTATTATGATAAACTTGCTAGAATTTTTATTCTTTACGGAGATAGAAAGAGAGCGCTATAAACCCCAGATTTTATTCCTTTTCTCTGTTTTAAAATTGCAGGGGAAAAATATTAAGGCTTTTGGGATTGGTTTGTATTAGTAATTTTTTTGAGTGAAAATTCAGACCAATCCGCCAGGCCTTTAGATAATAAAATGAAGACATGTAATAGTTTATTTGGGAAAATTTGTTCTTTTGAAAATTTACATTTAGCTTATTTAAAGGCGCGAAAATGTAAAAGATATCGGGATTATGTTTTGGAATTCAGCTATAACTTGGAAGAAAATTTGCTGAAATTAAGAGAGGAATTATTAAATCAGACATATTGCCATGGTTCTTATAGAGAATTTATTGTTTGTGATGCTAAAAAGCGTCATATTAAAGCAGCTCCTTTTAGGGATAGAATTGTCCACCATGCTTTGTATCATATTATTGAACCGATTTTTGATAGAAGTTTCATTTATGATTCATATGCTTGCCGAGAAAATAAAGGTACTCATAAGGCAATAAAAAGATTACAAAATTTTTTAAGAAAGGTAGATGTTCATAATTTTATTTATTGTCTGCAAGCAGATATTTCAAAGTATTTTGATAGTATTGATCATCAAGTTTTGCTATCATTGATAGAGAAAAAAATTAAAGACCAAAAAGTTATCTGGTTAATAAAAGAAATTATAAATAGTTGTTGTATCCATAAGATTTATAAAAGTTTATTTGACCCCATTAGAGATTCTTATTCTGAGCAGGGCAAGAGAGAAAATGATAGAAAATCTCTAACGGGGTTTGATTTTAGAAAAACGGGGATTCCTATCGGCAATTTAACTAGCCAGCTGTTTGCTAATATTTATTTAAACCAATTGGACCAGTTTGTGAAACATAAATTAAAAAAGAAATATTATATTCGTTATATGGATGATTTTCTTATATTGCATCCTTCAAAACAAAAACTTCATCAAATTAAACAAGAGGTAGGAATATTTTTACAAAAGGAATTAAATTTAAAATTGCATCCTAAAAAAGTGAATATTTTTCCAACAAAAGATGGTATTTGTTTTCTTGGTTATCGCAATTTTATAAATTACAGATTGCTAAAAAAAGACACTGTAAGGAGATTTATTAAAAGAACTAAAGTTTATAAAAAGAGATTGGGTACAGGGTTGATGACTCAAAAAAAGTTTGATAATTCTTTACAGTCATGGATAGCTTATGCTCAATTTGGTAATTCTTGGGGCTTGGTTCAAAAATTGTTCCAAATTATATCACCCTGAGGGTGGTAAAAAATCGACGGCTTTTAATTCCGACCCTGAGGGTTGGATAGAGTTTTTTAAATTAGATTCTTTTGGCCCCGCATGCGCGGGGTTTTCGCTTGAGCTCCAACGGGATGGTTCATCTACGTTATAAATAAAAAATCCAGCATTTTTGGCGGGATGGAAGGGACTCGCCTGTCTGCCGACCTGTCCTCCGACCTGTCCTCCGAAGCAGATGCGGAGGAGGAAGCAGATGCGGAGGAGGAAGCTTTAGCGAAGGTAGAAACCCTCGACCCCGTACAAAAGCTTCGCTTTATGCGGGGTGAACCTTCTGCGCGATCCCGCTATGTAGCGGGGCAGGCAGTCAGACGATTTTGAACAAACAAAAAAAACAGACACTTTTGGCGGGATGGAAGGGACTCGAACCCTCGACCCCGTACAAAAGCTTCGTTTTATACGGGGTGAACCTTCTGTCGCGATCCCGCACTAAATATTTTATAATAAAAAAATATACATAATAGTATATTTTTAAATTGTTTAATTTTTATTATTCAAATATCCGTGGCGGGATGGAAGGGACTCGAACCCTCGACCTCTTGCGTGACAGGCAAGCGTTCTAACCAACTGAACTACCATCCCATCACGGATATTTGAATTTTGTAATAAGAAATATTTTAGTGCGGGACGGGGCAGGCAGACGTTCTAACCAGCTGAACTACCACCCCAGCAAAAGTGTCTGTTTGTAATAATTTTACTTTTTAAAACGTTAATAACTTTGTTATTTTACGTTTTTGAGTTGCTTGATAATATTTTCAAAAACCTGAGGATTATTTTCGGCTAAATCAGCCAATACTTTTCTGTCTAATTCTATTTTATTTTTCTTTAATAGGTCAATAAATTTATTATAAGATAAATCATGTTGTCGGACAGCGGCGTTCAATTTAATTTGCCATAATCTGCGCATAACACCTTTCTTTTTTCTTCTATCAGCTAAAGCATTGGCACCCGCTTTTTTAACGGCTGTTTTGGCTAATTTAATTTTTGATTTTCTACCCCATTTGTAACTCTTGGTTCTCTTAAGGAGATTTTTTCTTTTTTTAAGATGAGTTTTACCTCTTTTTACTCTAGGCATGTTGTTAATAGGTTAATAGTATAATAGTTTAATTGATTAACCCCTCACCTTTTTATTTGAAAAAGTAAGAGGATTTTTTTATTTTAAAATGATAATTAGTATAACAATTTGTTTCCAAAAAAGGTGACGGGGTTAATTGAATTTTTATAAATATTTTTTTAAGCTTTTGGATATTGACTTGGGTAGATTCTTGTTTTTTCTTTTGTTTCTAGTTTTTTTGGATTTTTCCGCAGAATTAAAATGGTCTTGACCTTTAGATCTAGTGTTTAATTTACCAGTTTTAGTTTTTTTGACTCTTTTAGTCAGGGCCTTGTATGTTTTCATTTTTGGCATATACGAATGTGCGATGCTAATATACGAATTGATACTAATTATACAAATATTATACTGATAATTCTAGTAAAATATTTGAGTTATTAGAATCGGTTATTGGCATCGAGTTATTATTTAGATTTAATAGTTATAGACAATCTACTACCCTGTGTTTTTAGGGGTTGCTCTATTTCATTTTTTGTTTCAATGCTATTTATGAAATTATTTATTTTTTCTTTTGCTAAATCCTTGTGGGCTTTTTCTCTTCCTCTGAGGTTTAATTCAATTTTGACCTTATCTCCCTGCTTGAGGAATTTTTCAGCTTGTTTTTTTCTAAATGCAATATCATGTGCTCCGATTTTAAAAGATAATCTAACGCCTTTTAATTCAACCTTTTTTTGTTTAGTTTTTTGTTTTTTCTTTGATTGTTTATATTGAAAATTTCCAAAGTCAGCTATTTTACATACAGGAGGATTAGCCATAGGAGAAACTTCTACTAAGTCCAATCCAATATCTTGGGCCTTTGCAATTGCCTGTTTAGTCTCGATTATACCAAGTTGGTTTCCTTTTTCGTCTATAAGAAAAACTTCAGGTATTCTGATTTGATAGTTTACTCTATGCCTTTTTTGGGGTTTTCTTTTTTTGTATTGATTTTTAGCGATATGGTTATTGGTTACCTGCCTGCCGGTAGGCAGAGTAGGCGGGATCCCGCTTTGCGGGACAAGTTCATTTATTAATTTTTTCTACTAAAACAGTACTTATGGCTTGCCATAAACCCGAATGAGGAATAAATTTTATTTATGACGAATGAGTGGTTTATGGTGGAGATGAGGGGTAGTGCGCCCCTGTCTACGCAGTAAGAAGTACTTTTTCTACAAGCTTAGTTTATTTTAATATTTCGAAATTAACTGAAAAATAAACAAAAAATTAATTTCTAGGCCTATCAATATTTTCATTATACCCTGATAAGCAAGAATATAGTATATCCTAATAATTTGACATCCACTTATTTTTATTAGGCATCAAAATAAGGGACGGCTTAATCACTTTTGTGTTAAGCAATTACTGGGTTTAGTTGAAAACTTGCGAACAAGTTTTTGACTTTATCAGTTATTTTGTTGACATTTATGTGTCTTGTTTTTTTACCCCCCTTGTTTTTCCTAAGAAAAGGTAGGGGGCGAGCAAGAATTTCTAACTTGGCTTGCTAAAGAACTAATTATATGCGCATCAAATTAAAACATCCCCGCATAAAAAAATTATACTAGTTTGTATAATTTATGTATAAAAGTATATCGTTTTATTAGTGTTTTGTCAATAGAATTAGTCGAGAGTAGAAAATCATAATAGAAAATCATAATAGAAAGCCGAAGCATAGAAAATAGTTAATGAATTTCGAATATCCCCGCCTGCCAACGCCTAATGCCGTAGGCTATGGCGGGCAGGTAATTTTGATAACCAATTTCTATTTTCGAAAAACGATTCTCTAATTCAAATACTTAATTTATATTTTCTATCTATTTTTCTTTTCAAATCTTTTCTTTTTATATCTTCTCGCTTGTCATATTTTTTCTTACCGCTGGCAATAGCGATTTCTATTTTGAGAAGATTATTTTTGATAAAAATTTTAGTGGGAACGATAGCATGATTTTTTTGTTCAAAGAGAGTTTTTAATTTTATGATTTCTTTTTTGTTTAATAAAATTTTTATATCTCTATCAGCTTTATGTTTAATTGTATTTAAATTTGATTTTTTATATTTAGGAATTTTTATATTTGTTAAATAGGCCTGGTTGTTTTTTATTTTAATATAAGAACCATCTAAATTTATTTTTTGGTTTTTAATTGATTTAACCTCATCGCCAAATAAAATCATGCCAGCTTTAAAAGTTTCTTTAATTTGATAAAGATGGTTTATTTTTTTGTTGATAGTAATGATTTTATTATCTTTTTCTTTAGACATATATATTTAGTATATAGTATTTAGTATAAAGTTAAAAGCATAACTACTCCTGTATCTCCCCCTTACTTGCCCTGAGCTTGTCGAAGGGGTAAGGGGAGAATTATTCGCTGGAAAAATTTGTGGAGTTAGAAAGCTATAAGCACTAAATAGTAAGAATTACGGATTATGGAGTACAAATTGCAAGTTTATAAAATTTACAGTGTCAATACCACCATTTAGTATCTACAAACTATCTGCCCGCTGTCAGGTCTCGTTTAAACTATTGACCATAGACTATTCTATCCCGAATTGTTTAAAAATAAAAGTTGGGATTGCTTTTATTAGAGACATTATAATGGTTTGTGATATCGGATAGACACATATAGACACATATAAAGCTATTTTTATATTTATTTGTGCTTATTTAGAGAAAATTAAGAGTTTTAAATACAATATATCGGATAAAAAAATATCAAATATCGGATAGGTCTTTTATTTATTTATAATATATCGGTTGGCCCATATAACTAAAACAAAACATATCGTATAGATATTTTTTTATTTGGATTTTTGTTTATTTTAAGGGCATGTTGGGGTTTTATAATGCGATATGTTCCCTTTTTGTTTTTATTAAGTGGATATTTTGTTGTTTTTAGGCTTAATTGGTTTGTATTTTAGCTTGTTAGCTAGTTAGCTCGTGAGTTTTTAGCTTATTAGCTACTTAGTTTGTTAGATTATTAGCTTATTAGCTTTTTAGCTTGACTTTTTTAGCTTTTTGGCTTGCTTAGGTTTTAAGTTTTTTTAGATTTTTTTATTTTAATTTATAATTTTTTATTTAATATATATTTTTATTTTTAAATATATTTTTATAAAAATTAGATTTAAGATTTATATGTTTTTTATTTTTAATTTTTAGATCAATTTAGGTTAAATTTTTTAATTTTTTTGTTAATTATTTGCTTAATTTTTACCTGTGGATAACCTTAGGTATTTTTGTAGTTTTTTTGACCTATTTTTATTATATCGGTTAGACATAGAAACGATATATTTTTATGTTTAATTTTATTTTTTTACCAATATGGTTTTTCGGCTTGTTTAAGCCAAATTGAATATATCGGATACCTATCGGATGGGCACCCCTAACTCCTTTGTTTATATCGTTATAATATTGTATAATTATTAATAGAAAGGGGGTTTAATAGGAGGGGTAAAAAGGATATATTTTTACACTTTAGATGCTCAGAATAAATAGTTTTGAAAAGCGATAAAAAAGAGGAAAAATTATTGGTTTTTTCTCAAAAAAAAACAAACTTCATTACCTAATATTTTTTTAAAAAATGGGGTAAAAAATAAAGTAATATAAAGCAATATAAAAAACAAAAAACTTTTATATCTAATCTAAATTAATTAGGTGTAGGAGTAAAAATCAAAACAAAAAATAAACCCACACACCTTTACAAAGGTGTAGGGGTAAAAATATAAACAAAAACAAAAAAGATTGTCTTATTTTGTTTTTATTTTTAAAAGTTTTTTATATAAAATACAAAAATAACCCCCACACCCTTAAAAAGGTAGTGAGGATAAAACTCCAAACACCTTTTCATGGTGTGGGGGTAAAAGGTTTCCCATGCAACCCACAAACCAAAAAGAAAATATTTTTGAAGAAAAGTTAATTTCTTTAGCTGAAGCAGCTGAATATTGTTCGTATTCTCAGGACTATTTATCTCTCCGAGCAAGACAGGGAAAACTTAAGGCAATAAAAAATGGTAGAAATTGGTTTACCACCAAAGAATGGTTAGAAGATTATGAGGGATATATACCCTTAGCTGATGCTTCTAATTATTGTTCGTATTCTCAGGACTATTTATCTCTCCGAGCAAGACAGGGAAAATTGAAAGCAGTTAAGCTGGGTAGAAATTGGGTAACCAAAAAAGAATGGGTTAAAGAATATGAAAAACAAAATCTAGAATTTAAATTAGAAGAAGATGGAGATTGGAAGCCAGTAGAAAAAAAAGAAATTCAAGACGAAGAAGTTTTAGGAGATTTAGATAATTTGGAAAAAGCTCTAACAAAAGTATCTGCAAAAGATTTAGGATCTTCAAAATTATTAAAACCGATAGATTTGAAAGATGGCTGGGCCAATCTTTTTTATTCTACAAAAAATTTATTTTTAGATGTTGTTAATTATTTTTCTAATTTTAAATTAAAGAAAGTAGCGGTTGATAAAAAATTACCACGCTTCAAATTTAAAAATTATTCTTTAGATCAATTTTTTAGATCTTTAAATTTTACTATTGCTCTGCTAATTATTTTTATATCTTTAAGAACTATTACGCCAATAGCTTTAAGTTTTTATAAAAATCAGGGTCAGGATTTAGAATATTCTTTATCTATGGCTTCAGAAAAAATAATTTTAGTTTATGGTAATACTTTTCAGAATATTCACCACCAGCTTTCAGATTTTAACCAGGGCTTAGCGCAAAGGTATAATGAGCTTCCCAAACAAATTGATTCAAGTTATTTAGTTTTAAAAAATAATTTAAAGAATTTAGATTATTCATTGAGAGAAAAATTTAATGTTTTTGATTTAGAAAAAAAACAATTTGATGTTTCTAAATTATCTCAAATTGCATTGAATATAATATCTTATAGTGACGCATCTAAAATATTATCAAGTGAGGGTTCTGTTTTAGATAAAAATGCAGAGCAAGAAGTTTTAGGGGTTAGTGAAGAAAATATTTTAGTTTCTGAAAAACGTTTTTCTAAAAAAGGAATTGCTTCCCATTTTTTTGGATTTTTTAATAAAATAAATTCTTATCGAGAACTTCCAGAAAAAATTTCTAAGCAGTTGGCCCAAAAATCAGCAAATACAAATTTGGCCTTTTGGGAAAATATTTTAGGGGCCTTTAAAGATATTTTGCAGATTGGAGAAACAAAACTTGTTCAAGCTCCGATTCCTTTAGAATCAGGAGGTGCGCCTATTATTGTTAAAAATTATTATAGTGATTCAGGACAGCTTATTGAAGTCAGGGGAGAAAAGGGAGATGCGGGTTTAATTGGACCGCAGGGCCCAGTGGGTCCACCCGGAGAAGCGGGTGCACCTGGGTCGCCAGGTTTATCTGGCTCTAGTGGCGGAGGAGGGACAACAGTAATCCAGGGAGCTCAATTAGACGGAAATAATACCTGGACTAATACTAATATATTTACGGCCCAAGTTCTAATGAAAGACCTTGGGGTTTCGCGTTATTTGGGTAGTAGATATTTGTCAGTTGCTGATGTGCTTTCAGTTTCAAGCGATGAAGAGGGTGGAATGATTGTAAATGGAGATGCTACTTTCAATGACGTAGTAATTTTTAATGACGTAGTAACTTTAAATTCAAATTTAATTTTAACTGGCGATTTAGATTTAACTGGCAACGAAACAATTTCAGGAAATTTACAAGTTGGTGGAAATTTAGATGTTTTAGGAATTGGAACATTCGCTACTTTTACTACTCCTTATGACAAGGTAATTACGGTTGCAAAAAGTGGAGCTGATTATGTAACAATTACCGATGCCTTAAATTCCATTACAGATAATTCCAGTACAAATCAGTATTTAGTTAGAGTAATGCCGGGAATTTATAATGAGTCAGTTATAATGAAAGAATATGTAGATTTAATTTCTGCAGGTGGTAGAGAGATTACAGAAATTACTCAAGCAGATGCTGGATTAATTACGGCAACTTCTTCATCGCGGATGGAGGGCTTTACTTTGTCAATTACAGACCTGGGTTCCATAACAACGACTACAAAAAATATTATTACTATTGCCACTAGCACTAATCCTTATATTGCCAATTGTAAATTAGAATTAGATTCTAGTACCACTACTCTTGGTTATGGCATAGCTGTGACTATTGGTAGTCCTATTTTTGAAAATTTAGAAATGAGCGGAAATGCTTTAGCGCGCGGTTTAAGTTTAACTGGACTCGGAACTTCTACAATAATGAATTCAATTATCACTTCTACGGAAAATGATTTATATGCCAGCGCTGGAATTATAAAATCTAAATACAATCGTCTTTTAGGAACAGCTAATAATATTACTACTTTAGTTAGCGCAATTATTGAAACCAGCTTTGATGAATATCAAACAACTAATATAGCCGACTCTACAAAATTTCATCACTATGCTTTTGGGGCCACTCCTTCTACTACTGCTCCAAGTTTATTAATCCAGCCACAAGGCACAACCAGTTTTGATACCACTACTAGTACTTACTTAATGGTTAATTCCGTGGCAGGCTTTGATGGAAATCTATTTGATTTACAGGTTGATGGTACAAGTTTATTTAGTGTTGATGCTCAAGGAAATGTTTTTCAAGTTGCTTCTTTTAATTCAGATCTAATTCCTTTATTTGATAATACTTTTGATATTGGAAGTGAAGTGGCCCGTTGGAAAAAAGCTTATTTAAGTGATGCTTTACAAATTTCCAATGCTGGACAGACCGCCACCTCAACTTTAGCTGTGAACAATTTTATCACTCAAGCTACTGACTTTACAGTTCAAACAGCAAGCGGCTATGATTTGAATTTAGTTTCCGGAGATGATTTAGAAATTACTGCCACTTCAACTAATATCAGTGGCCGTTTAGCAGTAAGTGCTTCTTCGACAGAAGCGTTTACAGTTGGCGATGATTTAGGATATACCTTAGTAGTGGATACCATTAATGATGATTTATGGATTGGAGCTGATGCTTCCACTACGGCTCCAGTTTATGTTGATTCTTCAGCAGCGAGTTTAAGATTAGCCACTGGCACAGCCACAACAACTTATGGAGCAAATTATTTAACTTCTCAAAATGAATA
>CAZAOE010000025.1:0-12005 GCA_964486685.1 uncultured Gammaproteobacteria bacterium
AAAATAAGTTAAGCTAAGTTTAGGATTTGTATTTATTCATTCTTCAACAAATAATACTTATTTCATTAGATAAAAAACCATAAAGACGGAAAGTGCTATTTTATAGCTTAGATAATAATAAGAGTATACTTATACACCGCGGGTTACATCGTAGAGCCTTAAATTATTGACAGCACCGAGTATTTGTTTTAGAATGGAGATAATCTTTTTTAATAAATTAATAAATAGAAATATAAATTATATGACGGACTTAGTTTTAAAAGCTGAAAAAAGAGAAGAACTAAAAGGAGCTAATCCTAAAAAAATACTAGCAGCGGGTTATTTACCGGCTATTATTTATGGTTCAGGAATTAAAACTTTACACATTAAACTTAATCATCAAAGTTTTTTAAAGGTTTTTGATATTACTGGAGAAAGTCAGGTTATTAGTATTGAATTAGATGGGAAAAATATTCAGGTTTTAACTCATCAGATTCAAAGAGACCCAGTTACCGATAGGATAATTCATGTTGATTTTTATCAATTTAAAAAAGACCATAAATTTCAGGTGGAAATGCCTATTAAATTTATTGGAGAATCCGTTGCCGTTAAAGAAGGTGGTGGAATTTTAGTTACTGCTTTAGACAGCATTACTATAGAATGTTTATATACGGATTTAATATCAGAAATTGAAGTAGACCTTTCTGTTTTAAAAGAAATAAATGATTCTATTCATGTGGCTGATATTCATTTGGGAGAAAATATTAGAATCGTAACACCACCAGAGCAAGCCATAGCAATTGTGAAAGCAGTTAAAATAGAAAAAGAAGTTGAAGAAGAAGAAACGACTGAAGCCGAAGAAGGTGTTGAGGGTGAAGAAGGTCTTGAAGGTGAAGAAAGCGAAGAAGCTGGAGTGGAAAAGCCCCAGGATTCTCAACCAGCAACAGCAAAAAAGAAAGAAGACAATTAATACATCTTTTAAATAATTCAAAAACAAAAATAAATATTTATGCCCAATGAAAAAAGCATAAAATCTCTTGTATCAATAATATTTATAATTATAATTTTAATTTGTGGAATTATAATTTTTGGAGTTTATATGAACGAGAAGTGGAGGTCTAAGCGCGATGTTAGGAGAAGGGTAGATATTCAGACCGCAATGAAGGCAGTTAATTTTTATTTATTAGATAAAAATAAATTGCCCCAGAATGAAACCAACAATGAATGGGACTCTAGTTATGATCCAGAAAATAAAAATCAAACACTTTTTAAAAGTTTAAGAGAAGAAGAGTTATTATCGCATATTTTTGATCCTAAAAATGATTTAGAACATAATTATCGTTATCATCGTTTTGAAGCCGGAGAATATGGATGTTTAAGGCCCTTTGCTATATTTCAAGTGACAAATTTTGAAACATTAGTGAATGATAATGGAGAAGGAGTTTGTCCTGAAAGAAATTTTGTAGCCGAAGCACCTAATGGTTATACCATTCAATGGTTTGAATAATACTAATGATACCTGCCTACCGGCAGGCAGGCGAATTAAATGATGCCAATATACCAATGAAAGAAACTGGGTTTGATTTGATTTAAGTGAAATAATATTTTGTTTATCCCCCGGAGGGGGGATTTTTTTGTTTTACTTTTTTTTAATTCCGAGATTATTTTATTTTTTTTATTAATCCATTTTAATATTCCATTTTTTGCTTTAATACTTTTTATTGTTTTTACTGTATTTTTAAAATTAGTAATTTTATTTTTTTGTTCTAGATTTGTTTGATAATACTCGTTTAAATATTTTGGTAATACTATTTCAAAAAACTTTTTTAACAAATCCCCATTTTACTATTTTATTTTTAATAAGATAAATTGTGTTAAAAATGTCGCGATTAGCATTGAAAAATGTCGCGATAAAACCCTTATTTTTAGCGTTTTTATAAATAAATATGTTAAAAATGTCGCGATTAGCATTGAAAAATGTCGCGATTAATGATATGCTTTAAATATGAATAAAAAACAAGAAAGACAAATTAAAATAATTTCTTTTATGGAGAAAGAAACAGAGGTATCAGTATCTGATATTTTGTCTTTTTTAAGTACTGATGTTGATAAAAAAACTTTACAAAGAGATTTAAAGGGGTTGGAAGAAAAATTTTTAATCTCTAGAAAAGGACTGGGAAAAAATACAGTTTACTTTTTGCCTAAATCTTATGGGGTTTTAAAAGAAATTGATGTTGAAAAATATTTTTCTGTTCCATATCTTGAAAGAGAAATAAAAGAAAATTTTAATTTTGATATTTTTAGGATTTTAGAGGGTAATATTTTTACAGAAGAAGAAAAAAAGAATTTAGAAGATTTACATAATAAATTTATAAAGAATTTTTCAAAATACAATAGTCAAACCCTTGTTAATAAAGAATTTGAAAGAATTATGATTGAATTTTCTTGGAAGTCTTCTGAAATAGAAGGGAATACTTATTCTCTTTTAAGTACAGAAGCTTTAATAAAAGATAATATAAAAGAAAAAGGTAAAACTAAAGAGGAGACCCAGATGATTCTTAATCATAAAGATGCTTTCAATGAGGCTATTCAGAATAAACAAAGATTTTTAGAATTAGACTATTCTGATATTGAGTATATTCATAGAGTTTTAACAAAAGATCTTGAAATTTCAAAAAATATTAGAAATGGAACTTTTGGTATTGTGGGTACAAAATATAAACCATTAGAAAATAGTTTTCAGATTAAAGAAGTTTTACAAGAAATGACCAATTTAATAAATAAAAAGAATTCTTTTTTTGAAAAGGCATTCTTATCTCTAATTTTAATTTCATATATTCAAGCTTTTGAAGATGGAAATAAGCGAACAGCAAGAATGATATCTAATGCTATATTTTTAGCACACAATTCTACACCACTTTCTTACAGAATAGTTGATGTAAAAGAGTATAAAAAAGCAAGTTTATTATTTTATGAGATAAATAACATTTCTTATTTTAAACAGATATTTATTGAACAATTTGAAGATTTTGTAAATAATTATTTTAATTAAATATTGGGATATCAATTTTTTGTTTAAGAAAATAACTTCGAAGAGTAGAGGCTATGGGAAGCCAAAAAAAAACATCTATTTTTAGGTGTTTTTTTGATGACCCCCAATCGTTCATCGAACTTTTTGTATATTTTTGCTATAATTTAATTATGAACATATTTTATATAATAAAAGTGATTTATGGAGAATAAAAATATATGTTATATTATCATTTTTTAAAATCTAAAAATGCAATAGATGATTTTAGAAAGAAAAGAATAAAGGTAAGCACTCTAGATTCTCTTAACGACCCCTTTGAGCTTAAACCATATTTAAGATTTAAGGAAAGAGGATCCTATAATAATGTTCGCAAAGAAATAAATAAAAAATGGGGTCTTTTGTGTTTCTCTGAGAATTGGAGAGAATCCCTTGTCTGGGGACACTATGCAGATAAACACAAAGGAATAGCACTAGGATTTGAAATTCATAAAAATATAGAAAAAGTAGAGTATGTATTGACAAGAGAGAAGTTAGAATTAACAAGTAACGCAGAAGAAAATGAAAAGTTATTTCTAAATAAATTAGCTTTTAAAAAATACAAAAAATGGGAATATGAAGAAGAACATAGAATGTGGGTAAAATTAGAAGATTGTGAAAAAGTTGAAAATCTTAAGGGTCATGAGGATAAAGTATCTTATTTTATTGGGTTTAATGATAATTTAAAAATAAAAAAGATAATTTTAGGCTGCAGATTTAATTACGAAAAGGAGAAAGAGGAAATAGAAAAACTAGCAAAAATAAGTGATATACCAATAATTCCAACGAGAGAAGAATGGGGCTGGTATAGAATAAATGAAGATGGCACAAAGAAAAAATGGTTTTTGAATAAAAAAACCAAATAAAATTTATTTATGCAAATAACAGACGAACAAGTAAAAAGATTTCAGTTTCTTTGGAAAAGAGATTTTAATGAAGAAATTGATAAAAAGACAGCTCGTGAAGAACTTTTACATTTTGTTAACTTAATTGGATTAGTTTATAAAGCAATTAAAAAAAGTGATTTAAAGAAATAAATAATTTTTAATAAAATGAGATTTGAAAATTTTTTTATTAAAATATTACTTATTATTATATTGAGTTTTATCTTAATTTTCTCTTTTTTTCTTTTTTACAATATTTTTAATCCTTCTTCTGGGTTTTTGAAAGACGGAATTTTAGCTTTTTCTGGTGCATTTTTTGCCTTCCTTTTTATTAGATTAGCAGACGGTTTTAATAAGCTATATGAGAGACACGTTAAACACTATAATGCACTTGTTAAACTAGAACAAATCATAAATAAATATTTTACAATAATAAAAATAGACCTAATGACGCTTGATGATTTTGAAGTAAATCTAAAAAGAACCATTCAAGATGGTAAAATGTCTATTAATCCTGGACTTTTAAAAATTTTTCCAGTCTACGATGAGATACTTCTTGAATTATTTGGACAAGATATACTTCAAAAATTACTCAATTATAATATTGATTTATTTAATATAAATGGAGATTTTGAAACAACAAACAGATATTACAAAGGTATTGTTGAACATTGTCTAAATGAGAAAGATATAGATACATACACATATAATTTAAACAACATTGTTAAACGCTCCAAAAAACTAAAGAAGTTTTTATTGTCCTTAGAGGAAAAATCAATTACCCTTCTGTCGGAAATACGAATATTAATGAAGAGAAAACCAGTTTACACAAAAATAATGTTTAAATTATTACCAATGAAAAAATTTCGACATTATGATAGAGAAGTTGAAAAAGAAAAGAAAGAAGTTAAGCAAGAAATTGAGGAAAGTATAAAAAAAAGTGAACAAGAAATTGAAAAGTATTAAACTAGAAAAAGTTTATATATCTGATAAACAATAGATTTTAATAAATCTAAAATCATATGAAAAAATTTAAAATCAATTCTTATCAATTAACCAAAACCAAAAAATGGGCACCTTGTGGAACTTTATTTGATGTTGTTGATGGTGGTAGAATGAAGATCCAAGAAGCTGACATATTCCCTCCAGAATATCGGTTTGATACAAGAGAAGAAGCAGATAAATTTTTTAAAGAGCATTTTCAAAAAGAGGGGTATATTGAAGACATTGATAAATGATATTCCACAAAACAACTTTGAAGAGCAGAAGCTAAGGCAACCCATCAAAAAATCAGTGTTTAAATATTTTTTATTTTATTTCTCCGAAAGGGGATTTTTTTGTTTTTTCAAATCTACAGCCATTTTCTCATTGCATTTTAACTAATTCAGTGGTAAATTATAAATATAAATGATATCGCCTAACCCTTATAGTTTTCTATGAGATATGGTGAAAAATCCACACGAGTGTAGAGACGGCTTTCCGTCTGGTACTACTCGTGTGGTCAATACCCGAAAGGGTGTTGGATGCCCTAAAAAGCATCGCCAGCGGGGGCCGTTTTTGTTTATTTTGATTTATTTTGAAAAATCAAATTAATTTTTAAATTAAAATTGTCTTTACTACCTAAAAATATAGGTATATGCTTTAAATATAATAATTAAATAATAAAAATTATATGTATAAGAAAATTATAGCGATTTCATTGATTATTTCAATGAATTTAATCTTTGTTCCTATTGATTTGATTCAAAATGCAGAAGCTAACACTGAACTTAATTTAGAATCAACTTATGAATTACAAAAACGAGCTGTTTCTGAAAATGATTTGAACGAATCAAAGAAACATCTCACAGAAGCTCAAAAAAAACTTAGCACAGACCTTTTAAAATTAGTAGATAATAGTTTTTTATTGCCAAATGAATCAAGATATCAATTAGAGACCAAAATGACAGAACAAAAGCAGTTTATTGCAAAGGAAGATACAATAACCAAAATTAATCGAGAGTTATTTAATCAAGAGCACGATGATTTAGTTTATGTTTATATTTATTTAAAACCAAATACTTTAGTAGATACGATGAATCCTTTTGTGTGGCAAATAATAAATAAAGACGATTCATATCATTTAGTTGTAGCTTTGGTTGAGGTAAAAAAATTAGAAACCATAGCTTCCCTTGAACAAGTTAGAATTATACGAACAGTTACACCTCCAATTGTTAAAAGTGGATCGGTGGTAACTGAAGGAGATGTAATTCATCAAACAGATGAGGTTCGCAATTTATATTCTCAAAGCGGTAATGGAATTAAAGTAGGGGTTATTTCAGATGGAGTAGATCATCTTTCAGATTCACAAAGCACTGACGATTTACCTCCTAATGTTAATGTATTAAGCAATACCGTTGGCGGAGATGAGGGTACTGCAATGCTTGAGATAATTCATGATATGGTACCCGATGCTAGCCTTTATTTTCATGATTGTGGAAGTAATGTTTCAGCATTTAATTCAGCAATTGATGATTTAGTTTCTGCTGGAGTAGATGTTATTGTTGATGACATAGGTTGGATTATAGAACCGTTTTTTGAAGATGGAACAATCGCCTCACACATTACCTCTGTTTTAGCAAGCCAAAATATTGTTTATGTCTCATCTGCTGGTAATGGTGCCAAAAAACATTATCAAGGTGATTATTATGATGATGGATATGATTTTCACGATTTTAGTAGAGATCCTAGTTCTAATGATTATCTCTATTTGAATATTCCTAATAATGGTAATGTGAGGATAGTATTACAGTGGAATGAGAGTTTTGGTGCCTCGTCTAATGATTATGATCTTTATTTATTTAATGTGGATGGGTATGGTGTATTAGATCTCTGTTTGTATACACAAAACGGTGATGATGACCCATTAGAATATATTAACTATACAAACACAACGGGAAGTAGTATTATTGCTGAAATTGATGTTAAAAATTATCTTGGTTTGGCCGAAACAAAGACATTGGAAGTGTTTATTTATTCTAGTGGTGGCGTGTATCATTACTCTAATAATATAGTGGCTATGGATTCTATTTTTGGTCACCCTGCAGTGCCAGGCGTAATTGCTGTAGGAGCAATAGATGCTAGTGATTCTGGTAATGATGATATTGAAGATTTTTCATCACAGGGTCCAGTAACAATTATTGGAGAAGAGCAAAGGGCAAAGCCAGATGTATGTGGTATTGATGGAGTAACCGTAACTGGTGCAGGTGGATTTTCAAATCCTTTTTATGGCACAAGTGCTGCTGCACCACATATCGCTGCTATTGCAGCTCAATTATGGGGAAGATTTCCGACTGCTACTGCTGATGAAATTAGAGATCAAATATTAGATAATTCAGTTGATTTAGGAACTACTGGTTTTGATTATATCTATGGTTATGGTCGAGCTGATGCTTTAGCTTCCTTTTTAAATTTGTTGGTAGCACCAGTTTTGGCTGAAGTTACTCCTGTACCAACTCCAGCCAATGATACTACTCCAGATTATACTTTTAGTTCAACTGAAGCTGGAACTATTTCTTATGGCGGTAGTTGTACAAGTACAGCTACTACTGCTACAGCCGATAATAATACTATCACCCTTGATACACTTTCAGAAGGAACTTATAGTGATTGTACTATTACAGTAACTGATACTGATAGTAATGCCAGTAATGTTTTATCAGTTACGAGTTTTACAATTGATACTACTGCACCAACATCTAGCATCACTTATTCAATTGACCATGCAGTTAAAGATACTGATATACCAACAATAACAGCTACTTTTAATGAGGATGTAGCAGTGAGTCCTGTAATGAAAATTGGTATTACCTATACAGGTGAAATTAGTGCACTTGTGGCAACTGAAATGACAAGAACTGATGCTACTCATTATTATTATGATTTAAACGTTCCAGCTGGAAATGGAACCGGAACAATTATTTTAAGTACGGGTACTGATTTAGCTGGAAATGTCATTACTTCTATTCCAACAAGTGGAGCAACTTTTACAGTAGATAATACTGCTCCAGTTAATCAAGATACAGTTTTTGATACCAGTACCTCTAAACAAGGTGGAGCAACTGTTGATATTGTAAGTTCAGGAGATGCAGATAATAATGTCTGGTTTGCTCCATTAGGAACAACTTCATTTACTGCTGGAGCTACAATGACAATAGCTGGAGGAACAGCAACTACAATTTCTGCTCCAGCAGATGAAGGAAGCTATCGATTATTTGTAATTGATATAGCTGGTAATTATTCAAGTCCATCTACAGCTATATTAACAGTAGATGATACAGCATCAACTATAGCTGAAGTTATTCCTGTGCCGACTCCAACTAATGATACTACTCCAGATTATACTTTTAGTTCAACTGAAGCTGGAACCATTGCTTATGGTGGTAGTTGTACAAGCGATACCACAGAAGCCACAGCTGGCAGTAATACTATTACTTTTAGTACGCTGGCAGAAGGAACTTATAGTGATTGTACTATTACAGTAACTGATGCTACTAATAATGCCAGTAATGTTTTATCAGTTACTAGTTTTACAATTGATACCACTGTACCGACAGTAGGTATTGTTTTTACTGATACATCTCTTATTGTCGCTGAAACTTCTTTGGTTACATTTACATTCGACGAAGCAATAACGGGATTTACTAATGACGATTTAACAATTGCGAATGGTACATTAACTGATGTAGCCACTACCACAGCCGAAAATGATATTTGGGCAGCCACTTTTACTCCAACAGATGATTTAGAAGATGCAGAAAATATAATTACTATTGATCAAACGGGTATTACAGATATAGCAGGTAATGCTGGAGAAGGCACAACAGATTCAAATAATTATGCAATTGACACCAAAGAGCCGACTGTAGAAGTAGCAATGGATTCTTATGCATTCAAGGTTGGAGAAACTACAACTGTAACTTTTACTTTTTCAGAAGCTCCAACAGATTTTACTGCTGACGATGTAACAATTGGTACCGGAACTATTGAGACTATAACAAATGTTGATTTAGTTTATTCGGCAACATATACTCCAACAGATAATATGGAAGAGGCAACAAATGTTATTAGTGTTGGGATAGTTTGGACTGATACAGCTGGAAATGCTCCCGAAGTTATATCTAGTTCTCCAAATTACACGGTTGATACCAAGGAACCAACAGCTGGTATCACTTATTCAATTGACCATGCAGTTAAGAATGCTGATACACTAACAATAACAGCTACTTTTAATGAGGTAATGAAAGATGATCCAATACCTCAAATTGCCATAGCTTATGATGGTGATATTTCCAATCTTACAGCAACTGAAATGACTCAATCTGATACCACTCATTATTATTATGATTTAGATGTTCCAGCTGGAAATGGAACCGGAACAATTACTTTAAGTACGGGTACTGATTTAGCTGGAAATGTCATTACTTCTATTCCAACAAGTGGAGCAACTTTTACAGTAGATAATACTGCTCCAGTTAATCAAGATACAGTTTTTGATACCAGTACTTCTAAACAAGGTGGAACAAGTGTTGATATTGTAAGTTCAGGAGATGCAGATAATAATGTCTGGTTTGCTCCCTTAGGAACAACTTCATTTACTGCTGGAGCTACAATGACAACGGCTGGAGGAACAGCAACTACAATTTCTGCTCCAGCAGATGAAGGAAGTTATCGATTATTTGTAATTGATATAGCAGGCAATTATTCAAGTCCATCTACAGCGATATTAACAGTAGATGACACAGGTTCAACTATAGCGGAAGTTACTCCTGTACCAACTCCAGCTAATGATACCACTCCTAGTTATACATTTAGTTCAACTGAAGCTGGAACCATTTCTTATGGAGGTAGCTGTACAAGCGCTACTACAGAAGCCACAGCTGATGATAACACTATTACTTTTAGTACACTTGCAGAAGGAACTTATAGTGATTGTACTATTACAGTAACTGATGCCACTAGTAATGCCAGCAATGTTTTATCAGTTACTAGTTTTACAATTGATACTACTATACCAATAGCTTATCTTACTGGACCAGTTGAGGGTGATAGAACAGAATTAGTAATAAGATTTAATGATGCGCTACATGCAGACACATTAGCAATATCTGATAGAGCACTTTTATTAGATTCAATTTCAAATGATGCGACTGGAACTTCCACTCCTATATCAGTTGCTTCAGAAGTAAATTCAGTAATTTGGGATAATAGTGATACAGATGCGCCAATAGCAACTATTTCAATTTCATCTACAACTTTTATAGAAGATAAAACAATAAGGATAAATTTTGTTGAAACTGCGGTTAAAGATTTAGCAGGAAATGCAATATTAAATGCAACTAATGTAGATGTAGTAGTTTTAGCTTCAACACAAATTGCCGCTACTCCAACGGTTACAGTAAATACTACTCAAACAGAAGTAGTTATAACTTCTCCTCATGATACATCTATTACCGTTCCAAGCACTGTTACAAATGCAACTATTGATATTAATTCTTTAACAACCGACAATGGAGATAATATAACGGCAACATTGCCTGAAATAGCATTAAGCGTAACAACAGATACATTTGCAACGCCGATTGAAGTAGCTATTCCTACAGATACAATTATTACCGGTCCGACTGGGTGGAATAGCATTATCAATGTACCTACAATAGAAAGTAATAGTTCAGTAACCGCTACTCCTGATTCTGGATATACTGCGAGCGTTTCATCAGTAATTGAAATTGGTTATAGTGATACTGAATTGACATTTAATAAAGCTGTCCGTCTTTTAATTCCAGGTGCAGCAGGTAAATATGTAGGATATTCTAGAAATGAAGTTTTCACAAAAATTACTACGGCCTGTAGCGCGGATACTCAGATAGCTGGGGATTCACTTGCTGCTGGTGGTAATTGTAAAATAAATGTTGGTTCTGATTTAGTAATATGGACAAAACACTTTACTAACTTTGCTACTTATACTCAAACAGTTATACAAGGCGGCGGAGGAGGAGGCGGCGGAGGAGGAGGCGCAGCTTCTGGTCCCACTTCAGTTAGTAGTTTTAACCTTCCTTTAAGCGTTTTAACCACTCAAACCGGAACTTTAAATCAAAGTTTTAGCGATAGTTCTTCAGTAACAGTAGAAATACCAGAGGGTTCAGTTAGTCAAACTACTACTTTTTCCGCTGCTCAAGGTGGTTTAACCGGTGGTTTAACTCCCACCAATACTATGGGTGCTATTTTAATAGGTAATGCGGTTTTTAATGTTAATGCTGTAAATAATAGTGGTCAATCAGTAACTAGTTTTAGCAGTGATCTAACTATTACTTTAACAGTGCCGGATTTAGCAGAAGTTTCAGATTTAGGAGTTTATTATTATAATCGAGCTTTAGATAAGTGGGAATTGATTGTGGGAGCGGAATTTGACTTTACTAATAAAAAGGTTTCTTTTACGGCGAATCATTTAACTAGATTTGCTGTTTTTCAAATTGCTGGCGTTCCAGGAACAGTAGATACTGAAGAGGGCTTAATTATAGAAGATTCTTTTTGGACTTTAGGCAGATGGGTTAAAAAAGAAAGTATTACAGCTGTTTATTTTTTAGATAGTAGTGATATTATGCACACTTATCCAAATCAATCTATTTGGGAATCTTATTTTGGTGATGATTTCTCATTTGTAGAAACAATATCTGAAGAAGAATTAAATACTTATACTTTAGGAGTAAATGTTCCTTATAGTTCAGGTTCTTTATTTAAAATGCAGGCCTTTCCCAAAGTTTATATGGTAGGAGAAAATGGTTTGATTCAATGGATTAAAACAGAAGAAAAAGCCGTAGAATTATATGGTGATAACTGGGCTTCTCTAGTTCATGATTTATCAACAGCATTTTTCATGGATTATACCGTAGGTACACCGATAGAATGATATAAATTTATTTTAAAAAAAGTCCTGTTAGATTTAACTTAATAGGACTTTTTTGTTTTTTAGTGATTTACCCTGAAGAAGATGAGATACATAGGTAACACTCTAAATTTACCAAAATCATTAATTT
>CAZAOE010000026.1:0-11866 GCA_964486685.1 uncultured Gammaproteobacteria bacterium
TAATTTTAACACTTATGTATTTATTTAGTTTATAATTAATTTATAGCATTATGGAGAGTTTAATTATAATTTTATTTTATATTTTATTTGGAGTTTTGGCTTGGAAGAATTTTAAGCTGGCTTTATATTTAGTTTTTTTACTCTTGCCAACTTATCGGGTGCAGTTTGAAATTTTTAATTTACCTTTTAATTTATTATCCGGCATAATTTGGGTTTTGGTTTTGATTTTTTTCATTAAGAATTTTAAGAACATTCCCAGCTTATTTAAAGATTTTAGAGATAATTTTAAAAGTAAGAAAAATATTTTTCAATCCTTTCGTTGGCCAATTATTCTAATTTTAATTATGGCCTATATTGCTGTTTTTGTAGCTGATAATACAATAGCGGCTTTGGGTTTATTTAAGGCCTATTTTTTAGAAGCAATTTTCTTTTTCATGTTATTGGTTTTTTCTTCTTTTCTCTCTAATAACAAGGGGTTACAACCCTTTGTGAAGGACGTGGCGAGAAAAAGAAAATCTTTTTTTGAAAACTGTATTTATGCTTTACAAATTTTAGTATTTTTTATTTTTGGAATAGCTTTATACCAGAAATTAACCGGAAATTTTATTTTTAATACTACTAATATTTTAGAGCAAGGCCGAGTAACAACTCTTTTTGGGTATCCGAATGCAAATGGTTTGATTTTATTACCAATTTTTTTCTTAAGTTTTATAAATTTATTGCGAGACAAAAAGATTTGGTTAAAACTTTTTAATATAATTACTTTAATATTGTCAGTTATTGTTATTTATTGGGCTGGTTCAGAGTCGGCTTTAATTGCTATTATTGCTGGTTTAATTTTATTTATTTTATTTAAAATTATTAAAAACAAAAAGCTTATTTTAATAATTAGTTTATTGATTGTTTTAATTTCTTTGTTATTACCTTTTGTTGTTAAAGCTCCTCAGCAAATAGATGAGCCCGGAACTGTGGATTATACTTTAAAACAAAAAATATTATTGCAAGATTTATCTGGTCAAGTGCGTCGGCAAATGTGCTCAGAAACAATTGCTTATTTAAAAGATTATCCGATTTTAGGTACCGGCTTAGGGGCTTATCAAGAAAAAATAGTGCCTTATCATCAGACAGACTATATTGAAATTTTTTTATATCCACATCATATCTGGTTAAACTTTTGGACTAGTTTAGGAATTTTTGGCTTAATTGGTTTTTTATGGCTAAGTATTTTGTTGATTATTAAACTAACTAGCAATTTATCAAAAGAAAATTTAATTCTACTTATAGCATTTTTAGCTATTATTATTCAGGGGATTGTAGAGGTGCCTTATTTTAAAAATGATTTAGCAATTATTTGGTGGTTAATTATTGCCGGATATATAATTTATAAAGAATAATTTTTGAAATTGTTAGTAAAATTATGTAGCCCGTCTCGCCTTTGGCGACCCGCTTCACCGAAGCTTCAGCGAGGCGAGAGCCGAGGCGGATGGTTTTATTACCCCGCATTGTATTGGCAGAAGCCCTCAGCTCCTGTTGGGGGAGCTTCACTGGATATTGACCAATCAGAAGAATTAAAGGAAGATTATATTGAAAGTATTATAAATATAAAAATTTAAGATTTAAGATGGTGGGTCTAAAAAAAATTTATTCTAAACGAAATTTATGGTCTCATAAAGGTCAATTTGGCTATGTTTTAATTATAGCTGGAAGCAAGCGATATTCTGGCTCGCCGATTTTTAATGCTTTGGCGGCCCTGAGAAGTGGGGCAGATTTAATTACTTTGGTTGGCCACCAAAGAGCAATGGACATAGCAGCTGGTTTTGGGCCGGATTTAATTACTTACCCCCTAGAAAGCGAGTTAGAACCAAAACATGTAGCTAAAATTTTGTTATTGTCTCAGGGCTTTCAATCTTTAATTATTGGTTGCGGTCTAGACAAGAATAAAAAGACTCATCAGGCCATTAGAAAAATTATCCAAGAGATTAATATGCCTTTAGTTATTGATGCGGAAGCAATTTGGGCTATAGCCGAACAAAAAGATATTATAAAAAATAAAAAAGCTATTATTACACCACATGATAGAGAATTTGAAGTTTTAACTGGTGAAAGAGTTAAGCTTGAGTTGGAAGACAGAAAAGCAAAAGTAAAAAAATGGGCCAATAAACTAAAAACAATTATTTTGCTTAAGGGTCATATTGACGTTATATCTGATGGTGAAAGAGTTGTTTTAAATAAAACCGGTTCTTTTTTTATGACAAAGGGCGGTTTTGGTGATACACTTAGTGGAATTTGTGGGACTCTCCTTGCTAGAGGATTAAAACCTTTTGAAGCCGCTCAAGTAGCCGCTTATATTAATGGCTGTGCTGGCGAGCTGGCTTGTAAAAAATATGGAGAAGGAGTTTTAGCTAGCGATATTTTTGAGTTTATAGCTTCAGTGATAGGTCAATAAAGAGATTTATTTTAAGAATGATTAAATTATAAGTTAAGGGTAAGCTTTTTCGGTTTACCTTTTTTATTAAATAAAGACGGAAAATTTATTTTAATTTAATTCCTGTGTTATAATGAAATAAGAGAAAGATTAAATCTTATATTTTTATGCTTACACAAAAGACAAAAATTATTCCTAAATATGTTTGGCCTTATTTATGGTCTTATAATATTAAAAAAATAGATTTAGAAAATCATAAAAAAAGAATCATTACTAATGTTCTTAATTTAGGTTCTAAACGAGCCACGGATTGGCTTTTTCGGCAATATAATAAAGAGGATATTAAAAAATTAGTTATTAATCCCCTACCCGGAGAATGGAACAAAAAGTCCTTGAATTTTTGGTCATTAATTATGAGGGTCAAGAGCAAAAATAGTAATAGAAAAATTAAATAGGATAATATGTTTTATAATATTTTAGATAAAAAAAGATTAAATTTTTTGCCCCTTTTTAAAAAGTTTAAAAAGGAGTTTTATCTAGCTGGCGGAACTGCTTTAGCTTTGCAAATTGGTCATCGCGACAGTCTGGATTTCGATTTTTTTTCTGTTCAACCCATTAATACCAAGCAATTATTTGAAAAATTGCAAGAAATTTTTAAAAGACATAAAATAGCAAAAGTTCAAGAGGATAAAAATACCTTAAGCCTGATAATTGACGAGAAAATTAAGTTAAGTTTTTTTACTTATAAATATAAATTAATGGATAAATTAATAAAAGCGGAATATTTTAATTTAGCTTCTGTGGTTGATATTGGCTGTATGAAGCTATCCACTCTTATTAGCCGGGCGACTAATAAGGATTATGTTGATTTATATTATATTTTAAAGAAAGTCAAATTGCCAGTATTATTATTAATGATGGAAAAGAAATTTTCTAATATAGATTTGAATTTAGTCTTGAAAAGTATAGTTTTTTTTGATGATATAGAAAAAGAGCCATTAAGATTTAAAAATAGTAATCGGGTTAGTTTTAGTGAAGTAAAAGAGTATCTTCAAGAACAAGTTAAAAAAATTTATTAATACAAATTATGCGGAGATGTCAATTTAAAATCCCTTTTTTAATTAGTGTATTTTTATTAACTAATATTTTTAATTTTGTTTTTAAAGCGCAAGCTCAAGAATATGACCCGGATTTTGATCAGAATTATATTATTTCTCAGTTTCAGATGTTTGATTATAATTCTATGAGTCAAGCAGAAATCCAGAATTTTTTAATAGAAAAAAAATCTTATTTAGCTAATTATTATACTAATGGTTGGCCAATTAATTGTGATATTAAGACAGGTTCAGACCAAAGCAATTGTCAAATAATGACTAAAATGAGCGCAGCAGCAATAATTTATTCAGCAGCCCAAAGATATCAGGTAAATCCAAAACATATTTTAGTAATGTTACAAAAAGAACAGGGCTTAATCCAGTGGGAAGGAACCCCTCCAGACAAAAGATTAGATTGGGCCGGTGGTTATGCAGTTTGTGACGGATGTTCTTTAAGTGATCCAAATATCCAAAAGTATAAGGGTTTTGGAAAACAGATTGATAATGTTGCCGGAGCTATGAGATTTTATTCTGACCATGCTGGTATTTATCAATATATTAAAAAAGCTGGCCAGACCTATTCTATAGACGGAACATTAATTAAACCTAGTAATCAACCTACGGCTAATTTATATACTTATACTCCGCATATCAGAGGCAATTATACTTTTTGGCGGGTCTGGCAAAGATATTTTGGTGACCCAACTTCTACTATTAGAGATAAGGGAGCCACAATTTCTACTGATTATATGTTGCAAATAATTGGCAGTAGCGATGAAGAATTAAATGTTTTTGAAGGTCAGGACACAGCTCTATGGGTAGAATATTTAAATATGGGTACTAGAACATGGAATAATGAAGACGAAAAGAGTTTATATTTAATAGATAGTAAGTATAAGTCACAGATTCCAATACTTTCCAAAACCAGCTCATTTGTTTTAGAAGAATCAATGAAAAATGACATTGCTGTTTATTCACAAAGAAAGTCAGTTACACCTGGAGAGGTTTTAAGATTAACAATACCTATAAAGTCAGATTATGAAAAATATAAATCTGGTAAATATATTTTGGTCTTGGATAGTCATGGTTGGTTTGCAGATAGTGATGTTGGATTTGATTTAAATCGAACTTTTCGTTATGATGCTCAATTAAAAAAAGGAATTCCCAGCGCCTTAGAAGCCAACGAAACCAATACTATTACTGTTGAATATCAAAATGTGGGCACAATGCCTTGGTATCAATATGATGTGTATTTAAAATGGATTTCTTCAGGAATTGAACATTATGCTCAAATGAATCAATGGCGGGTGTTGCCGGGCGAGACAGCTAGTTTTACTTTCTACAGTAAAGTAAATGAAGTTGGTAAATATGAATATGATTTAAGTATTTGGAAAAAGATAAATTCTTGGAAATATAATAAGTTCCCTACTGGCGACGGGAAGTTTGTTACTAATATGACGGTGAAATACGCCGCAGAATTAATATATGAAAGTGTTCCAGAAGAAATGCAGGCTGGTTCAGAAAAATATATTTCTATTAAAGTAAAAAATGTTGGTTCAGAAATTTGGGACGAGAATTTAGTTTTAAGAAGTTATAGTAGTGTTAATCCTTTTTCTTCCAGTTATTTTCGGCACGAGAACTGGATATCAGGCATGGCAATAGAAAAAGTAAAACGCGATGTTGAACCAGGCAAGGTCTATACTTTCCGTTTTAAGATTAAAGCCCCGCAAAATACTTATAGTTATGACCAATATTATCAATTAGAGTGGGGACCTTATTTTAAAGAAATATATATAGATAAGGACTTAACTAAACATTATCAGACGAAGATAGTTAAGTAAGAATTTGTTTAGAGATTTTAATAAAATACGTATTTAATTATCAATTTGAAATTTTCAATTTACATTTAACCCCTCGCCTTTTATTTTAAAAATTTGATATTTTAATTTTATTATATAATTTTTTTGAAATAATTCTTTGATATTATTTTGCAAAAAAGGTGATAGGGTAAATTTTCAATAAACAATTTGAAATTAGTTATTCGAAATTACCTGCCCGCCATAGCCTAGGGCATTAGGCGTTGGCAGGCGGGGATATTCGTAATAAAAATTCGAAATTTGAAAATAGTTAATTCCGAATTTCTATTATCTAATTTCAATTACTATTTTCTATTTTCGACTTTACCCTGAACCGATAACTGGTTCAGGGTGAATGATTTTCAAATTAGTATAAATTGATAATTGATTTATTGGTTATTAAATTCAAATTGAAAATTGATAATTGTAAATTTAATATATAGGATTATGGATATTTATTTTAAAACTAGAACCGGTAAGACCTTTAGAAAAATACCAGCTTTGCGCGACGGGGCTTGGTTAAATATGGAGAATGTGCAAAAGGAAGATTTAGAAAAAGTTTCTCAATTAACTAATTTGGACTATGCGGATTTGGCAGATACTTTAGATCCTTATGAATTGCCGCGTATTGAAAGACACGGCACCACGGTTATTATTTTTCTTAGAACTCCTAGAGAAAGGAAAGAAGAGGAAATTTTATATACTCAACTTTTAACAATTGTTATTGCAAAAAAGTATTTTATAACCATGTCTAACACCAAAGATGATATTGTTAATTTAGTTTTAGATAAAAATCTAGACATAGCCACCGCTCAAAGAGGTAAATTATTAATTTATTTATTGCTTTTAGTATCACAAAAATTTACTAAGGAAGTTAAATTAGCAAAGAATAGTGTTTGGTTTCAAAAAAAGCATATTAAAAATATAGATAGCGCGGACATTGTTAATTTAATAGAAAATGAGGAAATTTTAAACCAATACACCTCGGCTTTAGTTCCTATGCAGAGCGTATTTCAAACGATTTCTAAGGGAAGATATATTGAGCTTTATAGCTATGATGAGGATTTATTGGAAGACACTATTATTAGCATTAATCAGTCAGCGGATTTGTGTGAGATCAGTATTAAAAGTATTCAGAGCTTGCGAGATTCTTATCAGATTATTTTTACTAATCGTTTGAGTAAAGTCATGAAATTTTTGACTTCTTTCACAATTATTATGACCATCCCTACTATTATAGCTAGTATTTATGGAATGAATGTTGGTTTGCCTTTAGCAGCCAATCCTTTTGCTTTTTGGTATATAATGATTTTGTGTATTGGCTTGGCTATGGTGTTTGTCTATGTGTTTATAAAGAAGAAATGGTTGTAAGTTAGTTTTTTATTGTTAATTTTAGAGAAGATAATAGTTGCGGGCTATTATTTTTTATCCCCACACCTTTGCAAGGTGTGGGGATTTAGTTTAAGATTAGTTTAGAGGAGAGGTCGCATATCCCGCGTAGTCCCGTCTGCGGGACGTAGCGGGACCCCGCTTTGCGGGGGCGGTTTAAGATAAAAGAATGCGGTGGGGTGCCAGAGTGGTTGAATGGGTCGCACTCGAAATGCGATGTTCCGTTTACGGAACCGAGGGTTCGAATCCTTCTCCCACCGCCAATTTAAAATAAGTGAGAATCTTTACCCTGTTGAATAACGGGGCTTCTCCCACCGCCAGATTTTCATGTTTGAAGCATATGGGGTGGATTTCCAATGTTGGAACTTTTTATGTTATAATTTAACTATATGGCTATTAAAATTGAACTAAATAATGAAAAAATCAAATTACCCTTGTTTAGATCTCAGGGTGGAATTAGAATTGCTGACGAACACGGCAATCATGTAAGTAGCCCAACTAAAACATTAAAAGATCCAAAATATTTTATAGAATGGATGATAACTAATGACGAAAATCAGCTTTTAGTTAAAAAATTTTTTGAATCCGAGAATGATATTAAAAAATTAATTCAAAGAATGGAAGAAATAAAAAAATTTGCAGAGGAGTCTAAATATTCAAAAAGAGAAACTATTAAGGTAGAAAGGGAAGAGATCAAGATTTTTGAGGGTTTTAAAATATATCAATATACTGAAAATTTTTCTTCTTTTGAAAAAGAATTTTCTTCAGGACTAAAAGTAAGAATAACTTTTAAATTAGGTAATTTTGGTCTTGAGCCTCATCCCCATATGTATGTTTTAATCCCGTTTAATAATCAGTTTTTAAAAATAAAGAATACTAACGGCGAAATTAGAGACGCGGAAGCATTGGGTAGCGGTTGTTTTGGTGAGTGGACACCATCTACACAAGACGTAGAAGAAATAACAATCACATTGGCCCACGCTTCCAAAAATCATAAAGACGATCTGATTAATATAATAGATTCAATTATTAAATCGTGATTTTAAAATTATAGACGTCTTCTTTTTTGATTGATTTACTACCTACCCGGCAAGTAATATTTCTGAAATAATCAATCCTATCGTTAATTTGTTTGCAGATGATTTCTTTCATCTGTTTATTTTTTTTGTATTGATCTTTAACATCAAAAATATAAAACATATCATTCAGAATATCTTTTTTAATATTGATTAAGCCACATTTGCCCACGCTTGTGTTTCCTACTCGAACTACTGCAATTTTATAATCCTCAATTGATTTATTAGAAACTATTTTGTTTTTTGTA
The DNA here is from genome assembly GCA_964486685.1 of uncultured Gammaproteobacteria bacterium. GTDB lineage: Bacteria > Patescibacteriota > Patescibacteriia > UBA1558 > S5-K13 > JAIOTH01. The sequence goes on from CAZAOE010000026.1 coordinate 8,089, forward strand.
AGAATATTTTTAGCCGAAATATTGTTTTCTTTGTAGGATTTTTTAACCTTGATTTTCTTGTCTTCTAAATATTCTGATAATGGAATACCTTTATCATTTTTAATATAGCCATTATTTTTATGAAAAATTATCTGCGGTATTAATTCTTCGTTTATGTTTTTTATATCAAAAACTTCTTTATTTTTCGTAGCATTTTCGTAAATAGCAACAATTTTGTTTTTAAGTTTTTCGGTATTGGCAAAAATAGCAAAACAACAAGGAATATTACGGTCAAACCAAATTTTATCGTTTTGATAGACAATAATTGTTGAAAAATATTTTAAAATTTCATTTTTAACATTTTTGTTTTTATTTTTTATAAAAAAAGAAATAGGCAAGACAAAACCAATAGTGGAATTTTTATTTTTCAGGTGTTTTAATGATTTTAATATAAAAATGTTCTCAATTTTCCCTTTTTCTTTTTTCAGATCTGCTTTTGTTAAATAATCAAGCAATAAAACCTTTGATTTTAAATAATTTTTTGGAAAGAAATAACTTTCTTTTAGGTTATATTTACTAAACGGAGGATTGCCTATAATGAAATCATATTTATTTTTTACGGATAAATTGAAAAAGTCGGAAGGATTTTTTGTTAATTCTGGATCTATTTCGCACTCGTTAATTCTTTCAAATCCTCTTTGTCTTAAAACTTTAACGAAATTGCCTGTCCCAGATGAAGGCTCTAAAATATCTATATCTTGTTCGTATTTTTTATAATCTAATAATAAATCTAATAGTTTTTTAACTATTTCAATCTTGGTGAAATATTGACCTAAAATTTCCTGTTTATTTTGCATATTAAAATTTATTTAATCTATTTATAGCCAACTCGCAATATTCTGAATTGATTTCAAATCCTATATAATTTCTTTTTAATTGTTTACAAGCAACTGCTGTGCTTCCACTACCAATAAATGGGTCAAGAACAATATCGTTTTTTTTTGAAAACATCGTCAAAAGTTCTTTTATAAAAGTTTTAGGTTTGGGTGTGGGGTGATTAATAAATCCTTCATCGGGTTCTATCATTTTCCCGGGCGTATCTGTAAAAATATCCTTGTCCTTTTTAATCATTTTTGGGTTACCCCTTTTAAATACTATACAGGACATATATTTAGTAAATCCGATTGGCGACATCACTCTTCCATTGGGACAAAATAAGACAAAATTCCAAAAATATTGAAATGGATTATTTTTAAAAATATCTGGTAGAAATTTTGTGCTAAAAAATGTTATTAAAAACGCATCATTTTTCAAGACCCGATAGCTTTCTGGTAAGATAGAATAAAATAAATCCAAATTGTTATCATTTTTTATCCCTGCCTTGTTTAAACCATAAGGAGGATCTGTAAAGATCAAATCAATTGAATTATCGGGTAATAATCCTAGGCCATTAAGACAATCAATATTTTGAATTGTATTAATCCATTTTTTTATCATGTTTTTTGCTTTTTAAAATTTTAAACAAATCCTCACCCTTAAATCTTCTAAGGCCATTAAATTTAATTGAGGGAATTTTATTTTCGGCAATATATCTCTTAACGGTAATTGGGGCAACTTTAAGAATTTTAGCCACTTCTTCTGTTGTATAGATTTGATTTTTATCCAATTTCATAGTAATTTAAAAGTATCAATTGGTATCATATTTAGTATAACACATCTTTATAATTTTTAATAATAATATTTTTCTACACATATGCTTTATACAAAAAGAATAGAAAAAATTATTGAAGATTGAAATCAATTGACTAAAAGTTTTATTTTTATTAAGCTTATATAATAAATTAATTATTAAAATAAAAATTATGAAAAATACAACCGAGAAATTAGCCGAAGAATATATAGAATTACCAGATGAACTTAGTGAAGAAGAGAAAAAAAATATTCAAGAATTATTTTCTAAAATTAGCGATGAAGACAAACAAGTATTTAAGGAATATGACTTAGATAGACAAAAAAAATTAGCCTTAATTTTTAAACTAGATGAAAAAGGATCATTAGAGACATTGAGGGACATATTAAACCCAGGTCAAATAAGAGAATTATTTGGGATTTTAGATACTTTAATTGAAAATTCTGATTTTGGAAAAAAGGGTAGAGATTTATGCAAAGTTGGAGATAAGTATTTGGAAGATTATTAATTTATTTTAAATAAGTTAATAATCTTTTCAAATATTTTTCATCAATTTCAGAAATTTTATATTCGCGACGGAGTTTCATAATGATATTATAAAGCTCCAGATAAGATATTCCACCTCCACCGGAATATTTTTTTAATTCATTAAAAACAATGCCTCGTTCCTTGTCAGTTAAAGAATCAATTTGAAATAATTCTTTTCTTAATTGTATGAGGTTGTATTGGCGCATAAAAAAGTTTAAAATTTAAGGCTCAAAGTTTAAAACTATTTTAATTTTTATATTTTATATTTTATATTTTTAATTTTTCGTTTTTCGTTTTACATTTTTAGTATAGCAATATTTTTTAGAAAATAAAATAAACCCCCAGAACACTGATGTGCTGGGGGAAAGGACTTAGGCGTGTTTTTGCGCCAAAGACCTTTTTTGGAGAAATGTGTTAGTTAATCGTCCAAAAAAGATTGGGCGATCACATTTTTTACACAAACGATTTCGAATAGGATTTTCAATTTTTTCAGAACTATGATTATCAACAGTTATCCTTTTGCGACAACATGGGCAGATAAAGGTTATTTCTGCGATTCCTCCTCTCTAAAGAGTCATCTTCTCTTAGGGATATCTCACCCGTTTATTTTTAAGAAAAGATTTTTTAACTCTTCTGTATTTATTTTATAACTTTTAGAGATTTTTGCCAAACCCCCATCATTTTTTTCAGAAAGTGGGGAATAAAAAAATACCCAGTCAAATTACGACTGGGTATATAGAGGTTAGAATCCTTCCTGTTTTACCTCTTACAGAATTAGGTTAGACAAAAAGGATCCCTTTAAATTTTTTCATGGCAAACTCCTTTTTTTAAAGTATTCCGCCACTTATTATCAATAAAAGAGAATTGGATCAGTAAATAATTCTCTCTAGGGGCCAATTACTCGAGGAATTGAAGAAAGGTGTGAGAATTCTCTAGTCGAATTCGAATAAAAAGCGCTGTAAAAATAAAAGGGATATCTTATTCAGCTTTTCCTCCACGAATAAAACCAACATTATTATTAATACCTTAATAACCATAAGCCTCCCTTCAGGCTTGTTTATTTTTAGAGGAACTTTTCCTCCCTAATATTTTTATGATATATTTTTATTTATAAAAGGTCAATGGAGATTTATGTTATAATAGTTAGTAATAAGTTGTAAGATACAAGGACAACGAATAACGAATAACGAATTGCGAATTACGGATTATTTTATAATTTTAAATTTTGTGAAAATAGATTTTAAAAAACAACTTAATGCAGAACAATATAAAGTGGTAACTGCTGGTCAAGGACCGCATTTAGTTTTAGCAGGAGCTGGTTCAGGTAAAACCAGAACTTTAGTTTATAGAGTTGCTTGGTTGATAAATCAAGGCGTGAATCCAGAGAAAATTTTACTTTTAACCTTTACTAATAAAGCGGCCAATGAAATGATGAATAGGGTTAGAAATATTTTAGGTTTTTCTAAAAAAGATAAATTAAATTTATGGGGAGGCACTTTTCATTCTATGGCTCATCGGCTTTTAAGAATATACCTATAAATTAAGTCAATCCCTTTTTAAACAAAGCATTATTAAATAAAA
>CAZAOE010000027.1:0-11749 GCA_964486685.1 uncultured Gammaproteobacteria bacterium
AACACTTATGTATTTATTTAGTTTATAATTAATTTATAGCATTATGGATAAAAAATGCCTGATCCAATAAATGGAAAATGGTCCGACAGAAAAGCTTGTGCCTGTATTATAGCTACAACTCTTAAAAAAGAAGCAGATACAAAAAAATATTGTACTGTCTGTGGGGCAGAAATAATCAGAAAAGAAGAAAATAGTAGTGAGTGGAATAAAGTAAAAAAATGTTCAAAACACCTGAAAGTAGTAAATGGGCTAAAAAAAAGATATTGTATAAGATGTGGAAAGCTCTTTTATCAAAAAAAGATTGTCCCAATACTAAAGCATGGTGTTCGTGGGGACTTTGTTCTGATTGCAAAAGAAAAAATTTAGATAGAATAGCAAAAATCAAAAATTTTTCTCTCATATTGATAGATCAATTTTGTTATTCTATCAAAACAAAAAAATTTCCTAAAAAAATAAAAAGGTCCCTTCCCGCTTCACTAAAAAAATGTTTGCCCAAAATCCAGGAAGCACTTATGGAATTTAGTAAAAAACTCTATAAATCAGAAGAGGGCTTAAAGGAAAGATATCCGAATTATGAAAAAATATGCGGGAGTTACAAAAATTACGAAGAAATATGGAAAAAATACGAAAAAAATATTTTCTCGCTAATTCATAATCATTTATTTGAATTCAGTGATTATGAATTTATTGGTTAAAATTATAAAATTTGCCATTAGTTTAATCGCTACAGAAACAAATTACTATTATATTATTTAAACATTGGGCGTGTGGCGGAATTGGTATACGCGTACGCTTCAGGAGCGTATGGATTTTATCCGTGCGGGTTCAAGTCCCGCCATGCCCACCATCCTTCGCCAAGCTCAGCCTGGCTTCGGATGGCACGGCCATTTATTCTAAAAATCTCAAATTGTTATTTGAAATTTGCCTGCCTGTCGGCAGACAGGTAATTTGTTATTTGCATTCGTGTGGGTCCTTGACTTCCCTCGGATCCCCTTCGGGTCGCTCGGGACAAGTAGTTATTTTAAAAAGGAATTTTTATTGGAAATTAATAATTGGTAATTGGAAATTGATTTCTAGGGTCCTTGGCTCAGTGGTAGAGCGCCTCGTCCACATCGAGGAGGTCATAGGTTCAAATCCTATAGGGCCCACCATAAACCATTCCCTTTCGACTCGCCTGCTGGCCGGCAGGCAAGCTCGAGGTCAGGTTTATGGCGCGGCCAAAACTATTCGTTTTGCTCAGGACAGACAGTTTTTAAAAGAAGTCCTATTATTTAAAATTTAAAATTGAAATATTGAAAATTAACCCTGTTAAATTATCACCTTGTGATATTATTTAACAGGGTGAAATTAAAATTGAAAATTTGTAATTTAAAATTATCCTTTGGGCCTGTAGCTCAGTTGGCTAGAGCGCGACAATCGCAATGTCGAGGTCAAGGGTTCAAGTCCCTTCAGGTCCACCATCCTTCGCTCTGTGAAGCAGAGCTTCGGATGGCGCAGCCACATTTAATTAATAATTTAATAATTAAAAATTGTTTTAAAATTTATTTAAAATTCCTGCCTGCCGGCAGGCAGGTAAAATTAAAAATTGAAAATTTACATCCCGGGGTGTAGCATAGCTGGCCTAATGTGCAGGGCTGGGGGTCCTGAGATCGCGGGTTCAAATCCCGCCACCCCGACCAGTAAACTTAAAAAATCTTTTATTCAAAATTTTGTTTGTTTATAAAGAACTTAATTGCTAAAATAAAATCATGAAAAAAACTATTTCTATATTTTTAATTTTAGCTATAATAATTTATCCTCACTTAATATCGGCCAAACAAAAAAATTATTCCCTGGATAATTATGTCCAGTATTTTTATAATCGCTATGCCAAACATTTTGACCAACACGGTTTACAATATGCTATTCCTGATTATGGAATTAATGAATTTGTTGCTCCTAAACAAGCCAGAGAATTAATCTCTCTGCCTTTTTATTATAAATATCAAGCCCTAAATAATAATTCCCAAGCTCAACAAAAAATAAAATTAGGATTATTTAATGCTTATCAAGAATTAATCTCCAGAGCGCCTGAATCACAATCTTTTGCTGATGCTGAGGTTCATTTTTTAGCCATTAGAATACTAGATGAATTTCCTAATTTAATGTCCCCCTCGTCTAAATCTGCCATCTTAAATATCATTAAAAATTATACTGAAGCAGGTATTAAGGCCGAAGATACTGAAAACCGTGCCCTAGTATCTGGGACTCATTGGCAATATATTATAAATTACTTGGCTGAAAATAATATTATTAGTGCTGAAAAAAAATCTTATTTTGAACAATTAATTAAAAATAAAATTGACCAAGCTATCTTTGAATCTATTAATCCAGATTATTGGTATTTAGAAAATAATTTTCAGGACTTTTCTATTCATTATCACACTCTTTCTGCTTTTATGCTGATGATTTACGGAGAATTAACCCAGCAAAACAAATATTTATATTTAGCTCAAAAAATGTATCAAAATATTAAAAAAATAAGTTTTTCTAGCGGAAAAGTTCCCGCCCAATTAGGCCACCGTCCAACTGCTTTAGGAGCCCAATTTTATTTACTGACTGGTTTGCTGGGATATTATTTTCAAGACCAAGAATATATGACCTATCTATCTTTTACTAAAGGAAATAGGTTTTTCTCTGACCCTAATTATCCTAATAGATTAGAGTTTCACTCTGAAAATAGCTTTAATGATGATTATGCTTTTTGTGATATAGCTGAGCTAGGTTTAATTATTCCTCAATTAAAAAATATTTATTTGTACTATAAAATAAATAAAAAACCGGCCCCTGCCGAGTTTAAGGATAATACTTTTTATATCAAAAACACTGGTCAAGAAATAATCTTTGAAAAAAAATAAACAAAAAAAGTAACTAACTACCAGTTACTAATTACGAATTGCAAATTACGGGTTACAGGTTACTAATGACCAATCATCTCACCTGACAATCTTTAACATATTTTAATAATTCTTTCCTTAAATTTTCAAATTCAGCATCAGTATAAGTTTTTTGTTTTAAAAACTCTGGATTATTGGCCTTAGTAGCCACAAATTTCTGCATAATATATAATCTAGCCCCTTGAATAAGTTGGGCTATTTTTTTAATCTCTGCTGGGCTTAATTGCGATTTAACAATGGTTGTTCTAAATTCATAATCAATATCTGAATTCATTATTATTTTAATGCTTTGCTGAATATTTTCTAAATTTATCTTTGCTCTTGCTATTTTTTCATATTTCTCTAAAGGAGCCTTAATATCCATAGCAATATAATCTAACAAATTTCCCTTGATTAACTTACTTAAAATTTCTGGTCTAGTGCCATTAGTATCTAATTTAACCAAAAATCCTAAATCTTTTATTTTTTTAATAAATTTTAATATCTCTTTTTGCAATAAAGGCTCTCCACCAGTAACACAAACCGCATCCAATTTACCTTGCCTTTGCTTTAAAAAATAAATAATTTCTTTTTCATCCAAAGCAGAAATAAATTGTTCTGGATTAACTAATTCTGGATTATGACAATAACCACATTTAAAATTACAACCCTGAGTAAAAATAATTGCACAAATTTTGCCTGGATAATCAATTAAAGAAAATTTTTGTAAACCACCAATATTCATATATACAAATACTTAATTACTTAATGCTAATATACTAATTTATCCTGTTAAATACTATTGTGAAACAATAATTTAACAGGATGAATACCAACAATACAAATACTATACTAATAATCAAAAATTACTCGTTTTGATTTAGAATGTCTATTCGTATTATATTAGTATAATTAGTATCAATTCGTATATTGGTATTATTGTTATTAGTATCCACGACAAGCTTATTTTTTAATCTTTTTTTGACTGGCTTTTTTTATGTCCACCATTTTTCTTAATTTAAACTCCTCTTTTTTGCCCTTGTTCCAATATTTAACTGGCCTAATATAACCCACAGTTCTAGAATAAACTTCTGTTTCCTTTTTACATTTTGGACATTTAAAATGTTCTCCGGCAATATAACCATGGTCCGGACAAATACTAAAAGTAGGAGTAATGGTAAAATAAGGCAAATGATATGTAGTACAAATTTTCTTGACTAAGGTTTTAGTGATTCCATAATTAGATATCTTCTCTCCTGTAAACAAATGCAAAGTCGTACCTCCTGTATATTGAGTTTGAATTGAATCTTGCAAATCTAAAATCTCAAAAACATCATCGGAATAATTAACTGGCAATTGGCTGGAGTTAGTATAAAAGGGCTCGGCTTTATACTTTTTGACCCTTGTATTATTAGCAAATAATATATCAGGATATTTTTTCTGATCTTTTAAGGCTAATCGATAAGAAGTTCCTTCGGCTGGAGTGGCTTCTAAATTAAACATATTATCTGTTTCTTCTTGAAAATTAATTATTTTTTCTCTCATAAAAACTAAAACCTCTTGAGCGAATTTATGACCTTTTGGGGTAGTAATGTCCTCGCCCAAAAAATTCAAACAGGCCTCGTTCATTCCTAAAAGACCAATGGTAGAAAAATGATTCTTCCAATATTCACCGAATCTTTTAACCACTGTTCTTAAATAAAATTTAGTGTAAGGATAAAGACCACCGTCCGTAAATTTTTCCAAGGTTTTTCTTTTGATTTCTAAACTCTCTTTAGCTAAAACCATTAGCTCTTCTAGTCTCTGATAAAACTCCTTTTCATTCTTAGCTAAATAACCTATTCGAGGCATATTAATAGTAACTACACCAATAGAACCAGTTAAAGGATTAGAGCCAAATAAACCTCCCCCTCTTTTAACTAATTCCCGATTGTCTAAACGTAAACGACAACACATAGAGCGAGCATCTTCGGGATTCATATCAGAATTTATAAAATTAGAAAAATTAGGAATTCCATATTTAGCAGTTATTTCCCATAATTTTTCCATATTTTTATCCTGCCAATCAAAGTCCTTAGTAATATTATAAGTTGGGATTGGAAAAGTAAAAACCCTGTCCTGAGCATCACCCTCAGCCATAACTTCTAAAAAGGCCTTATTAATAATATCCATTTCTTTAACAAAATCACCATATTTTTCTTGTTGGGGCTTGCCACCAATAATAACATTTTTATCAGCATAGTGTTTGGGCACAACTAAATCTAAAGTTATATTAGTAAATGGCGTTTGAAAACCAACTCGAGTCGGAACATTCATATTAAAAACAAACTCTTGCATAGCTTGTTTAACTTGGTCATAATCTAAATTATCATATCTAATAAAGGGGGCTAATAGAGTATCAAAATTAGAAAAGGCCTGAGCCCCAGCAGTTTCTCCTTGAGTGGTATAAAAAAAATTAACAAGTTGGCCCAGGGCTGTTCTTAAATGTTTAGCTGGTTTTGATTCAATCTTTCCAGCAACACCCTTAAAACCAGTTAAAAGTAAATCCTCTAAATCCCAGCCCACACAATAAGCACCTAAAAATCCTAAATCATGAATATGAAAATCTCCAGAAAGATATCCGGCCCTAATTTCTTCTGGATAAATTTTATTTAGCCAATAAACTTTAGTAATCTGTTCAGCTATATAATTATTTAAACCCTGCAAAGAATAGCTCATATTCGAATTTTCATTAACTTGCCAATCAATATTCTTCAAATAATCTTCTACGAGCTCTACGTTTGCTGTTTCCGAAATATTTCTTAATTGAGTATGTTGCTCTCTATAAATGATATAGGCCTTGGCGGTTTTTTTATAAGAAGACGCTAATAAAACTTCTTCTACAATGTCTTGAACTTCTTCAACTGTTGGTATTTTTTTATCCAAAGTATTTTGAGCCAAGCCCAAAACTTTAATAGTAAGCTTTTTAGCAATTCTTTCGTCAAATTCTTCTGTGGCTTCACCTGCTTTTCTAATAGCTTCAGTTATTTTCTGAGTGTCAAATTTAAGCACCCGGCCATCTCTTTTTTTAATTCTTCTAAAAATTTTATCTTCGTCCATTTTTATTTTTCCCCTCCTGAATCATAATGATTCAGTTTTTCTAATTTTTATTAAATTTTTATTTTAAAATAATTCAAAAATAAACTTTAATATGTCTAAATTTGTTGATTTTGCATAATAATTCATTACTCTAAATCGATTTTTCTATATTTAGCAAGACACTATATATAGTAGTTCTGGTAATACTCACTATACCATATTTTGTGGTTTGTCAAAAACCTTATCTGTGGATAAGTGCATTTTTTATCTAATTTTAGAGGATTTAAACAAAAAATTTATAAAAAATAAACTTTAAAAATTGCTAAAAACATTTGACACTCTAAACAATTAACCATATAATAATTACTATTATTTAGAATTTAATATTAACTTATGAACAAAAAAATATTAAAACATATAGAAAAAATCTTGTTAGAAAAAAAAGAGCAAACCAAAAAAGAATTAGAATCCTTTGCTGAAAAAAACGAAAAAGTAGAAAATGATTATAACGCTAAATTTCCTCAATACGGAGACCATGAAGATGAAAATGCTTCCGAGGTGGCTGATTTTGAAAGTGATTTATATTTAGAAAAAACCTTGGAAAAATCTTTAAAAAAAATTGACGAGGCCTTGAAAAAAATTAAGCAGGGTAGCTATGGAAAATGCGAAAAATGTGGAAAAGCAATTCCCGAAAAAAGATGTTTGGCCTTTCCTACGGCAAATAAATGTATGGACTGTAAAAACAAAAGTTTATAATGAAAAAAAAATACTATAAATTAATTATAATATTATTTCCATTTATCCTCTTTTTATTAGATAGAATAACAAAATACTTAGCCATTTATAAACTTCCGTCTTCGGGAGTTTATTTATTTAAGTATATAAAATTAAACTTAGAAACAAATCTTGGAATTGCTTTCGGCCTCAAAATACATCCCTTAATTATAATTATTTTGGTCTCTCTAATTATTCTGATATTGATATATGTATTTCTTAAAAATTTTAAAAAACAAAACTACTTAAATTCTTTTTTAATAATTCTTATTATTCTTGGGGCTTTTAGCAATTTATTTGATAGAATAATTAAAGGGGCTGTGATAGATTTTATTGAAATAGGAATCTGGCCGAGCTTTAACTTAGCAGATCTTTATATTGGTTCAGCTGTCTTGCTATATATACTATTTAATTTTAAAAATAAAAAATCCGGCTTTTAAAACCGGATTTTTTAATAATCTAATTATTCTGAATCTCCATTAAATAAACCTTTTTGCTGAGGATGATTATCATCTTCATCTTTTTTTTTCTTAACTTTTTTTTTGCCAGAAAAAAGAGTTGAAAATATCACAATAACTATTAAAATAATCAGCAACCAAATACCTATACTTCTATTTCTAACCTGTTTTTCATTAATATCTAAATCTTCTATAACTGCTATCTTTTCAGCTTCGTCTGGGGTAGCTGGTTGTAAATTCTCTATTATCTCATCTCTTGAGGCTATTTCTTTATCTTCATCAATATTTACTAAAATTTCCTCGTTTTCGCCTTCTATAACCTCTAAATTCTCGTTACTAGAGCTTTCTGAAATAATAACTTCGCCCTCTATGTCTTCTTCACTAACGAAAATTTCTGTTGCTGCTTCTTCTGAAATAGCACTTATATCTTGATCTTCAATTTCTGATTCTTCAGCTTCTAGTTCTGAATTTTGATCAACATCCACGACATTTTCATCTCCGCTTTCCTCTGCATCCTCTAAAGATGAAGGGGTAATTGGCAAATCTAAATTTTCTCTTTTAGGACTCTCTAAAAAAAACACAGCCCCTTGAGAAACAAAACTTCTTTGCCATCTAGTTTCTGTCCAAGCAATAACTTTCCATTGATGTTGGCCCTGGCTTAATTCTTCGTCTACTAAAAAATAAAAATTGCCAGTAGGGCTATCATCGTCCTTAACTACAGTGGCTGGTCCATAATACTGATTATCAATATAAATATCTATTTCTGTATTGTTCCAGGTTAAGCCAGTTAAATAAAATTCTTCGTTAATATTATGAGTTTCACCATTTGGCTTAACTAAAGTTGGAATTGGAACATAACACCTACTTAATTTACATTCTTTTTCTAATTCAGCATTATGATCTATTTCTACTTCCGCTGCGTTCGCATTTGCAAAGAACAGGAATGATAGCACTAAAAATGCCATCATCAGAAACACTTTTTTTCTCATAGGCATATATTAAAATTAATTTTAAATTTTAATTTAAATTAAAATTTTCAATGAACTAACTATTTAGATTCTTTTAATTCTAAATTGCTTTCTATACCTTATTACTTTAAAAAAAAATGTCAACATTGACAAAATAAAGATTATTTACTATTTACCCCCACACCTAGAATAAGTGTGGGGGTTTACCCCTCCCCACTTAATAATAAGATGTGGGGATTTACTCCCTAATGAGTTAATTAAAAAATTTAATATTTGCTTTTTTGTTTTGAAAATCCAAAACAATACTAATTATTTCTAATCTATATTCTTGATCAATGTTATTTTTTTCTATATAACTATTAATCGCTGATTCTAAATGTTCTTTTTTGTTTTCTGAAATGGCTTCTTCGGGATAGCCAAATTTTAAATTGGTTCTGGTTTTAACTTCTATAAATCTTAAAATATCATTTTTCTTTGCTAAAATATCAATTTCTCCTTTGCGAAAATAAATATTCTCAGCCAGAATTTCATAATTCTTGCTTTGAAGAAATTTAACAGCAATCTGCTGACCTAATTTACCTATTTTTTGACTATGATTCATAGTTATAAATTATAAGCATTAAGCTATAAGTTAATAAATACTTTAGAAATTAAAATCTATGACTTATAACTTATGGCCTATAACTAAAAAAGACCCTTGCGGTCCTTATATACTAAATTTTAAAACCTAATTCCCTACAAGCTAACTACCTACAAGCTAAAAACTTACTTCAAATACTTTTCAAATTCTTTTCTTTTCTCATCTTCTGCTCTTAATTGAGGAACTCTATTTAAATAATATTGCATAATAGTAATCAGCCAAATCAATAAAAATCCCCACCATAATATTAAAACAAATCTAATTTGAAAATAAGGAACCCTAAATCTTCTAAAAAGTATAAAAAATAAACTCAGCAAACCACCGGTAAATAAAAAGTTGATTAATTTGCTATATAAAAATTTTTGATATTTATCTTTGGCTTTTTTGGAAAAAAAATATTTAGAAAGAATAGCCATTAAAATAAATAATAATGAAATTATTAAAATAATAAAAAAAGTTCCTGGCTTAATGGCCGGAGGATAGGCATCAAAAAGATATTGAAAACTTATAATAGACATTTCTAAAGATTTATCTCACACCTAATTTCATAATTAGAAAATTGGGGCGAGAAAACAGTTTAGTTTATTAAATTAGGTACGGGGACTTATTTACTTTTTAAAAATTAAACCAAAATGATATTGACCGGCCTCAAATTCTTCTTTTAATTTTAAGCCAAATATTTCACAAAGTTCTTTTATTTTTTCTGGATTAACTCTCTTTTTAATGTCTGGCCCCAAAGGTGCTCCAATATTTTTCCAATCAATAATCAAAAGCTGACCGCCTGCCTTAATTAATCTAATGGCCTCTTTAATCATTTCAGCCATATTAGTAGATTGAAAAAGAACATTATTCAAAATTCCTAAATCTAAAGAACTTTCAGAAATTTTAGTAGCTCCATGCATTTCTAAATTGCTCCAAATTGTACGAACATTATTAAGACCCTGATTTTTAGCATGGCTTTCTGCTGAAGACAAAACTTGTTTTTGAACATCAACAGCATAAACCAAACCCTTATCTCCAACTATCCTAGCGGACTGAAAAGTAAAATAAGCCTTGGGACCACAACCTAAGTCAGCCACTATGTCTCCATAACCCAAACCAACATGTTTTTCTAAAATTTGTTTGGGATCTAAAAGTTGATTACCTCCGGCCTGTTTCTTAAACATATATTTATTGTATAATTAAGTTATAAGATATTTTAAAAAAAATCAAGTATATTTTAATTATATTACCTCTGGCTTAAACAATCAAATTATGAATTTAGGACTTTTAATTATTATCATCTCTCCCCTGGCTTATTTAAGTAACTATATTAATAATAAATATTTAAATCATTCATTTATTAAATATTTTTATTACTTAGGAATTGTTATTCATGAAAGTTCTCATGCTTTAATGTGTATTTTAACTGGTGCAAAAATTACTAATTTTGAAATATTTTCCAAACAACCAAAAGTAACTCACTATAAATCAAAAATACCTTTACTTGGCCAATCCTTAATTTCTTTAGCTCCTTTATTGGGTGGTTTTGCTTTTTTATATTTAATTAATAATTATCTCTTACAAAATTATATTCATATTACTGCTCCAACTAATTTGACCCAAATCTTCATTTTGCCTTTTTCTATTCTATCCCAAATTAACATTTTAGAATGGCAAAGCTGGCTTATAATTATTATTAGTTTGAATATTGGCGCTATGCTTGGACCGTCAACTCAAGATTTAAAAAATATCTGGTGGGTTTTTATAATTTTATTTTTTATCAAGTGGCCACTCTTAATTAACTTAGCTTATTTGGTTATTGCTTTAATTATTACTAATATTATTATTCAAATTTCTCTAATTTTAATTTCTAAAATTATAAAACCAGCTCGTTAAAGCTGATCTTACTAAAATATAAAAAATATTATCTAATTTTAATTATCTTTTTCTGATGTTAATTTGTCTATTTCTTCAACAAACATTTCTTTTACTCCTTCTATAATCTTACCGTTTTTATCCAAAAGGGGACCCTTAAAATTTTTTAATACTTCAAAAATAAAACCTATTTTCACATTTTCAAAAGGACTTCCTTTAGAATTAGTAAGTATCTCCATAATAAACCCTCTCTCCTCTTCTTCTCGTTCTTCTTTTTCTAAAGGTGAAGCTCCCTGATCTTTTGGTTTTTCTACTCTTTCAAAATGCGTAATTCCCATATTTTTAAAATTAATTATTATATTGTTATCATACGCTAAATTTTGCATTCTTCGTCGCATGAAGGGCTGTGCCACCCCCCACCTTTAAAAATAAAAGTGTAAAATGGTATAAATAATAAAAATATTTATTTTATATTTGAATTCTAACCACCCCAAGATTTTTAAAAGTGTCTATTTTTTATCAACTTTACTATTTATTAATTTTTCTTTTTCAATTTTAGACCATCTTTTAATCTGTCTTTCTCTTCTCATGGCTTCAATTCTACTCCTAAATTTTTCATAATATATAATTTTTACTGGCCTTCTTTGTCTAGTATATTTTGCCCCTTTCCCTAAATTATGCTTCTTTTCTCTAGAAACTAAATTTTTACAATATCCTGTATAAAGTGAGTTATCGTTACATTTAGCTATATAAGTATAAAATAACATAAGAAAATTTAAATAAACCATTTGCCCCTCGATTCGTCGCTATACTCCTCACTCTCATTCGAGCCTGAACGGCGAGGCCGTCAGGCCTCAGAGCCGAATGGCAGGACACTCGACTCTTATTATAAACAAAATCGGTTGAGGTTCTGAATTTATGAAGAACCGAAACCATCTCTCGATTCCGATGGTCTCTCAAGACCGAGAGGTGAGCGAAATCTCGCAAAGCGAGATGGAGTCGAATGGTGGACCTGAAGAGATTCGAACTCTTGACCCCCTGCTTGCAAAGCAGGTGCTC
>CAZAOE010000028.1:0-11570 GCA_964486685.1 uncultured Gammaproteobacteria bacterium
CCAGCAAGAATTAAAGGAATAAAAACAAAAAGATTCCCAATCCAATCTTTTAACCTAAAACTTAAAAAAATGTAAGACAATATATTCATATTTTTATTATATATATTATACAACATTTTTAACATTTTTTCTCAAAAATCCCATTACTCTATTAAAAATATCCTTAATTTCATCTTTTCTTGGCACAAAAACATCATAAAACCCTAATCCTGTTTCCTTGTTAAAAAAATAATAATGGAAACCAAGGGCCAATAGATAAGTAACTGTTGAGGACAAAGCAGCAGCTATCATTCCGTATTGAGGAATATAGATAAAATTCAAAATAATATTAAGAACTGCAACCAAAAACCAACAGATAGTAAACTTGAGAGGATAACCGATGCTAAAAAAGTACTGGCTTAAAACAGTAATTACTGACCAGGCAATTAAACCGGGTAAGAGAAAAATAATAGGTCTTACAGAAGGCAAAAATATTTGTCCATACAATAACCCAATTAATGATTTGATAAAGAGTAACGTACCTATTGCTATTAAAAAAACCAAGAATAAAGAAATCCGAGAATACTTTGCAATTGATCTTTTCTTTAATTTCTTTTCAGCGTTAATTTTAGGAAAAATCACCGCAACGATAGAAAAAGGTAGAATTAAAAAAACATCACCAAAACTAGAAGCTAAAGAATAAAAACCTGCTTCAGTTGCGCCTCTAAAAAAATTCACCATATATAAATCAACCCGCAATATTAGAAGATAAAAAATACCAGCTAAGAATATTTTAAATCCATAATTTAGAGCCTTTTTCAAAAGTTCCAGATTAAAATTAAAATGGAAACCATCTAATAGAAAAATAAATCCCATTGGCAATAATGCACTTATAATATTCACCAAAATATACCAAAGAAGAACATAGAAAACATCCAATTTAAAAACTAATAATAATAAAATTACCCCAATCAAATTTATTATTTGAGCAATTATAGTAAAAATATTAATTTTTCTAAATTTTTGTTCCCCTGTTAAAATAGAAGAAAAAAAATTAGACCAAAAAAAGAATGGCAAGGACAATAGATAAAAAAGTAAATAGCTTCTAGGAATATTACGGAAAAATATAGGAAAGTTAAAAACAAGAACCAAAATAACTAAAAAACAGATAATACCAATTATTAACCCTAACCAAAAAGAATTACCAATGATATCTTTCCTTTCAACACTCTTGTTAGAAATAGCATAATTATTAAATCCTCCTATACCTAGATTGCCTAATGTTAAAGCTGCAGTTCCTATCATTACAATAATTGCTAAAAGACCTTTCCCGTAAGGACCTAGGGTACGAGCAATAATAATTCCAGCCAAGGCACTTAGAAACAAGATAATTATTTTTGCACCAAAGGTAAATGAAATATTATTAAGAACAGAATTATTTTCTTTAGTTATTGACATAAATATTCGCTATATTTTTTAGAAATATCTCTGATATCAAAAAGGCGCCTATTTTTATTAATCCATCCAAATGATGCATTCCTTAGTTTAATTGCCTCTTCTTTATTTTCTAATACCAATCTTATAGCTTCATACAAATCATCAATATTAGTTGGTTTTACTAAAATACCTGTTTTATTATGCTTAATCAATTCTTTTATTCCGTCAACACTAGATGCAATTATAAGTTTTTTAGCAACAAGGGCTTCAACAATAGCAATACCCAATCCTTCCGATAGAGAAGGAAGAACAAAAACATCCATCTGCTTTAAATACTGTCCTATATCTAATACCTCACCAACAAACCTTACATTTGATAAACCATTGTTTTCTGTGAAATGTTCCAGATTTTCTCTTTCAGGACCATTGCCAACAAAGATAAATACTGGTAATTTAATTCCATCATCTTTTAATTTTTTCAAAGCTTTCAAAATATAAATATGTCCCTTTATTTTATCTAAGCGTGCTACAGTACCAAAAACGGGTTCCCAATCTTTATCTAATTTTTGATAAGACAAAAATTTATCAAAATCTATGCCATTATATATAACTTCAATTTTTGAATTAGGAACTTTAAAATAATTAATCAAAAACTCTTTAACATTATTAGATATGGCTATAGCATTAGTTGTTCTTCTAAGGGCTCTCATTTTAAGCCATGCAATAATTGAGTTTATTCTGATTACATCGTGTTGAATAGAAATCAATTTTGTATCCAAGCCAAAGCTTGCCCAATAACCTAAAATATCAGACTGATATAAAGAAGTTATAATAACATCCGGCTTGATTTTTCTTAAGAAAACAATTAACCTTAAAAGGATAAATAGAGTACTTAAAATCCATATCACTTTAAAAAGTAAAGATGAAGAATATCTTTTAGAACCGGCGAAGAAAATTGGAAATTCTAATTTTCTAAACTCTGACTCCATTGGACCAGATCCCAAAATCGTTATAATACTCGCCTCAAATTTACTTCTGTCCAAATTTTTTAGAATTTCTAACAATACCTGCTCTGTTCCGCCGATTAAAAAATTATTCCATATAAAAACTAATTTCTTCTTTTTCATAAAATGACTAATTCATTAGATTTTAAAAAAATATTAATAATATCATCTTATGCTCCACCTTCTATGAGTGGAGCGTCACAAAATATATATAATCTTTTGCGTGATTTTCCAGAAAACTCATATTGTATCCTGACAAGTTTTTATAACATTGATAATATATCGGCAAAAACTGGCATATGGCTAAAAGGAAAATATATCTTTTATGATAAAATCTCTGCTTCTGGATTGTTAAAAATTCATTCAGAAAAAACAAAAGAACAACCATCTCGCTTAATTCTAAACAAATTAAAGTATTTAGTAAAGCGCATTTGGTTTCTAGGAGCTCTGGGAGGAGCTTTTATTATGGGTTCACAAATTATTATGATAATACGAGCTGGTATTAAAACCATTAAAAAAGAAAAGGTTAAAATAATGATAGGTTTCTCCGATTATGGCCCAGCAATGATTTCCACCTATATCCTTAATAAAATAACCAAAAAACCTTATTATATATATCTTTTTGATATTTATAAGGATAATTTTTATCCGGTTTTTCCTGCTGGTATTTTAGCTAAAATTTTTGAGTCTAAAATACTGAAAAATGCAGAAAAAATAATAGTAACTAATGAAGGAACATTAAATTTTTATGTTAAAGAATATGGAGAAAAAATTAGAAAAAAAATTATTATAATCCATAATTCGACATTTTCTGAAAATTATCTTAATCTCCATAACAATTACAATCCAAAATCACCATATACCATACTTTATACTGGTAGCATTTATTGGCCCCAAATTAGAAGTTTAAAAAATCTAATTACGGCTATTAAAGAAATTAATGATATTGATATCAATTTAAAAATCTATTCCCCTAATCCAAAAGATTATCTAAAAAAAATTGGAATTACAGAAAGTGAAAAAGTCAAAATATTAGTAGCTTCTCCTCAAAAAATGCCAGAAATTCAAACCAAAGCTGATATTCTATTTTTGCCTCTTTCTTGGCATACAAAAAGTCAAAAAATCATTGATACTGCCACACCGGGAAAACTTGCAGATTATTTGATTTCAAACAGACCAATTTTAATTCATGCTCCATCATCAACATTTTTAACTCAATATGCCAAAAAGAATAATTTTGCCTATGTAGTTGATGAAGAAAATATAGAAAAATTAAAATCAGCTATAAAAACGCTTTTATTTGATAAAACACTTACAAAACAAATAATAAAAAAAGCAAAAGTTATTTTTTTAAAAAATCATGATGCTAGCTTTAATGCTTTGACATTTCAGAATTTCTTTAAAAATAACTGTGTAGGACTATAACTTCTTTATAAACAGGGTAAGAAAAACTATAATTTTACAATTAGACATTGCGATCCAGACATTTCAATAATTGGCTCTGGTTTGTTTTCAAAAAAATCATCAAATGATTTTTTAACCCCCGGTGTATCTATATAATTATGCGATATTATAATTCCACCTTTATTCATTCTTTGATAAAAGAATTCTAAACAATTTAATGTAGATTCATATAAATCTACATCAAGATGAACGAATGAAAATCTTTTATCTTTTATAGGATCAGCAGTAAATGGAAAAAGCCCTTTATAAAAATAAACATTTGAATATTCTTTTAAAGATTCTTTCGTATCTTCAAATATGACAGAAAACTCCCCTTTATGGAATTGCTTTGGATTGTCTACGTTGCTTAAATTTGGTAGACCTTCAAAAGTATCAAATAAATGAAGCGCTTTATTTCCCTTAGCTTCACAAATTAGCTTTGCACTCCCTCCTTTATAAACACCAACTTCTGCAATATCTCCATTTATTTTTTCTGTTTTCTTGATTAACATAAATACTTGGTAAGCTTCATTATCAGCCAATAACATTTCAGTTTCATTTTTTATTTTTCTAATTAAATTAATAACTTCCAATCTTTCTGGATCATGAAAATAAATAATAACGCCTCTTCTGTGTGAAACGATATTTGAAATTATATACGAAATAAATTTACTTATTATTCTTCTTGGAAATACTAAGCATTTGGTAATATTTTTTATAATTTTCTTCATAGGAATTTTATTAAATTCGTCTTTTTGTCCTTTTATTTTGTTTATTTTATTTATAGAAATCTTCATTCAATAATCTTATATATGTTTTAAATAAAATTGCCCGATTCTGTCTACGACACATCGCACATCACTTTGGTCCAAATTGTAATAAAGTGGTAACCTTAAAATCCTTTCGCTTTCTTTTGTTGTATAGTTGTCTACTCCATTGAATCTTCCATATTTTAACCCTGCAATCGAAGTATGAAGAGGTATATAGTGAAAAATTGAATAGATATTACCTTCTTTAAGATAATTAATCAATTTCGTTCTTTCTTCTATATCCTTACACTTTATATAAAACATATGAGCGTTATGCTCGCATTCTTTTGGAATATATTGTAATTGAATTAATCCCTTTTCTTGTAAAAATTTCAATCCATTATAATAAATATTCCAAGTATCTAAACGATTTTGATTAATTTTTTCAGCTTCTTCTAATTGTGCATATAAATATGCAGAGCTTAATTCGCTAGGCAAATATGAACTTCCTATATCAACCCATGTATATTGATTAATTTCACCTCTTAAAAATTTACTTTTGCTTGTCCCTGCGTCTCTGATAATTTCGGCTCTTTCAATAAAATCTTTGTTTTTAATTAAAATAGCTCCACCTTCACCCATCGAATAATTCTTACTTTCATGAAAACTATAACATCCAAAATCTCCTATAGTTCCCAAAGATTGATGTTTATATGTTGACATTACTCCCTGAGCAGCATCTTCTATGACATAAAGATTATATTTTTTAGCAATTTCCATTATTTTATCCATTTCACAAGATACTCCTGCATAATGCACCACAGTAATTGCTTTTGTTTTATTTGTAATTGCGTCCTCAATTAAAGTTTCATCTATATTCATCGTATCCGGCCTAATATCAATAAAAACTATCTTTGCACCTCTTAATGCAAATGCATTTGCTGTTGATGAAAAGGTATAAGATGGGGTTATAACCTCATCGCCAGATTTAATGTTAATCAAAATTGCGGCCATTTCTAAGGCATGCGTACAGGAAGTTGTTAGTAATGCTTTTGATGTATGAAAATTTTGCTCAAACCAAACATTACATTTTTTTGTAAATGGACCATCTCCACATAGTTTTCGATTGCTTTCTATCGCCTCTTTAATATATTGTTGTCCTTTTTCAATAAAAGGTGGAATGTTAAATGGTATCATAATATAATTTTCTCAAACTTATTTTGAAAAATGTATTTAGGACTATCTTTCCCACAGTTAAAAATAACATCTAGCACACTCACATAATGATTAAAGTCACCGTACAACTGCTTATATTCTGGATATTCATACTTAATATACTCTAGTCCTATATTCGCTTCCCTAAATTTATCTTCTGTAATATATCCTTTGGCTGCAGGTCCTGATAGATAACAGGTAGCATCTAATTGTTTACATATATCAATTACTTTGTCATCCTTTACCCCTACTGTTTTTAATTCTATTGAATCAATAAATTCAGTTTTAATTCCAAGAACATTCGCAATTAACTTAGTTATATATATATTAAATTGTGATAAATTTGTCCATTTATTTTTTAAATAAATATCTTCTAACATAAAATGATATTCTTTTAAAAATGGTGCTTTAGAATAATTTTGTATTATCTTATTATAATGGTTTTGTTGCCAATTCACTTCATTAGAAATTTCTATTTCTAATATCCTAGATTCCGTAGGTGCTTTTTTAACAGGCGCTGTTAACCATTCTAATCCATTAGGCGTTTTTATTCGATTTCTATTGCGCCAATCACCTTTTGTATATTGCACGTCTTCATGAAAGACAAAAATATCTACTTGATTAATCATATCAAATACGCCTTTCCAAGGTATGTAATTAGATTGCAATATTGCTACTTTTTTCATTTATTGCCTTACAAATTTTAATTATTTCTTTCTCTTCTATTCCTATTAAAGGAAGATTCATTATCTTTTCTTCCATCTTAAAAGCATTTGGGTAATTTCTTTTATCTTCGCCAAACATATTAACCACAACTGGATACCAATCACTAACTAGAATTTCTTTTTTTAATAAAAATTTAATCATTTCTTTCTTATAATTTTTATCAACCAGCAAATTAAAACGCCAAGGAACTGCTCCTTTATTAAACAAGTATTTTTTTACTATAGAGTTTTCATGTATATTTTTACAATATAATTGGTAGTTTTTCTTTCTTAATTTTATGATACTTTCTAACTCTTTCAGCTTATTATTTATGATTTCTTTTGTTTTATTATCGATTCGATATAAAAAATTTTTCTTATAACAATTTATTGCTTCTTTATAAATTATTTTTATTAATTTATTTTCTTTATTATTTCTAATAACACGATATAATTGAGAAAATAATGATAATTCTTCTAAATAACTTTCTTTGTATGTTTTTAATTTATCATTTAATACTTTTATCTTCGTAAGATTTTTTTTGCTTACAATCATTCCACCATTCCCAATTTCTAAAGTTTTTGAATATCCAAAACTAAAAATTGAATAATCTCCAAAACTACCACAAACTTTTCCATACAACTCACTTCCCATTGCTAATGCACAATCTTCAATAGCTAATATTTTTCTCTTTTTTAAAATTCCAGTAATTTTAGCAATATTTTTACAAGAATTGCCATAAATGTGTGAAATAATTACTGCTCCAATATCATTCTTATTTTCTAATTTTTTTAATATTTCTTTTAAAGAAATATTTCCATCATCATCCACATCGACAAAGATTGGTTTATTCCCACTATATATAACTGGATATACTGCAGCATAACAAATATTTGCTGGGAGAATTACAAATTTATTAGTTATATTATTAGATTTTAAGATTAAATAAATTGCACTACTTCCCCTACCACTATATAAAAAATTTCTTTTTTGTAAAAAAATTTCAAAATTTGTCATTTTTTATCGTCTACATTAATAAGTCTTTCGGTACTAATTCTTTCATCATATCCATATATGCCCTGCCTTCTCCTGGCCATCTTGTATACACCCAATCAGGACATTGTCCGCAAATATCAGATTCAGAAAAATTATTTTTCAAGTGAGCTTCTCTTAATTTCTGCATATAATCTCCTTTCCATATTTCCTTAACCGTATGATTTTTAAAATCAGTTATTTGGGATTCGTGTTTCCAATCAGCAGGACAAAAACCAATTGCACCATTTGGTGTCAAAACAAGACGCTCCCATGGATAAACGCATGGTTTTCTTGGAATCTTCTTAAAAACCTTATCCATTCTTAATTTTATTTCTTCTTTAGCTCCACCTGCTGAATGAAGTTTACGAATAACTACATAATCTATTCCTTTTTCTTTCCAAAATTTTTCAAAATCTAATGCTTCGTGCTTATTTAAGGGTTGTTCAACAAAACTTACTACCACTTTAGTCTTATAATGATACTTTTTTATAAGATTAATAAGTCCCAAAACATTAGCCCTCGTTATATTAAGATCACCATTAACCCTAATTTTTGAATAAGTTTCATTCGTAAATGCATCAATACTAATATCAATAACATCCACACCAATATCAAGCAATTTTTTTGCTTTTGATTCTGTTAAAAGCATTCCATTTGTTGTAACATTAATTTTTGTTTTTGAATTCTTACAAGCGTATTCAAGCATTTCTTCTATTTTAGGATGAATAAGAGTTTCTCCATGTGCCGTATATCTTAAGTATTGACAAATACCCAAACCATCTGTAGAGACTTCATCAATAAGCTTTTTATGTAACTCTATGTCTAAATTAGCTCCGCTAAAAGCCTTGGATTTAACAAATTCACTATGGGGACAATGAATACATGCAAGATTGCAGTATTGTGTTACATCAACGACAATCTGAGAGGGAAACTCTGAGCTCAAGTGTTTTTGGAAACCATATTTTTGATTTTTCATAATATTATGTTTAAAATTATTCTTTATTTTGAAATATTTTACCCCAATCTTCTTTTAATTTTTTCTCTGTAAAATTTTCTTTAACATTATCTATATTTTTTGATATTACATCATTCGGCATTTTTTGAAATAATTCGTTAAAATTCTTATTTAAACTATAAACTTTTAATCCAAGATTGCTACAAAGTTTCCAAGAAGTAATATCGTCTCTTATATATACCTTTTTCCCTAGCCCGAGCAATATGATAATATTTCCAAGAGCTTGTTGTTCTTCATAACTAAATATTGCTATATCGATTTTAGCCAACAATTCTGAATATTTTTCAAAAGATACAAGTTCCTTTATCGGATTAAATTTATCGCCGAATATTTTAGTTCCTGCTTCTACTACTTTGTTTCTATAATCATCATTTCCATATGCAAGCGGGCATATAATTTCTATTGCTTTATTTTTATATTTTTCTAATTTATTAAATACTTCTAAATGGTTAAGCGCAGGATCTGCTGAATTACCAACTTGTATATATATTTTCTCATTATCTCTCTTTACTTTAGATAAATCAAGTTCTTTATATACAATGTTAGGATATAAAAATGAATAATAATATTTTCCTTTAACTTTATACCATTTTTGAGCCAATTTATAATCTTCTTTAATAAATGCTATAATTCCGCTCATATTTCTTATAACAAATCCCCTCACTATCTCATATAAATTTAATTTAAAACTTTTCTTCCTAAATTTATATTGGTATAAATCTACCCCAAAAACAACCCAATTACATTTTTTAAGTAACCATGGTTGTAAAAAGAATATTAATACTATTTCATAATCAATCAAGCCATGCAAAAATATTTTTTCACATCTGTATAGTTCCCGTATTAATGATAGTAAATCCTTAAAGTTTCTCGAGATTTTTTTTACATTCTCTCTTGAGTTAACTTTTCCGCTATTAGTTAAAATTAAAAATAAATGCTCCTTGGAATCAAAATTCTTGTTTATAAAATTAACATAAGGCTCAATAAATAGAACATAAGTAAATATATGCAAATATTTTATTTTATTTCTTTTCATACATTCTCTTATAATATTCTTGATAATCTCCAGATATAACACTTTCTACCCAGTCTTGATTTTCAAAATACCATTTAATCGTTTTAATTATCCCATCTTCAAATTTCGTTTCAAAGGACCATCCAAATTCATTTTTTATTTTTGTAGAATCTACGGCGTATCTTTTATCATGCCCTTTTCTATCTTTTACGTATTCTATCAAATTATAATTAATATTGGATAAATCAGTTTTTAAAACAGATCGATATTCTAAATTTTTCTTTATCAAATCTTTGATTTTATCTATAAGAATTTTAACTATTTCTATATTCTGTTTTTCGTCACATCCGCCTATATTATATATTTCACCTAACTCACCTTTTTCTAAAACTAAATCTATTGCCTTGCAATGATCTTCAACATAAATCCAATCTCTAATATTCTTTCCATCTCCATAAATTGGTAAACCTTTTCCTTCCAATATATTTTTTATAATCAATGGAATAAGTTTCTCCGGAAACTGATAAGGTCCATAATTATTTGAACATCTAGTGATGTTAGCTGGAAATTGATAAGTTTCTACATAAGCTCGTACAATCATATCCGCACTAGCTTTTGAAGCCGAATAAGGCGAACGAGGAGCTACAGGCGTTAATTCTGTAAAATAACCAGTCTCACCTAAACTTCCATATACCTCATCTGTTGATATTTGTAAAAATTTCACACCTTCTTTATACAAACCATCATCTTTTTCCCAAAACTTTTTGGATATATCTAATAAATTTTGAGTCCCCAATATATTAGTTTGTAAAAATAATTGTGGATCTTCTATTGATCTGTCCACATGAGATTCAGCTGCAAAATTAATAACATAATCTATATCATTTTTTAAAAATATCTTACTTACTAATTCTTTATCACATATATCGCCTTTAACAAAATTTATCTTATCCAATTCATTTTCAAGGGTTTTCAAATTCCCTGCATAAGTTAATTTATCTAAAACTATTAATTTGACACTAGCTTTATGTTTACTAATCATATACTTAACAAAATTCGCTCCTATAAACCCCGCTCCTCCCGTTATTAAATATGTTTTTATTTTCATATTCTTTAGTAATAAATTCTTATAACATTTCTGAGACTCTAATAAGGTATTTCCCATAATCTGTTTTCAGTAATGGCTGTGCTAATTCTATTAATTTTTCTTTATCAATATAACCCATTCCGTAAGCTATCTCTTCAATACAAGCAATATATAATCCTTGCCTATTTTGTATTGCTTCAACAAAATTTGAAGCTTGTAATAATCCTCTATGAGTACCTGTATCTAACCAAGCCGTACCTCTGCCGAATATTATAACGTTTAAAATATTTCTGTTTAAATATTCCTTTAAAACAGATGTTATCTCTAACTCACCTCTTTGCGAAGGTTTAAGACTTTTAGCTATTTCAATTACATTATTATCACAAAAGTATAAACCGGGAATGGCATGGTTAGATTTTGGATTTTGAGGTTTCTCTTCTATTGAAATTATTTTTCCACTAGAATTAAGCTCTATAACGCCAAATTCACTTGGATTATTAACATAATAACCAAATATAGTCGCTCCCTTTTTAAATTCTTTTGCTTTTGTAAGCTGATCTATTAAATCAGTGCCATAAAACATATTGTCACCCAATATTAAGCATACATTATCTTGTCCTATAAATTTCTCCCCTATTATAAAAGCTTCTGGTATTCCCCTGGGTTCTTTCTGAGATTTATATTCAAATCTTAGTCCTAATTGGTTACCATCACCTAATAGTTCTTTATAGATTGGTAAATCCCTTTCTGTAGAAATAATTAAAATGTCCCTAATGCCTGTTAACATAAGAATTGACAATGGATAATAAATCATTGGCTTATCATATATAGGTAATAACTGCTTACTAATTCCTTTTGTTACAGGATAAAGCCTTGAACCACTTCC
>CAZAOE010000029.1:0-10887 GCA_964486685.1 uncultured Gammaproteobacteria bacterium
GCGCGCGTCGTTTGGGACGATGAGGTCGTGGGTTCGAGTCCCACCACCCCGACCAAAGATGTTTTTTCACCACGAACTGATAGTTCTTGAACTATCTCTTGGGGTAGTTTTAACTTGATATGTAAGCGGTGTGGAATTTCTTGTTTTTCTCTATAGATACCTGCTATGGTATCTTTTTTATTACGAGGACGAGAATAGACTACAATTTCTTCAATTAAAGTATGTAATATTTGATATATTTCATTCCTGTTTTTATATATATTATTTAGGGCTAGTTTATATTTATTTGAGAACAATTCTAAACTTTCCGAATAGTCTTTTGATAAGGTATTTTCTGATATGCTTTTACGTGTATCTTTTATTTTTTCTTCATATTTTTTTAATTCTAGATTTGCTATATCCATTTCTTCTTTAAGTTTGGGCATATCTATATATCCGTGTTTGTGTTGTTCGCGAAGATTACTTTTTCTCCCAGGAATACCCTCATAGAGCTTAATATATTGTTTTTCTTGCATTTTTAGATGTTCAATGCCTTTCTGAGTTGATTTAAGTTTATTTTGATATTCAAATGTTGCTAAAGGGTTTTTAAGGAGTTTTTTTGTGAAGTTTATAATATATTTTTCGATTTCTTCAGCTGGTAGTGGAATGGTTAAACATAAAGCATTTGCGTCGTATTTACTTTTATTTTTTCTACCACAATTATATGTATACGTATATTTACCATTTCTCATCTTTTTTCTAGTTCCTACCCAATGCCTCATTCCATTAGTTAAATCTCGCTCTGGATCATAACACGCATCGCAGACAAGAAGCCCACTTAATAAATAGATGTGATTGCTTCGAGTAATGGGTCGTTCGTGCTTAATTTGTTTTAACATTCTTTGCACTTTTTCAAAGGAGATATTATCTATAATTTGTGGTATTGGATGTGGAGATAATTTCCATTGCTCTTTTGGTAAATTTTTATAGTCTTTCGATTTATTGTAATAGTAATTTCCTATATAGATTTCGCTTGATAGTATTCTTCTTATTGCCGTAGGCGTCCAGTGGTGCGGTTTATTCATTTTTTTACTCTTCCCCTTTCTTTTTTCATAATGAAGAGCTGATACTTCTGGAGATAGGATTTGCATTAGTTTTAATTTTTTTGCAATTAACCCAAGGGTTAACTTGTCTTTTAAGAATAAATCAAAAATTAATTTTACTATTTTTGCTTCTGGTTTAAAAATTTTTGCTTTTTTATCTTTATCTTTTTTATAGCCAAACATTGAAGCGTTGCCTAATATTACGCCCTTTTTTGCTGCTTCCTCACGACCTCCTCGTGTCCGTTCTTTTGTTGTTTCAATTTCAAGTTCGGCAATGACACCTATAATACCGAGCATAGCTTTTCCAAAAGGTGTTGAGGTATCAATACTTTCATTTACAGATAAAAACTTTATATTATTTTCTTCAAAAAATTCTATAACATCTAAAAGGATTTTTAGTTTTCTTGCGAACCGATCTATTTTATAAACAGCAACAATGTCAAAGGGTTTATTGTCAGGAGGAGAGCTTATTATATCTTCTTTCAATCTTGCAAATTCTGGACGTTCGTCTATGTTTTTCGTTCCACTTACACCTTCTTCAACATAAATATATTCTTTTCCAGCGAAAACTAACTTGTTATCTAAATCCCTTCTTGATTGTATAAGGGCTCGAATAGCACTTTCTTGCAAATCACGACCAAATTTTTCTACCTGTTCTTCGGTAGAAACTCTGATGTAGATTGCTACTTTTTGTATTTTTTGTTGTTTATTTATATCTTTCATTTATATTTAATGAAATGGGAGATGTAGTATAGAACTATATATCCATACCTTTTCACCTATTGATTTATAATTAAATAGTTGTAAACTTATAGTAAGTTATATTTAATGAAAAAGCAATGAATGAATTAAAAAATTTACCCAATATGCTCACTTTAAAGCAAGTAAGCCATATTTTGAACGTGCACCCAAATACTCTCCGTAATTGGGACAATAAGGGCGTTTTAAGAGCTATAAGGTATGGCACTCGGAGTGATAGACGTTATCATAAGGAAGATATAATTAATTTTATTAAACACAAAAAATGATTAATAAGATAGAACCACAAACATTTTCACAGTTCTTTAAAAAGAATAAAAATCAGTATGAATTAGATTTTGTTGATATACCAATAAATAATGGCGATATACCCTTATTTATTGATCCCTATGCTATTTCAAAAAGAAGTGATAAGTGGTCTATAGAATGCCATAATTTAATTGTAGATTTTTTTCAAGAAGTGGTGGATTTAATAAAGGATGGACAAAAGAAAAGGGCAATTTATATGTTATCTGGTTTGAGGGAACCAAATCAAATTCATTTTGGCTTATCTCGTGGTTCAATTGCACGTGGACGTGGAGTGGGAAGCATTCAAGCACTAAGTTTGTATAAAGGATTAGAAGAAAGTTCGGCGGTAAAAACAGGATTTTTAAAAAATATTGAAGATTGTGAATTATTAATTGATGGAATTGGACGAGACAAAATATCTGATATTACAACCAATATAATAAAAAAACATTTAATAGAATATACAAAATATCAATGTGTTTTATTTAATATACCAGTTCATCAAGTATCTAGTGGTTCTTTGTGGGACGCAGAACAGGGCAAATGGACGAATGATTACGTTAATTTACCAATTTGTAATGATGAAAGTATAATTTTGGTGCCTAAAATGATAGCTCGATTTGATATGGTTTTTAATCATCAAGAATATTATCGACATTTTGTTTTAAATTTTTTACAAGCTGAGCATTTGAATGCAAATTCATCATTGGTAAGGACATTAAAGGATGGCACAAAAAAAGAACCAACTAAAAAATCATTAAAAGAGGTTTATCCTCTCTCAAAGACATATCTTTATGATTTTTCAAAGGAACATCCAGAAGTTTTTGAAAGCTACAAAAAAGAAAAGGCAAAAATTTTTAATTCAATACTTAACGAAACAAGTAACGAAGATATTACGTCTTTGATTGAAGAAAAAGAATTTGATTTTAATAATTTAATAAAAAAGTTTGCTGAGATACCTACTGGGAACAAAACAGCGACTGATTTTCATAACCATATTAAAGGCGTGCTGACTGCTATTTTTTATCCATATCTTGTAAATCCTATAAAGGAAAAGGAAATACATAAAGGAAGAAAACGTATTGATTTGTGTTATGATAATGCTGCTAAAAATGGATTTTTTATACATTTAGTTATTAATAAACAAGTGCCAGCTCCATATGTTTTTATGGAATGTAAAAATTATAAAGATGACCCACAAAATCCGGAGTTGGATCAATTGTCTGGTAGATTTTCAAAGATTAGAGGTAGGTTTGGTTTTCTAATATGTAGAAAATTTAATAATAAGGATTTATTTATTGAAAGGTGTAAAGACACGGCAAAGGATGATCGTGGTTTTATATTACCATTAGACGATGAAGATTTGATAACTCTTTTAGAATATAAAAGAGATAAAAATGAAAAGGGGATAAATGATTTTCTCGAAGAACGTTATAAGAAATTAGTTATGTAAGAATGTTTAATAAACCAATAGCACAATTAAAAGAAGAAGATATTCAGGCTCTCGTTGATAACAAAGAAAGAGAGAGTTCTATTTTGGAATATAAGCAAGAAATTTCTGGTACAGATCGTGAAAAAAAAGAAATTTCTAAAGATATTTCAGCAATGGCTAATACAGAAGGTGGCTATTTAATCATAGGAATTCAAGAAGATAATAGTCGCGCAAATGCTATTATTGGAACTCCAAAAACTATTGGGAAACAACCAGTTGAGGCTTGGATTGAGAATGTTCTGATTACGAATGTTAGACCTAAGATAATTATTACACCAAAGGTAATCACTTTGGCTTCTATTTCAGATCGCGTTCTTATAGTAATACATATACCACAAAGTTCTAAACGTCCTCATATGGTCATTACAGATGGTCGTAATGCTTATTATACGCGTCATAATTATCAAGCAACCTATGCCGATGAACACGAGGTTAGATCAATGTTTTTAGAAAGTAAAAATTTAGGTGATAAAATGGAAACTTTTTTGAATACTCGTAATCTTATTAATCCATTGGACGACAATTTTGCTATTACACCACTATCAAAACAATTATCAAAATCTCTAAGACAAACACGTGAATTGCCGGAGAATTTTAATGGTAATCCTTTTATTATGTTTTCTGCTTGTCCTCGTTATTTGGAAGAAAGAGTAGATATAGCTTCTTCTGATTTTCGAACTTGGCTGGAGACAAATGATCAAATTAATCTTTTTGGGCTCAATATTGATTTTTTAGATTATGATAAAACTGTTTCAGCAGACAGTATTCGTTCTGTAAAAAAAATTCAATTAGAAAATGACCAGGAGGTATTAACATATAGGTATTTGGAAATTTTTCGTAATGGATATTTAGAAAATGGAATTAGCTCTGAAATAATGTGGCCACATAAAGAACTTGGTTTAATGTTTCAAATTGCATATTTTACAGCGGCATTTTGGTTATTTATGAAGTTTATTTGTAAATTATATGAACATATTGGCTATTTAGATGAAATTAATTTAATAACATCCTTGGTCGATGTGGAAAATGTAACACTTCACGGTTTTGGAAAAAAGAATGAAAAAGAAAAATGGGCTCAACCTTATGGTTTTTCATTTTATACTGATAAAACACCAACCTGTAAACAAAAGAATGTAAGAATAGAAAGAAGTATACTTGCTTCTGAGCTTAATGAAGAAAATATAGAAAAAATAGTTAAGGAAGTATCTAAAAGAGTATCTAATGCTTTTGGTGAAAGTATCGCAAAATGTTTTGATAATAATAATAATTTTGATACTAATAAAATTAGAGGTTTTCGAAATGTTTATTAATTAAATTTATAATCAACAATTGAAATTATTTACACAATTATCATAATTTAAGTTATAATATAAATAACAATGATGCCTAACCCCTATATCATTTGGCGATTTCCGATGTAAGGTATGGCAAAGATAAAACCCTACGCGAATAAAGATGGTCTTCTGACCGGCACTTATTCGCGTAGGTTTATGCCTGAAAGGGCGTAGGACAGTTCTGAAAGGGATTGTCGTCGTGTCAGGAGGCCTTTTTTGTCCTCAAATCAACAATTAAAACCTACGCGAAACATATGAAAAATAAAATTAAAAACATACTACTTTGGCTTGCAGTTTTTCCTGCTTCATTGGCTGGTATGGTATTGTCCTCTTTTCTTTGGCATCTTATTCACAATTTAACAGCCGGGAGGTATATTGACTTAAATTCTTGGTTAAATATTATTTATGTTGAACTTGTAAGTAATCTTATTGCAGGGTTTGTTTTTGTTTTAATTGCTTATAAAATTGCACCAAATAATAAAAAAATAACAGCAATTATTTTTACAGCTTTTTTAATACTTATAAGCGGGGCATCACTATTCATTGTAAATTATATGACAAAAGAATACTTTACTAACATTGGAATAATAGGAACTATTGCCGGCTCAATAATTTGTTGTATTGGTATTTATAAAGGCGACTTTGACAAAAAGCTTTCTTAAATAAAATAACAAATAATAGATTTATAAATGTTACAATTGCCAAAAGAAAGTATTTTAGAATTTCAAAAAATATTTGAGAAAGAACGCGGTAAAAAGATATCTTTTACTGAGGCCACTGAGGCTGCAAATAATCTGATTGGATTTTTTGACTTGTTACTTAAAATCGATATGAGAAATAAGAAAAATGTTAAAAAAGAGAAATAAATATATGGATAAAAATTATAAAATTGAATTAAGTAAATTTGAACTTTTGGTATTAACACTTTCGCGAAAGATAAAAATAACAACAAAAATACTTATTAAATCAAAATTTGCTAGAATTTTAATATTAGTATTTATTTTGATTTTTGTATTAGTAGGTGCTTTGTTCTTTATCAAAAGTTTTAATTATATATCAAAAGGTGATGTTTTGTATAAGAATGTTAAATATGAACTATCTTTAGAAAAATATGAATTAGCTAATCGATGGTGGATTTTTGATCGTATTAATCCTAAATTACAAAATAATAGTTTGTTGATAAAAATTCGGAAAGCTCAAATAATGGTAAAATCAACTGAGTATTATGAACAGGGTAAGAAGGATTTTGAAGAAGGTCGTTATGCTAATGCAAAATTGAATTTAAATAATATGGCAGAAAATGACCCGAGAAACTCAGAAGTAAAAAATATTTTATTGAAAATCGATGAAATCGAAACTATAGTTAAAGTTGATGAAAATAAAAGTATAATGTCAATTTCTTCTCCTAATGAACCTATTATTTTAGATGAACCTGTCGTTCCAGTTTTAGCACCAGAACCTGAACCAGTGCCAATAGTATATTTAAATCTCAACAAACCCTATATTTCTAAAAATAATATGACAGTAACAGTTACTAGTATAGAGAAGATTGAAGAAACTAATTCTTATGAGTATACCATCTCTTATAAACAAGAGAATAAAATTATCGATAAAGAACTTGAAGAAGGGACCTTTAAAATATTTTTTGATGATAATACAGGTTTAAATCAGTATGGATTTTTTGATAAATTATTTCCCGGTGAAAGTAAATCAAGAACCTATACGTTCGAATACCTGAAAGAACAAAAACCTTTTGTTATTGAATTTAATGATCATAATGATACTGGATTTTTTAGAAATCAGCCAGCAGTAGACACACTCAAATGGAGAGTAGATTAGTATTGTAAATATACAATGAATGGCAGAGAGATAAGATTAAAAGATGTTTTAGCCTTCAAACACTACTGTCTATTTAGAATTTAGAAAAAGCATATTTGGGGATTTTTTCTTATTTGATTTTTATCAGTAAAAGTGTAAACATTAAACTAAAGTTAGAGATTTTGTGAAGGGATATTTAAATATTAAAAAATAAGATTTATTAAATAATTATAAAATTATGAAAGAAAAAAAATGGTATAAAAAATGGTGGGCCATTCTATTGTTTATTATTGTTGGAATAACGATAATTTCGTCTTTGGGAGGTGATAATACAAAAGTTAAGGAACTAGAAGAAGAGAATGCCAAAATTAAATTAGAATTAAACACGTTAAAAGAGAAGATAAGTAAATATTCAGATATAATCGCATTAGAAGATGCTAAATCAGAAGAACAGAAACTTTTAGCAGAACAGCAAAGGAAAGAAGAATTGGAGGAAATTGAAGTTGAGACAAAACAGCTTCAAGAACAGAAAAAAATAGAAGATGAAAGAAATAAATGGGAAGAGGTTTTTACTTTCAGCGGTTCTACTTCTAAAAAAAGTTCTATATTTAATGTAATAAAAGGAGAAGCAAAGGTTGTATGGAAACATCTTGGGAGCGGACATTTTAGTATCAATTTAATTCCAAAAGGTTCAGAATATGGAGAATTATTAGTCAATCATATAGGAGCAACTAGTGATGAAAGCTTTTTCTATCAAGCAGGTGATTATTTCTTAGATATTAACGGGGATACGCCTTGGGAGGTAACTGTTTTTCAAAATAAAAATGAATAATGATAATAACTGACGAACAAATTAAAAGGTTTCAATTTCTCTGGAAAAGGGATTTTAAAGAAGACATTGATAAAAAAATAGCCCGTGAAGAACTTTTACATTTTGTTAACTTAGTTGGTATGACTTATAAACCAATTAAAAAAAGTGATTTAGAAAAATATGATAACCAAAATATTACAAAAAAAGAAAGGAGCGATTACAAAAATTATTCAAAAAAATGTTAGAAAAAATATTAAAAAATGTTCTTGAAATTTTAGATACTTCCAAGAGATTAGCACCTGCTTATTATACTAGCAATTATAATAGAAAAGATATAAATTTCACTAGACCCAAGACTTATTTGATTGATTTTAATGATTTAACGCCAATTGACGAATATGAATTAGCTAGTTACGTCTGGCAAGGATTACCTAATAGTGAATTATATGGAAAAGAAGGTCACTACCTAAGTGCGATAGTAATAATTGCCGAAGATATAACTATGGGAGCTTTTATTGTGAATAGATTGGGGCATAGAGAATTAAATTCTGATCTTACTAGAGAAATTATTGAAAAAAGACTAAATTTTTTTATGGACAAAGGTTATCCATCAGATATTATACTTTCTGATAGGAATATAAGAGAATATTTTTACAAATGTGAAAAATTTGGCACTGAGAGAGCTAATTTAAACGATAAAAGAGAAAAAGACTTGAGTGGTCTTGGTCTTGCTTTTACAGATAATGAAAAATTGCTCTTTTATTATCAAAAATTAAGACAAATAGTAAATTAATTTTAAATATATGAAAAAATTAATCAAAAAAGATGCTGTAAATTTTATCTTATTTGTAATTTTTTTATCGCTTGGGACATACTTCATTGTAATTGAAATATGGCTATGGCCCGTTAAAGTTGTAATCTTTGTTATTTTAGTTTTGGTTTTGAAGTCGATGATTTTTTCAAAGAAGTAAATAAAAAAAATATATGAAGCTTTCAAAAAAGGATATTATGTTATTCAGAAAGTTAAATATAATATTTGCACTTATTTCTATTTTAATAACTATATTTGTAAATAAAATGATTGGAGCAGGTTTATTGGCTTTAAGTTTGTTTTTTTTGTTTACTCCCTATAAGAAAGGAGATGATATAAAATAATTTAAACATTCTCCATATAATAAGTTCGAAGAGTAGGAATTAAATCAATTTTATTTTGTGATTGGATAGAGATTTTTGATACAAATAATGATTTTTATATACTAAAAAAGGGGTAAATTAAAGAATAATTTAGTGAAAAAAATAGTTTTACCAAAAAAGCTCTATTTTAGTGGTAAAAAGGTATAAAATTGTTAATTTTAGTGATAAAAAAACATCAGAAGTTGGCATAAAAAACATCAGAAGTTATTAAAGAAAATGTCAGTAAATAGCATAAAAAATGTCAGTAAAAAAAACATAGGAAAAGGGGATAAAAAATATAGGAAATAATAAGAAAAAATGTCAATAAACAGGCAAAAAAATGTCAATAAAAAATATCAGGAGCTATTAAAAAAATGTCGGAAGTAAGCATAAAAAATGTCGGTAAAAAATTGAAAAAATACCAAACTTAAAATCAAAAACTAACTAAAAATTTGTTGTCAAACCTTGTTAGCAATGGTATTCTTTAATTAGAACCTTAAACTATTTATCATTAAAAAATAAATAATATGGACAACAACATTCTAATGGTTATAAAGGGTAGTAAGTTATTATCTAATACTTGGAAGCAAGAACTACAAATTAAAAAAGATGGCGTATATGGCGAAACTTTAGTTGTAGGCAAAAGAGTAAAAATGCATTTACCTTACGAAAATATAGCTCAAGTTAATCTTACAAGAGGGGCTTTATCTGCTGATATTGAAATAATAAATAAAGGGGGTAGCGGAAATTTAGTAGTAAAAGCATTAAAGAAAAAAGAAGCTGAGATAGCAAAAGAATTGATTGATAAAAAGAGAGTAGAAACTCAATCAAATAACAGTTCACAAAATAATAATAGTGTTGCTGATGAAATTAAGAAATTAGCTGAACTAAAAGAACAAAAAATTATTACTGAGGAAGAATTTCAAGCTAAGAAAAAACAAATTTTAGGAATATAATTTTTATATTTGTTGCAAGTAAAGAACAATTTTTAATATATGGAAAGTTTATTAGGGAATGATTGGTATTACACATTAAGCACAATAGCACAGGTTTTTGCAGCTATTTTGGGATTTTATTCCATATTTGTAATTTTTAAAGTTGAAAAAATAAATGTGTTTATTGAAGAATTAAGATCCATTTTAATAAGATTAATTGCATCAGCAGAAACTCATAAAAATATAAATTCAGCTCCTAAAAAGTCAGAGGTAGACGAACAGACGCTTATTGATTTGAATAATGAAAGTTTACTGAAAAGAGCAAAAAGTGCTCTAAGAATAGCAAAAGAAATGAAGATGAGGGTGAGTTATAGTAGCGATAGAATGAGTTATAGAAGAATGGAAAATATTCCATTAACTTTTGAAAACGAATTAAGACGTAAGAAAGAAGTAATAAATTCTTTTAAGATAAATTTAATTTTATTATTATTTATCGTTTTTTTTACTATAATTTCACTTGGGAGTTCAAATTTTGTTAATACAAATTATTTAAGAAATTTTATCTTGTTTTTAAGTATTTTTTTGTCGATTATTGTGAGCATCTCTTTTTCAATAAGTATTTTTAAAATAGTAAAAGAATAATCTATAACAATAGCTCTTGAAGAGTAAAAATAAAGCCCTGCGGGGCTTTTAGTGGTTTTAGTTTAGTTGGAAAATATAAAAGAGCCTAGCCTTTACTTTTTTTAAATAAAAAATGAAGCAATTGTTGATTATCATAAGCGGCAGAAGAATATGAAACTTTGATAATTCTTTTCATATTATCAAGACCAATTTCTAAAGGGGATACTTTATTGCTGGCAAAATATGTAGCTTTTAATTTGCTATTTGGTAAAGTATCACTAAGACTAAAATCTACACCACTACCAGGGTCCATATCCTCTAAGATAGCCGGCATATCTATTATGTTTGATTTTCTCTTTTTAATCATATCTTAATTATACACATCTAATCTAAAAGGTAAACTATGCTACAATTCCAATTCTTTTGATTTCTTTATCAATTTCATTGCAAATTAAGATTAAATTGTATCTTTCGTTGTATTTATGGTTTAATATAGTTCGTGGTATAGACACATCGCTCACCATTAAAATTATAAAATCAAGCAACCCTTGATTTTTTTATTCAAAATGTTAAA
>CAZAOE010000030.1:0-9172 GCA_964486685.1 uncultured Gammaproteobacteria bacterium
TATTGAATTTACTCAGAAATATACAAAAGTGTTACCTATGTGGTCATCTAGTACAGGGGATTGACAATTTAATTAATATAAGTTAATTTTAAATATCAACAAAAAAATATTTGGAGGAAAAATGAAAATTGATAAAATAGTAGAAAAAATTAATGAAATAATAGAAGAAGCGTTTCAAGACAAGCTTTTCTTACTTTATCTTATAATCACCCTAACAGTTGTTTTTTTAGGTTTAATGCTTAATCTGGATAGATTAGAATTTATGGTTCTCATTTTGGTAATTAACATTTCCTTAGTAAGTTATGTTATCTTTTCTTTGTTAGAAGACGGAAAAAAGAAATTAAAAATGGGTGCCATTCTAATTCTTAATTTCTTTTTATCCATGATAATTGGCTATTTGCTTTTCTGTACTAAACCTAAGTTTTCTTTGCCTCTTTTATGGCAAAGGATTAGTGATTCTCAATCTCATATCTACCTCTTTTGCTTACTTTTAATTCCTATTCTAGCCGTCCTTTTAAAAATCCTATTCAAAAAAGGAAAAGCCCTAACCGGTGGAATTGTTTCTGGACATGTTGCTTACTCTGTTAGCGTCCTAATTTTGACAATGAATTCTTTTCAAGGAAAAAGCTATCTCTATCTCTTTCTCCTGTTTGCTATAGGTGTTGTAGCTTACTCTCGGGTAAAATCTTTGTCTACTTGGAGCTTGGGAGCTAAAATTACTCTTGGGTCTTTCGCTGTTCTGCCCCCTTCATTAGCCATACTCCAATCTATTGATATGCAAATTCCCATTGTACTTATTATTGCCCAAATTGTTCTTGTTCTGCTTGCCATAAAGGGTCTTAATTCCAAAAAGGCTCATCGTCCTCAAGAAATAATTTGGGGTGGATTAGTTGGAGTACTGGCCTTCTTTGTGCTAATGCTTTTTTAAAAAACAAAATCCCCTAGTTTTAATACTAGGGGCTTTTTATTTTAAAAAAATCAAAAATAAAGTCCATGTGAATAATCCCCAAATTTAGTTCCCAAAAAAACCGACCAAACATCAATATTAATCCATTCTTCATTTATTCTAATTTGTAAATATTGATGCGGGGTCATATACCAAATTTGCGTCCATTTTAATCTTATATCTTTAGCTTTAAATCCACTATTTAACAAAATAATTTTAAAAATATAATTTATAGCAGTACAATACATAAAACCTTTTTGATTCCAAAGTTTTTCTAAATTAAAATTAAATAACTGATAACACCTGGTATAAGTTTTAATCCTATTGCCTTTATATTTTTCTGCCAAAATAGTATAAACTTTTTTTAAAACATTTTCTTTATTCAAACCTCTTAAATCATTAATCGCACCTTTTAAATCTTGGGGCAGTTCTTGTGGAATTTTATTTTGCTGAAAATTAATGTATAAAATAATTATAGTTTCTAAAAAAGCTATAATTAGTAATATTGCTATAAAATAAATCATAAAAATTAAAATTTAGTTAACAAAAACAAAATAATCTGATAATCTAATACTATGATAAAAAAAATTTCAAAAGCAATCATTTTCGGCACCTTTGATGTCATCCATCCTGGACATATCTCTATTTTTAATTATACAAGAAAATTAGCCGATAAACTATCTATTATTATTGCTCGCGATAAAAATATTGAAAAACAAACTTTATTTAATGAACAAGAAAGATTGGCCAATATACAAAAATTGGCTATAGCTGAACAAGTATGCTTGGGCAGTTTAAATAATCCTTTGGAATTTTATAAAAAAATAAAGCCGGACTTAGTTATCTTGGGCTATGACCAAACTAAATATGTTGATTTATTAAAAAAAATCAATATTACCATAAAAAGAGCGCCTGTTTTCCATCCTGAACTTTTTAAATCAAATAAGTTGAATAAAATTATTAACGACCAACAAGCTCATTTTTATTTAATTAATAAAAACACTGGCTCAACTTCTTTTAATATTATTAGTACTTTAAGAAAAACTTTAAATCTCAAAAAAATTGGTTTTGCCGGCACCTTAGATCCAATGGCTTCGGGGTTGATGATTTTGGCTTCAGGAAAAGCCACCAAATTTTTAGATTCTTTTCATTTATTAAATAAAATTTACGAGGCGCAAATTGAATTAAATAAAACTTCTGATACTTTTGATGCTGAAGGAATTATTAAAAATAAAAAAGTAAATAAAAAACCAGGCAAAGAAGAAATTATTAAACTCTTAGAAAAAAAATTTACAGGAATAATATTACAAACTCCACCAATATTTAGTGCTAAAAAAATTAACGGTCAAAAGGCCTATAATTTAGCTCGAAAAAATCAAGAAGTTAAATTAAAACCAGTTAAAATTACTGTTAACGAGATTCAAGTCTTAAAATATAATTATCCTTTTTTAGATTTAAAAATCAATTGTTCTAAAGGAACTTACATTCGTTCTATTGCTAATGACTTAGGAAAAGAATTAAAAACTGGTGGAGTGTTAGTAAAATTAAAAAGAACTGCTATTGGTCCTTTTGATTTAAAAAACGCTTTGGCGCAAGAAAAAATCAATCTTAAAAATCTGGAAAAAAATAAATTAAGTATTTTAGAAATAGTTAAAAAAATGAATTATTATTTTTTGAAATAAAAAAAGCCAGCTAAATTAATAACTGGCTTGAAGAAAATTTAATTAATCAAAAATCATTTCTTTTTACTGGGCTTGATTTTGAATATCTGAGATACATATTCTATTTGCATACAACGAGAAAATATATCCGGACTACCTTCTAAAATAGCAACAACCAACTTGACGTTTTTCCCTTTTGCAAAAAATTTTACAATATCAATCGCTAATTCTTCTCTTCTTGCTTTCAAAAGCAAATTCACAATCTCAGATATAAGACTGTTATCCACAACAATTTCCGCGATATCAACCAAAAACCCGTATTCTTTTTCTTCTGCAAAATATTCCAAATCGCTAGATCTAACACCAGTATCATCTCTTCCTCCCTTAAAACTCGCTCTATTAGAAGCCGCCATGATTTTAACTGCAAGTCCATACTCTCTTGCTTTCACAAGATATCTAACTGCTTGTAATATATCACTCCACCAAAACGTTTTTTTGCAGGCATTTAAAATTTCTTCAATTCTTTCAGAATTAGCCCGAAAAAATTCTGGCAAGATATTTCTAGACAGTGATCCGAGAATGCTTTCTATATTGATTTCTACCATGTAATCCTCCTAAAGATTATTTTTATTTATTATTTGTTTAAGATATTATCATATCTTAAACACATTCTTTAAAAAAAGCAAGTAAATCTCTTGAAATAATAACTAAACTATGTTATATTTCCTTCACGTTTAAAAAATACCAAAATTTAAAAACTAAAAAACAATTAATCTATTAAACTATTATACTATTAACCTATTAACCTCTATGCCTATTAAAAAATCCGCAATGAAAGAATTACGCAAAACTACTAAAAGAACAGCCCGAAATAATCTTGCTAAAAGAAGATTAAAAAATCTAATTAAAAAATTGGATAAGGTTTTAAATTCTGAAGACAAATCAGAGGTCAAAAAAATATACAATAAAATTCAAAAAATCGTTGATAAGGCCTCTAAAAACCATCCTTTTAAAAAAGGAAAGGCTGATAGAATAAAATCTCGAGTAGCTCACAAAATAAACCGCTCAGAAACTAAGAATAAATAAATCTATTAGGGTCTTGGATTTTAATTTAGAAGATTTCATTTTCTGGTCTAGCCCTAAAAGTTTGTGATATATTTCCTTTAAGTTCTCTAAAGAGTATAGCTTGACTGAAGCCATGCTCTTTTTGATTACAAAAGGATGTAAAGATAAATAACTAGCTAATTTATTTTCCGCTACTCCTTCTTCTAAAGCCGATTTTATTTTCAACAAAATTCTAAATTGCCTAATAATCATAGTTAAAAGATATATAGAATTAACGCCGGAATTAATCTGGTCATCTAAAAGTTTTAAGGACATTTTTTTATTATTTTGAGCTAAATAATCTGAAAAAAGAAAAATATCATCATTTAAAATTGTACTTATTAACCCCTTAAAATCTTGGTTATTAATTTCTTTGCTCTTTGTATAATTAGAAAGCTTATCTATTTCGTTTTTTAAAACCCATAAATTATTACCAGCTATGGCTAAAATTAAATCTGCGGATTTTTTGTCTATAAGTTTTCCATTTTTTTTAAACTCTTCTTGAATCCATTGAATAATTTTATAATTATCTAATTTTTTAAACTCTTGACTATATTTAGAAGCATCTAATCTTTTAAAAATCTGTAATTTAACTCCTGACAAGGGCTCTTTTTTAGAATGAGGAAGGCCTACTTCATAAAAAACTATAATATTATCGTCTTCATCAATCTTGACTTGATTATTATTATTTTTGAACTTATTAAGATAATTTAAAACAATTTCTCCCAAATCTTTAGTAATAGATTGTTTTAATAAATTTTTAATAATAATTAATTTTTTCCGCGCTAAAAAACCGGTCTGAGAAAATTCTTTAGAAAATTTTTCTACCGTAATATTTTCATCTAAAACTACAATATTATAACCGGACTCATCAACATCTTTGATGAATTTTTCTTTAATTTGTTTTAATTTTTGATTAGAACGATAATCGTCCTCACCATATAGAAAAAAAAGCATAAATTTAGTTAAAAGCTTCAAGTTGGAATTTAAAAAATTCTTGTAACTTGTAACTTGTAACTTGTAACTTGTAACTATTTAACTTACTTGCATTGTCCCCAATCTTGACCAACATGAATGTCAACTATAATTGGAACTTTTAATTTATAAATATTTTCCATTATATTTTTAATCGTTTCTCTAACCTTGTCAATGTCGTTATTAGGAACTTCAAAAACAACCTCGTCATGAACTTGTAACAACATTCTGGTTTGAGAAGATATTTTTAGTATTTCTTGATTTAATTTAATCATCGCCATTTTCATCAAATCAGCAGCCGTGCCCTGAACAGGCATATTAATAGCCATTCTTTCTGCAGATGCTCTAATCATTGGCAAACCAGAATCTATTTCTGGAAGATACCTTCTCCGACCAAATAAGGTTTCAACAAATTTTTTTTGATGGGCATTTTCTTTAGTTAAATCTAAAAAATTTCTTACTTTATCATAAAGTAAAAAATATCTATCAATAAAGTCCCGGGCCTCTTGAAAATCTAAATCTGTTCTTTGTGCTAAACCCCTGGCTCCTAAGCCATATATTACTCCAAAATTAATTTCCTTAGCCCTTCTTCTTTCTTCTTTGCTAATGTCCTGAATGTCCTTATTATTTATTTCTGCGGCTGTGCGAGCATGAATATCTTCATTATTTTGAAAGGCCTTGATCATTTTTTCATCATTGGCTAAACTGGCCACTACCCTTAATTCAATTTGAGAATAATCAGCCGCTAATAAAGAAAATCCTTTGGGGGCAACAAAGGCCTTTCTGATTTCCCGGCCAATTTCTGTCCGAATAGGAATATTTTGTAAATTAGGATTAGAAGATGACAAACGGCCCGTGGCAGTTACGGTCTGATTAAAACTAGTATGTATTCTGCCTCCTTTATCCGCTTCTTCTAAAAGAGAGCTAACATAAGTACTCATTAATTTTGTTAATTCCCGATATTCAAATAATAGTTCTATAATTGGATGCCTGTCTTTCATTTTTTCTAATTCTGAGGCAGCCGTTGAAAAGCCGGTTTTAGTTTTCTTGATGCCTTTAGTTGAAATTTCTAATCCTGCAAAAAGTATTTTTTTTAATTGCACTGTAGAATTTATATTAAATTTTTCACCAGCTGAATCGTGAATTTCTATAATAAGCTCATTTATTCTCTTTTGAAATTTTTTCCCTAATTTTTTTAAAAACTCTACATCAATTTTAATACCCTTAATTTCCATTTCTGATAAAACTTTAATTAAGGGCATTTCCACTTTTTGAAACAGGTTATAAAATTTAGTTTTTTTCAAATCTTGCTCATATTTTTTATAAAGCTTAAAAGTATAATCTGCGTCTTCGCTGGAATAATTAGCAACTTTTTCTGCTTCAATGTCTGACATTTTTAATTGTTTTTTACCCTTTGGGCCAATCAGTTCTTCAATATTTTGCATCCTATATCCCAATTCACTAAATACTAACTCCTCTAATTTTAAACTGCGGTTTGATTTTGAAAGCAAATAAGCAGCAACTAAAGTATCAAAATAAATATTTTGCATTTCAATCCCCTGCTTTCTTAAAATCTTATAATCAAATTTTATATTGTGACCAATTATTCTGGCTTTTTCTATAATTGGTTTTAATTCTTTTAAAAAATCTGCTTGAGCTAAAACATAATAGGCCTGATTTTCCTCAAAACAAAAACTTATTCCCAATAAATTGGCCTGCAAAGTATTAAGACCATC
The DNA here is from genome assembly GCA_964486685.1 of uncultured Gammaproteobacteria bacterium. Lineage (GTDB taxonomy): Bacteria > Patescibacteriota > Patescibacteriia > UBA1558 > S5-K13 > JAIOTH01. The sequence continues at coordinate 6,423 of CAZAOE010000030.1, forward strand.
TGTTTCTGTATCTAAACAAAATTCTGCTTGTTTTTTAATTTCTTTTAAGAATTTATTAAATGCTTTTTTAGAATCAATTAAAATATATCTATGTTTATTTTCTTTTTGATTAACCGCCGAACCGTTAGTAACTATGGGCACTTTATTTAATAAACTTTTAAAGTCATATTCTTGAAAAATTTTAAAAACTTGAGCTTCATTATCAAAATCCCATTTTGTGGCACTTAAATCAAAATCTAACTTTAAATCAATAATAATAGTAGCTAATTCCTGACTTAAATAAGCCAATTCTTCATTTTCCTTTAATCTATCTTTTAATTTGTCTTTTAAATCTGACTTTTCTAATTTTTTATACAAATTATCTAGGGTCTTAAATTTTTTAATTAAATCGGTCGCTGTTTTTTCCCCTACACCCGGAACTCCAGGAATATTATCAGAAGCATCTCCTCTTAATGCTTTGTAATCAATCATTTGCTCTGGTAAAAAACCATGTCTTTCTTTTACGGCCCGAATATCATAAACTTTTGTTTCTCTAATTCCTTTTTTAAAAGTCAAAACCTTAATAGTATCTTCTACTAATTGTAAAGCATCTAAATCACCGGTTAAAATTAGTTTTTCAATATTTTTTTCTTGGTTTAATGACTTCACAATTGTACCGATAACATCATCGGCCTCATATCCTTTTTGCTCATAAATAGGTATATTAAAAGCCCTTAAAATTTCTTTAATAATTGGTATCTGTTGATATAATTCATCGGGTTGTTTAATTCTTTTGGCCTTATATTCTTTAAATTTTTCATGCCTGAAGGTGGGGGCTTTTAAATCAAAAGTCGCACAAATATAATCTGGATGATATTCGTTTAAAATATTTAACAAAATAGAAGTAAACCCATAAACAGCGTTGACTAAAATCCCCTTTTTGGTAGTTAAAGGGGGTATGGCGTGCCAAGCTCGGTGGAGCAAGGCGTTTCCGTCTATAATGATAAACTTTTCCATAAATATAATGCTAATATACTAATTCATACCAACCTGCCTTCGCCGAAGCGTAGCTTCAGCTACGCGTCCATCCTCCGAAGCAGAGCTTCTGCGGAGGACGGGCAGGCAGGTGATACAAATATTATGCTAATAATTTAAATTAATTTTAGCATTCATAAATTTTATTTGTATTGTATTGGCATAATTAGTATACATTCGTACCTGCCTGCATACCTACATTTCATTTCGGTATGTAAACCGGCAGGCAGGTATTGGCATCGAGTATTAGTATCTTAAAATGACAAAATAAAAAAAATAAAAAATATTAATCCGAAAATATAAAAACTTAATAAAAACGCTTTGGGGCCAAATAATACCTTTAGTTTAATTTTGTAAAACAAGGGCTTATATAAAATATAATTCGTAAATACTTTATTAAATAGCCTAGCACTGGCTATGGCTAAAAATATTATTAAATATACTTCAATAAACACAATTAAAACACTGGTTTGAAAAGCTAACATTAAAGGATAAAAAAACAAAGCCCCTAAGATTGTACCAAAAAGCAAACCCGCTAAATTAATCAGAAGCTTAAATAAATAATAGAAAAAATTGGGCTTAATATTCATAGCTTTATATTCTTATTTTAGCATTTTTAAAGAAATAAAAAAACACTCAAAAATGTGCTTAAAATTAATAAATATATGGAGGCCCTGGTCCCGCTAAGCGGAACGAATAAAGGTTTTGCCCGCCTGCCAAAGTACAAAATTACAGTATTACAAAAAACTAAAAGCCAAATTCTCTGGAGGCCACGGGCGGAATCGAACCGCCGAATAAAGGTTTTGCAGACCTCTGCCTTACCACTTGGCTACGTGGCCTAAAGAGAATTTGGCTTAATTTTGCAAGAATATTAAAATTTTATTAATAACAAATATTTTGTACGGCGGACAGGCAGACATGGCCAAAAAAAGACTGGATTTTTTAAAGTATCTAAATCTTATCAAAAAAACACGGGTTCTTCAAGAAAATCCCGCATTTATTTATATGTAATATATAAATATATCTTTTCTTAATAAATTCCCACTTTTAACTTTTTTAAACCAAACTCCTTGGCTTTAATTATTTCATCTGGGCCCATAGCAATATCTACTCTATGTTTATATCTAAAATTCATTCTATCTAAAACCTGACACTTGCCAATTCCTTCAATTTCTAAATAAGTGCCCAAAGGAACAAAATTAGCCGCACAAACATTAATATTTTGACCTACTAATTGACATAAATCATCCCCGCTAGCGCCAATACAAGGCGTATTGTCTGTTTGAGCCACAACTCCTACATTATAAGCCGTAATATAATGATAATTAAAAATTTCTAATTTTCTATCTTTTATTTCTGGCAATCTATAATTTAATTGCAAATCATTAATATTAGAATTTAATAATGGTGAAAGTGCATCTTGAACAAGAATGCCTTGAATAGTTAATTCTGAATTATCTCTATCTTCTATGGCATGAGCTAAAGAATGTTGAGGAAAAATCATTGCCCCAGAGACAGCAAAAACCAAAAACAAAATATTTAATTTGTAATTTAATTTTTTAATAAATTTATTTGATTTTTTGAAAAATTTTCTTAGTTTTTTAAACATAAAAATTAATTTAAATTAAAAATATCTACCACAGCGTAATAGATATTTTCCATTATGTTAGCACGTCTAATAAATTTTGTCAAGACCTTGTACTAGATGACCACATAGGTAACACTTTTGTATATTT
>CAZAOE010000031.1:0-8547 GCA_964486685.1 uncultured Gammaproteobacteria bacterium
ACACTTATGTATTTATTTAGTTTATAATTAATTTATAGCATTATGGATAAAAAAATATTAAAGTTGGCAAAAAGAAAATTTAAAGAATTATCAAAAAGATATGATGGGTTTATTAATCTTATTGTTGATGATTGGCGAGGATATCGGTTTATTTTTGATACAAAAGATGTTAGAGGATGTAATAATGATTGTTTACAATGTCCTTTGTTTTTATTGTTAAGAAAAGAGGGGCAAAATATTTTTTCAGCTGGTTTATATAAGGCTACTAAGGAAGATAAGTTAATTTTTGGTTTTCAAAATTATTTAAATTGCAAAACCCTGAATCAATATAAAGAATGTTATGTAAATTTTTTATTAAAAAAGAATATTACTGAGAATGAGATAAAAGAGGAGTTGGAATTAATAAAGTCTAGTAGAATTATATTTTCTAAGGAAAAAGACAATGGAATTATTGAAGATAAATTTAAAAAATCAATAATTAAGGATGCATTAATAAGGGCTAACAAAAATAGAAGAAATTTATTAAATAAGTATATTTAATTATCCACAGGCCTGGTGGTTGCGTAAAACATATTTGTGGAGTAAAATATAATTGAAGTGGATAAAAGTGGATAAGTGTGGGGATAACTTTTTAGAAAGTGTAAAAAAAATTTATTGTAGCATTTGTTTACTTATTTTCCAGCTCTAAATAATTTTCAATAATCCAATGTTTATTGGCGAATACAACCACAGCATGGATGAAAAAGGCAGATTGGCTATACCTGTTAAATTTAGGGTTGAATTTAAAAATGGGGCAGTTGTTACCAAGGGTTTGGACAATTGTCTTTTTCTTTTTACTAAACAGGCCTGGAAAGAACTAGCCAATAAATTATCTAAATTACCGATTTCTCAATCTAAGTCACGGGCCTTTGCTCGCATGATGTTGGCTGGAGCTATGGATGTTAAATTAGATAAACAGGGTCGAATAATGTTGCCGGACTATTTAAGAAAATATGGCAATTTAAGCAAAAAGAATGTTATTGCCGGAGTTTTTAATAGATTGGAAATTTGGAATGAAAAGATCTGGGATGTTTATAAAGAATCAGTGGAAAAAGAATCTACTCAGATTGCTAATGAATTGGGAGACCTGGGGATTTAATTTTCAATTTATCAATTATCAATTTACATTTAATTTCCAATTTATCAATTGCCAATATCTTACTAATTTATCCACTTTAAAAATATTGATTGGGAAAAATTGGATATTGAATCATTGATTATTAAATTCAAATTGAAAATTTCAAATTGTTAATTGAATAATATATGTTTAAGAAACACATTCCCGTTTTACTCCAAGAAGTAATAGAGGGTTTAAATTTGAAATCTAATTATAATATTATTGATGCTACTTTGGGGGGCGGGGGACATGCTGAAAAAATTTTAGAAAAAACCTCACCTTCAGGAATTTTAATAGGTTTTGATCTAGATCCGGAAGCGATTAAAATCGCTAAAAAAAATTTAAATAAAAATAAAAACTGCGTAATTTTTATCCAAGGAAATTACAAGGACATAAAACAATCCTTCTTCGCCAAGGGCTACGAAGGATCAAAAACAAAAACAAATGAACAATTATCAAAAATTTCAATTAACGGCATTTTACTTGATTTGGGCCTATCATTATATCAGTTGCAAGAAAAAGAGCGGGGCTTTACATTTTTAGGTCAGCAGAGTTTAGATATGCGCTATGATAGGAACGAGAAAAAAATAAATGCGGAGTATATTATTAATAATTTTAAAGAAGAAGAGCTGGCAGATATTTTTTATAGATATGGAGAGGAAAAATTATCACGGCAAATAGCCAGTTTAATTATTAAAAGGAGGGCCCAAGAAAAAATAGATTCTCCAGAAAAATTAGTAAAGATTATTGAATTAATTTATAAAAGTAAATTTAAAAATAAATCCAAAAAACATCCAGCTACTAAAATTTTTCAAGCCCTGAGAATATATACTAATGAAGAATTTAATAATATTAAAGACTTTTTACCGGTAGCGATAGATGTTTTAAAGCCCGGAGGCAGATTAGCGGTTATTAGTTATCATTCTTTAGAAGATAAAATAATTAAAGAATATTTTAAAAAAGAAGCTCGGGATTGTATTTGTCCGTTAGAGCTACAAGAGTGTAGATGCGGACATCGAGCCAGTATCAAGATTATTAATCGGAAAGTTATCGTTCCCAGCGAAGAAGAAATTGAAAATAATCCAGCGTCAAGAAGTGCAAAATTAAGGATAGTTGAGAAACTATAATGCCAATATACAAATGATAAAAATGCTAATATACGAATGTATACCAATTATACCAATATAATACAAATGAGAGTTAAGTTAGTATAAATAATTTTAGGTATTAGTATAGTATTTGTAGCATTGGTATCAGATTAGTATATTAGCATTATAATAATTAGTATTTAAAATAAAAATAAAAATAAAAAATAAAAGTATGAAAAAATTTTTTGGAATTTTGCGAAAGTTTTTAATAAAAAATAAGATGAAATGTTTTAAAAACAAAAAGAAAAATATACTTTGTTTTAATATCGGATTAATTATTATTATTTTTCTTTTACTTTTTCTACATCTTATTGGGACAAATGAGGCCTCTAAGGAGGGCTTTGTTATCCAAGGGTTAGATTATCAATTAGCAGAACTAAAATCTATCAACAAGGAATTAAATTTAGAGTCAGGGGAATTGCAATCAATTGAGAGAATTAGAAACGAAGCTATTAGTAGATTGGGAATGGTAGAGTCGGGCGGACCCGATTATGTGGTTTTTAAATCTATTGAGAATATTGTCAAAAAATAATTTTTTTAAAAAATTTAAACATTTGCCCTGCCAGTTTTTTCTTGCGGGGCAAATTAGTATAAATTATGATTAAAAGGTCTCAAAATTTTATTGATGTAGATAAGATGAATCGTCTGCAATTTTTGCTTTTAATTGTGATTTTAATTTGTTTAGTTATTTTAATGAGATTATTTTATTTACAGGTTATTAAAAAAGATTATTATAGCATTAAAGCAGATGCTCAGCGTTTTATGGTTAATGACATTCAGCCCAAAAGAGGAGAAATATTTTTAGATAGCACAAATAATACGGAGTATCCTTTAGCTATTAATAGAACCTATTTAAAGCTTTATGCTATTCCTAATTTAATAACAGAAGATCCTTTAAAAATGAGTCAAGATTTAGCAAAAATTTTAGACATGGATCTAGAGACCATTTATTATAGATTGTCTAAAGAAGACGATATATATGAGCCCATTAAATCTAAATTAACAGATGAAGAAATCGAAAAAATAAACCAGTTAAATTATCAGGGTCTAGATTTTGTCAAAGAAACTTATCGATATTATCCAGACGGAATGACCAGTAGTCATATTATTGGATTTGTTGGTTATCAAAATGATGAATTAGTAGGAAATTATGGTTTAGAGGGTTATTGGGAAAAAGAATTAAAAGGCCAGAGCGCTAATTTTACTAGCGAAAAAGATGTGCATGGAAATTATATTACCATTGGAGAGACAGACGGAAATAAAGAAGTTATTAATGGTCAGGATTTATATTTAACCATTGACCAGGCCATTCAACATTTTTCTTGTGATGAATTAAAAAAAAGCGTAGAGAGTTACGGGGCTTTAGGTGGCTCAGTAATTGTTTTAAATCCGCAGAGTGGAGATATTTTGGCAATGTGCAATTATCCAGAATTTGATCCTAATAATTATTCTCAGGTTGAAGATATAAATTTTTATAATAATACTTCCATATTTAGTGCCTATGAGCCGGGTTCTGTTTTTAAAGCCATTACTATGTCCACGGCTTTAGATTTAGATTTGGTTAGTCCAGAAACAACTTATTTTGATACTGGTGCCTACGAAGTAGAGGATTATACAATTAAAAATTCTGATTTAGAAGCCCATGGCGAACAAAGCATGGTTCAGGTTTTAGATGAATCATTGAATACTGGAGCTGCCTGGGTGTCTGAGAAGATTGGTCGCGAAAGATTTAAAAATTATGTAGAAAGTTTTGGTTTTGGTCAAAAAACAGGTATAGAATTAAATACAGAAGTAGCTGGCAATATTAGTAATTTAGATAAAAGTGGTCGGGTTTATTTAGCTACAATTTCTTATGGCCAGGGTATCACAATGACTCCCTTACAATTAATTATGGCTTTTGGTTCTTTGGCTAACGGAGGATATCTTTATCAGCCCAGGATTATAAAAAAAATTGTTTATCCCAATGGTAAAATAGAAGAAAACCAACCAAAATTAATCGGAAAGGTTATTTCTGATAGGGCCGCTAAACAAATTTCTGCTATGTTGGTTTCTGTTATAGAATCTGGACACGCCACCCTAGCGAAAGTAGACGGTTATTATTTGGGTGGCAAAACGGGTACAGCTCAAATAGCCCAAGGAGGTAAATATTCTAGTGAAAATACTAACCATACCTTTGTTGGTTTCGGTCCAGCAAAAAATCCAAAATTTGTAATATTAACTAAATTAAATTCACCGCAAAGAGCTTGGGCTGCTTTGACCGCTGCGCCTTTATTTGCTAAAATTTCTAAATTCATATTAGATTATTATAAAATTAGCCCAGAAAGATAATTAGCTTTTAGCTTATAGCTTTCAGCTTTTAGGAAATTTTAAGTTGATAGCTAAGAGCTGATAGCTAACCTTATGAAACAAACATTAATAAAAATTTTAAGAATTTTGAGCCAATTGGTTTTAAAGCGTTATAAACCAGAAGTAATTGCGATTACTGGCTCGGTAGGGAAAACTTCTTCTAAAGAGGCAATTTTTCAAATTTTAAAAAATAAATTTAATGTTCGTAAAACAAGGGGTAATCAAAATAATGAAATAGGGGTTCCGCTAACTATTTTAAATATTAAAGATACTCCTGGTAAAAATATTTTTGGTTGGTTAAAGATTTTTTTGAAAGCCCTAGGAATGATTATTATTAAAATTAAATATCCCGATAAGTTAGTTTTAGAATTTGGAGCCGACCATGCTGGAGATATTGATTATTTAGTTAATTTTATTCCTGTAAATATAGGAGTATTAACTAAGGTTTCTAAAGTACATATTCAATATTTTAAAACCGAAAAGTCAATTTTTAATGAAAAAAGAAAAATTTTTAAGAATATTTCTGCCCAAGGTTATGCCGTAATTAATAATGACGATAAAAGGGTGCGTACCCTCAAGGAGCAATTAAATTGTCAGGTTTTAACTTATGGCATTGAAAACAATTCAGATGTTTATGCTACAGCCCTGCAAATAGTAGAAAAAAATGGAGTGATAGGAATGAATTTTAAAGTAATTTATCAAGGTAATACTGTGCCAGTATTTTTACCAGAGTCCCTGGGTTTGCCCCAGGTTTATGCTTTTTTATCTGGAGTGGCCGTGGCGGTTATTAATGGTATTAATTTAGTAGAAATATCAGATTATGCTCAAGGATATATTCCTCCTCGGGGCCGAACGAAACTTTTAGAAGGTATTAATGGTTTTTATATTATTGATGATACTTATAATTCTAGTCCAGAAGCACTTAAAATATCTATTGATTTATTAAATAGTATGCGAGATATTATTTTGGGTCGCAGAATAGCTGTTTTGGGCGATATGTTAGAACTGGGTAGAGAAACAATACCAGAGCATAAAAAAATTGGCAAATATATAGCCAAGAGAAATATTGATAAATTATTAACCATTGGTTCTAAATCTAAAAATATCTACAGAGCAGCTGAAAAATATGGCTTTAATCCAAATAATAATATTTATTTTAAAGAACAAAAAGAATTAATTATATATTTAAAATCTATTTTAAGAGCAGGAGATTTAGTTTTAATTAAGGGTTCTCAGGAAGCCAGAATGGAGAGAGTTGTTCGGGGTATTATGAGAAATCCAGACAATGCTCAAGATTTATTAGTTAGACAGACAAAAGAATGGACAGATTAAAAATGGCTCTCTGTCAAACACTGTGGTACTTAATTAACCAAATTAGTGGTTAAAAATTTGCAATTTTTTTAATTTGCTATATACTATAAGGAGTTTATAAATAATTAAACCTTTATGAAGAAAGCTTTATTTTTGTTTTTGCTGTTAATTTCTTTGTCATTATTAACTACGGCCTGTACTAATAATGAAGAATCAAAGGAATTAACTATCCAAAGCGATAAGTTAATTGCTTATTTAATTAATGATTCTCGCTGTCTGGAGGAAAATTGTGATGCTGATTTTATTCAAAATTTGAAAATGAGTTTAAGACAATTTTTTCCTATGATTGAATTTGAAGAATATGACTATAATTCAAATTTAGGAAAACAATTTTATGAAAAATATACTCTAGAAAATTTACCAGCCATTTTATTAACTTTCAAAATTAAAGAAGAGGGAAATTACGAAACGATTCAGAATTTTGTTACTGAAAAAGATAATTTATTAGATTTAAAATTAGGAGCCACCTTTGATCCTTTAACTGGTAATCATTCCATAGAATTTTGTGATAATAATAAAGATGATGATGGAGACGGCTCAAGTGATTGTGAAGACGAAAAATGTAAAGCCAGTTTGGTTTGTCGCGAAGAAGTGGCCCAGCAATTAGATTTGTTTGTGATGAGTCAATGTCCTTACGGAACTAAGGCCTTAGATGCTATGGAAGAAGTTTTAGAAAATTTTGGTGAGCAAATTGATTTTAATATTCATTATATAGCTAATGAAAATGCTGATGGTAGTTTTCAATCCTTGCACGGCCAACCAGAAGTAGATGAAAATATTAGAGAATTATGCGCTATAGAATATTATTCAGATGATTATGAATATATGGAGTATATTTTATGTAGGAATAAAAATATTGCCGGAGATTGGGAAGAATGTGCAGAAGGATTCTCTCGGATAAATTCTTGTTTTAATGGAAGCGAAGGTGAAAAATTATTGAGTGATAATATAAAACTTGCTAATGAATTAGGAATTGGCGCTTCTCCTACTTGGATTGTAAACAATCGTTATGAATTTGGCGGTATTGATGCTGAAACAGTTAAACAAAATCTATGTTTATATAATCCAGATTTAGGAGAGGCCTGTGATTTAGAATTATCTAGTAATTCAGAGGCAGCTGGTGCTTGTAATTAATATTTAAGGCAGTATCATAATCTTATAGAGGTGGTTTTCTTGACCACCTCTTTGTGTTAAAATATTTACATAATTATTAAATATTAAATTTATGGATGTAGAAGAATTAGGACAAAAATTTTATTGTAGTATTTGTGGTAACGAAGTTCAGGTAACTAAAGTTGGCGGAGGAGAATTAATATGTTGCGGCAAGCCCATGGAATTAGTATTGGCTGAAAAATAATCTGAAAAATAAAATTTATAAAAGCTGTATTGACTTCGGCTTTTATTATTTTTTAAGGGTTTAATTTTTTATTAAAAGGGCTTGACATATTTTTGCACATTGTTATAATGGAATTAGCACTCAAATATCGAGAGTGCTAAAGCATAATTTACAATTTGAAATTTTCAATTTGAATTTAACAGCCAAGTCTTGCTAAATTTTTATTCAATCGAAAAATATTGTAAATTGAATCATTAATGATTGAATGAAAATTGAGAATTGGTAATTTAAAATTAATCATGAAAGAAAAATTATTAAAAGACATCATTGAAGAATATATTAATTCGGCGACTCCGGTTGGCTCTAGTTATTTAGTGAAAAAAAAGAAGTTAGATTGTTGTCCAGCCACAGTTAGAAATGCTATGATGGATTTAGAAAAAGATGGTTTTCTTTTTCAGCCCCATATTTCTGCTGGCCGAATTCCTACTTTTGAGGCCTATAAATTTTATGTTGATTCTTTAGATTTAAAACAGCAATTATCAACTTCAATTATTAAAAAATTGGATTCTTTATTAAAAAAATCTAAGATTAAAAATTTAGAACAAAAATCAAAATTTTTAGGCAAAATGATCGCTGAAATTACTAATGGGGCAGTTTTATTAGCATTTTCTAAGAATAATTATTATATTACCGGCTTTTCAAATATTTTATCTCAGCCCGAGTTTATAGAAATGAATCGTTTGCATAATTTAAGTTTGGCTTTAGACAATTTGGAGAATGTTATTGAAAATATTTTTGATAAAGTTAAAGACACGGAAGTTTTTATTGGACCAGATAATATTTTTAGTGAATATTTGTCAGTCATCACTTCGCCTTTTTCCAGAGGAATTATTAGCATTCTTGGTCCAACTAGAATGAATTATAAAAGGAATTTAGGGCTGATAAATTATTTTAAAAAAGCAATATAATTTCAATTTTCAATTTTCAATTTTCAATTTGAAATTTAAAATTTTCATTTAATAATCAATATAGCAATAATCAATCCATAAAGTTGTTGGATATTAGATGTTGATTGTGAATTAAATCATTGTAAATTAAATTAAAATTGATAATTGGCAATTGGTCATTTATAAGAATAATATACCTATAAATTAAGTCAATCCCTTTTTAAACAAAGCATTATTAAATAA
>CAZAOE010000032.1:0-7925 GCA_964486685.1 uncultured Gammaproteobacteria bacterium
TCAAAGCAACAAGGAGGGGTGTTACTAAGAACTACCGACGGACAAAAATCTAAATATAATCAATTTTCAATTGTATGTTAAAGTATAGCAGATATATCAAACCCTGTCAAGAGTTTACAAATAAATCTAAAAGATATAATATCAAATTAAGAAAAAAGCAATTAACAATTTAATCACATGAAAAGCGATTATGAAGTTTTAGAGCTTTCTTTGGCTCAGCGCAAAATAATACTTGGTCTTTTTTTAATTCCTAAATTTGGATTTTATACTATCCTGAAACTTTTTAAAATTTTTCCAGATTGGGAAAAAATTTGGCGGGTTGGGTACCAAGATTTAAAAAAAAGTAATTTTTCGGAAAAATTTATTCAGCAATTTATTCATCATAAAAATAAAATTAATTTAGATGAAGTTTGGAAACTTTATAAAAATATCCAGCTTATAACTTATTTTGATAAAAATTATCCTTGGTTATTAAAGCAAACCTATTCTCCTCCTTTAATTTTATTTGCTAAAGGGAATTTAGAATTATTAAAAAACAAAAATTTATTAAGTGTTATTGGCTCTCGCAAGTTTAGCCAATATGGAAAATCTATTGTCCAAAATTTTGTAAAACTGATTGCGGAAAAGAATATCACCATAGTTTCTGGTTTAGCTATTGGCATAGATTCTTTAGCTCATGCCGCGGCCGTAGACACCAAGGCATCCACCATTGCTGTTTTGGGTTCACCTATCAATCGAATCTATCCTCAATCCAATTTAAGATTAGCAGAAAAAATTATTCAAAAAGGATTATTAATTTCTGAATTTCCTATTGGTTCTCCCCTGGCTAAAGAAAATTTTCCGAAAAGAAACCGAATTATCGCTGGTCTATCTCAAGCAACTTTAATCATTGAAGCCGCAAAAAAATCTGGAACTCTAATTACTGCTCAATATGCTTTAAATGAAAATCGCGAAGTCCTGGCTATTCCTGGTTCAATATTTCAAAACAATTCTCAAGGCACAAATAACTTAATTAAACAAGGAGCAAAAATTATTACCGAGATAAAAGATATTTTAGAAATATATAATATAACTGAAAATAAAAAACAAACCGCCCCTGAACTAAAAAACAAAAACCATAAAATAATTTATAATTTATTAAAAAATGGCCCCTTAGATATTAATAAAATAATCTCCTTGAGTAAAATTGATCCTCCCATCACAATTTCTTGTTTGACACAAATGGAATTATCGGGTTTAATTATAAATATTGGTAATCAAAACTACCAACTAAAATAAAAACATGGGGAAAAAAACAAATATACTATTAGGACTTTTTGTTACTTCTTTAATACTAGCCAATACCTTGGGTTCAAAAATAACTACCATCTTGGGTGTTAGGGTTTCTGTCGGCATCTTCTTTGTGCCTTTACTTTTTTTAATAACTGATATAATATCAGAAGTTCATGGATTTAAAAAAGCTCGAAATTTTTTTTGGATTTCGATTATGTCTATGATTTTCGCTTTAATAATGATGTATGTCTGCATCCAATTACCTGCTAATGAGACTTGGGGTAATCAAGAGGCCTATCAAAACATTTTTGGCAGTAGCATTCGCATGACCATTGCTAGCATAATTGCCTTTTTGATCAGCCAATATCATGATATACTTTCTTTTGAGTTTTGGAAAAAGAAAACTAAGGGAAAATTTTTATGGCTGAGGAATAATTTTTCTACAATTGTTAGTCAATTATTAGACACTAGTATATTCATGTTTATTGCTTTTTATAAAATGACTCCTAAATTTACCATTCCTTTTATCTTTTCTTTAATAATTCCTTATTGGTTATTTAAAATTGCTTTTGCTATTTTAGATACTCCGCTTTGTTATTTGGGCGTCAAATGGCTAAGAAAAAATAAAAAAATAAATCAACAATCTAACAATTAAACTATTGCCCGCCATAATTTTAAATAAAATTAAGACGGGTTAAACAATTTAACCATTTAACAATTTAAATACATGTCTTATTCAAAATACAAAAAAGCCGTTAAATTTTTAGAATCTCTTAATAATATCCCCGGGATTAGTTATATGAATAAAAGAGAATCTAAAAAAATTAAAAAATATGACCGTTCTTTTTTTATTAAAAGATTAGAATATTTACTAAACTTGATAGACAACCCTGAAAAAAAATTAAAATATATCCATGTCGCTGGTACAGCTGGTAAGGGTAGCACAACCTGTGCTATTCATAATATTATCAAAAAAACCAAAAAAACCGTTGGTTCTTATTACTCTCCCCACACTACGACTCATATTGAAAGAATAAAAGTAAATAATAAATATATTACTCCTAACTCTTTTGCCAATATTGTAGAAAGCTTAAAAAAACCCTTAACCGAATGCGCTTTAAAAAGTCCTTATGGTGTTCCTTCGTACTTTGAGGTTTTTTTAACAATTGCCTTAATATATTTTGTACAAAGAAAATGTAATTGGGTTATTTTAGAAACTGGATTAGGTGGTAAAAATGATGCCACCAATATTATCAAAAAAACTAAATTCGCCATAATTACCAATGTCAATTATGACCATATGGAAATTTTAGGGGAAACTTTAAAAAAAATTGCTCAGGAAAAAATGGGTATTATCAAAAAAAATTGTACTTTCATCACTACTGAAACCCGCCCGCAATTATTAAAAATGTTTGCCCGAGAATGTAAAAATAAAAACGCAAAATTTATTAAATTAAAATACGAAGATAGTAATAATAAAAATAATATCATCGCTCAAAAAATAGGAGAAATATTTAAACTAAAGAAAAAAAGTATTCAAAATGCTATCAAAAACGCCAAGCTTCCCTGTAGATTTGAAACCATTCAGGTCTCACCCAAAATTATTATAGACGGTTCTCATAATCCTATTAAAATAGAACGCTTAGTAGAAAATATTAAAACATTAAAATATAAAAACCTAATATTAATATTTGGCATGGTTTCTGATAAAGATTCTTTTAAATCATTAAAAGAAATAGCTCCCCTGGCCAAGCAGATTGTCTTTACCAGAAGTTTGGCCACTATTGGTGGCCGAAAAACTACTTCCTTATTAAAATTCAAAACTATAATGAAAAAATTAAAATTAAAAACCAAAACAAATTATTTTTTAGATCCTTGGCAGGCCCTAAATTATTGCTTGTCAATATTGGAAAGTAAAGATTGTCTAGTTATTACTGGTTCAATGTATATTGTCGGAGACATTAGAAAGAAATGGATTAATGAAGAACAAATTTTAAACAATAGAAGAAGTTTTTAAATTAATTAACACTCATAAATATTAATCATAATAAATTAAAAAATGCCAACAAAATTAGTAATCGTAGAATCTCCTACTAAAGCAAAAACTATTCAAAAATTCTTAGACAACTCTTATATTGTAGAGTCCTCTTTTGGGCACGTTCGAGACCTGCCTAAAACTCAACTAGGAGTTGATACGGAAAATAATTTTGAACCTAAATATGTAATTCCTAAAAATGCTCAAAAAAGAGTAAGTGGACTTAAATTTTTAGCTAAAAAAGCCGAAATAATTTATTTTGCCACTGACGAAGACCGCGAAGGAGAGGCTATTTCCTGGCATTTAAATTATCTATTAAAACCTCAGAAACAATTTCGGATAGTATTTCATGAAATTACTAAAAATGCTATTTTAGAGGCCTTAAAAAATCCTCGCCAATTAGATGAAAATCTATTTAATGCTCAACAGGCCCGCAGAATCTTAGATAGAATAGTTGGCTATAAACTATCCCCTTTTTTATGGAAAAAAATAGCTAAGGGTTTATCTGCTGGTCGAGTACAGTCCGCAGCTTTAAGATTAATTTGTGAAAAAGAAACCGAAATTAGAAATTTTAAAAAAGATGAGTACTGGACAATTGAAGCCGATTTTAAAAAAGATGAAAATAATAAAATTCACGCAGAATTAAAAAAAATTAATCAGCAAAAAATTAATAAATTAGATTTAAAATCTAAAAAGGAAGTTCAAAAAATCGCTGAAGATTTAGAAAAAAAAGATTATAAAATTATAGCCATAGAAAAAAAAGAAACTAAAAGAAACCCCTATCCTCCTTTTAAAACTTCTACCCTTCAACAAGCCGCTAATAATAGATTAGGTTTTAGCTCCAAACAAACCATGCTCTTAGCCCAACAACTTTATGAGGGCATAAAATTAGAAAAAGAAAATATCGGCCTAATTACTTATATGCGAACAGATTCTCTCAATTTGTCCGATAAATTTTTAGATGAGGCCGAAGAATATTTAAAAACAAACTTAGGGGAAAAATATATAAATAGAAAACAATTTAAAACCAAATCAAAAAATGCCCAAGAAGCTCACGAGGCCATTAGACCAACTAATGTATATAATAGCCCGGAACAAATTGAAAAATATCTCAAACCTCAACAATATAAACTTTATAAATTAATTTGGGAAAGGGCCTTGGCTAGTCAAATGACTCCCGCTAAACTAGAAAAAACAAGCATTACTATTGACGCCCATGATAATTCTTACACATTTTTAAGTAATGGAAATATAATCTTATTCGCTGGATTTTTAAAAATTTACCCTAGTAAAATAGAAGAAAACATATTACCTCCTGTTAAAAAAGATGAAGAATTAAAAATAGAAAATATAAATCCTGAACAACATTTTACTGAACCTCCAGCTAGATATACGGAAGCCAGTTTGATAAAAATTTTAGAAAAACTTGGCATCGGAAGACCTTCCACTTATGCTCCCACTATTTCAACTATTATGGCTAGAAAATATGTTGAAAAAGAAGCTAAAAAATTAACTCCCACAGAAATAGGAGAATTAACCAATAAAATTATAACCAAAAATTTTCCTAAAATAGTAGATTACGAATTTACTGCTCACATAGAAGAAGAATTAGATGAAATAGCTCGTGGAGAAAAAAAATGGCAACCTTTTATAAAAAAGTTCTATGAGCCCTTTAAAGAAAATCTTGAAAAAAAATATGAATCTGTTGAAAAAATAAATATCGATGAAAAAACTGATAAAATCTGTGAAAAATGTGGCAAACCAATGGTTATTAAATTAGGTCGCTTTGGAAAATTTCTGGCCTGCACAGGATTCCCCGCATGTAAAAATACTAAAACTATCCTAGAAAAAATAAATATTAAATGCCCTAAATGTGAAAATGGACAAATAATTATTAAAAGAACCAGAAAAAAAAGAATATTCTATGGCTGCAGTAATTACCCGCAATGCGATTTTGCTACTTGGAAAGAACCAACCGGAGAATTATGTGAAAAATGTGGTTCGCCAATGGTAAAAAGTGCTCAAGAAAAAATATACTGTTCTAATAAAGAATGTAAATAATATTTATAAAATAATTATTTTTAACCCCGCTTTAGGCGGGGTTTATTGTAAAAAAAATCGTTTTTCCTATATAATGAAAATATGAAAACCTTGGAAGACATTTTATACATTTTTAAAAAAAATCACCTTTTATTAAAAAATAAAAAGGATTTTAATGATGATCTAAATAAAATCACTAAGGCCTGGGAATTTGCTTCTGTGGCCCATCAAAACCAAAAAAGATTAAGCGGAGAAGAATATATTATTCATCCCATAGAAACAGCCTATACTTTGGCAAAAATGGGCATGGATTCCAATACAATTGCCGCTGGGCTACTCCACGACATACCAGAGGAAACAAATTTTTCAATCAATGACATTAAAGAAGAGTTTGGCGTAGAAATAGCCAAATTAGTAGATGGGGTTACAAAAATAGGTAGGATAAAATATCGGGGCGTAGAAAGATATGCAGAAAATTTAAGAAAAATGTTTATAGCCATGTCTAAAGACATTCGAGTTATAATTATCAGATTTGCCGACCGCATCCATAATTTAAAAACCTTAGAACACCATCCTTCCCAAGAAAAACAAAACAGAATAGCTTTAGAGTCCTTAGAAATTTATGCCCCCATTGCTGGTCGATTAGGTATGTATAAATTTAAAGGACAAATTGAAGATTTATCTTTCCCTTATGTCTATCCAGAAGAATATCAATGGACCCTGGATGAAATTCAAACCAATATTAAAAATCGAACCGCCTCTCTAGAAAAAACAAAGAAAAAATTAATAAATTTATTAATAAAAAATAATTTAAAATTTATCAATGTCTATGGAAGACAAAAACATTTATATTCTTTATACACTAAACTTTTAAGAAAAGATAAGGATATTGGAAAAATATATGATTTAATAGCCCTAAGAGTTATAGCTAAATCAAAAAATGATTGTTATTCCATATTGGGTTTGATACATAATAATTGGCAACCCTTAAATGGTAGGGTTAAGGATTATATATCTCAACCCAAGCCCAATGCATATCAGTCGCTCCATACTACAGTTTTTGATAAAAATAATAAACCAATAGAAATTCAAATTCGAACTTTAGAAATGGAGCAAGTGGCAGAATTTGGTATAACCGCCCATTGGAGATATAAAGAAAATAAAACAATTAATGATGAATATAAAAAATTTGCCTGGATATATGACTTAGTAAAATGGCAGAAAAAAATTAGAAATAATAAAGATTATTTAAAATCTATAAAATTAAATACTGATATATTTAAATCTAGAATTTTTGTATTTACACCAAAAAATGACGTAATTGACCTGCCAGAAAGATCCACTCCTATAGATTTTGCCTATCATATTCATACTGAAATAGGAAATAAATGTATTGGTGTAAAAATTAACGATAAAATGTCTAAATTAGATACAGAATTAAAAAACGGGGACCTGATAGAAATATTAACAGACAAAAACAGAAAAATACCTAATACTGATTGGTTAAATTTCGTTAAAACAAATACTGCCAAAGACAATATAAGAGCTGCCCTTTCTAAATCACAAAAAAATAACCTGCGAAAATTTAAACAAGGTGTTGTTAAAAAATTTAAAAAATATATTAATAAAAAAAATAAAAAAAGATAAAATACTTTATCTTTTTAAATTATCCTGTCAGACAAAACTCGTTAGAGCGTAGTCTGGCGGAAGAGGAGGGATTCGAACCCTCGATACGCCCAAAAAAGACGTATAACGGTTTAGCAAACCGCCGCTTTCAGCCACTCAGCCACCCTTCCATTTTTAAAGTTTATCTTTTTATTAACCTAATTATTTACATAATATTTATAACCACCCCCGCAAAACGGGGTCCTCATAAATATTTCTATTCGCTGACACTCATAGATATTTATGGGATCAGCCACCCTTCCTTAATTAATCTTAATAAATCACAATGTGTTTAAAATTATATCTAAGGAAAAAGCAATTGTCAATTCTTAAACTAAATTGTATAATTAAGCTATGGTAGAAGAAATAAAAAATTACGGCAAAACTTTAATCCAATGGCATTTTCCTGAATTTGAAAAAAGAGAAAGGTCTGCTTATTGGTATATAATTCTTATAATTATAGCCCTAGGGCTATTAATATTTTCTTTAACTGAATCTAATTTTTTATTTGCTGTTATTATTGTGATGGTGGTTATTATAATTCTTTTACTTCAAAGAAAAGAACCCGTAGAATTAGATGTAAAAATAACTGAAGCTGGGCTGGAAATTGGAGAAAATTTTTATGCCTATAAGGACTTAGAAAAATTTTTTATTATTTACGAGCCCCCAAAAATATCTACCCTTTATATAGAATTTAAAACTAATCTCAAACCCAGATTAAGCATTCCTCTTCAAGACCAAAATCCAGTTAAAGTCCGAAATGCTTTATTGATCTTTTTAGAAGAAGATATTTATAGAGAAGAAGAACCAACGTCTGATTCTCTGGCTCGCTGGTTAAAATTATAAAAAAATTAATAAAAGTATAAAATCAGCCGGGCTCAACTCGGCTTAATTAATTTTATAACAATTTAAC
>CAZAOE010000033.1:0-6773 GCA_964486685.1 uncultured Gammaproteobacteria bacterium
AATTAATGATTTTGGTAAATTTAGAGTGTTACCTATGTATCTCATCTTCTTCAGACCTAAAAACTTAATTTGTCAAGAAAATTTTAGGAATATTAAAAACTCTGTTATACTAATTATATAAATATTAAAAAAATAAAAATGCTTGAACTAAACATTTCATTATTAATCAAATCCTTTGGCCTTGTAATTGAATATATCGGCGTAATTGCTGTTATTATTTCTGTTTTTATGGCTTTAATTCAATTACCTAATAAAAAATATACTCGCGATGATGTCCGGGCTGAATTTGCTAGAAATCTTATTTTTGGCTTGGATTTTATAATTGCCGCTGATATATTATTGGTAACTGTAGCTAATAATTTAACTGAAGTCCTCCAGTTGGGAGGAATCGTTATTATTAGAGTTTTATTGGCTTATTCTCTAAGAAAAGAGATTTTTTGGCTAAAAAAGAAATAATATTTATTTTTTAGAAAATTTATTTATTTCTGTTATTAAAATTTTTAAAGGATTCTTTAAGTACAAAAATATTTTCTTTTCTAAAATACCTTTCTTTGCGCTTAATAAACCCTTCGAATATAATAATAAAAAAATCATAAACTAAAGATTTAAAATGTATTCTGGTTCGACTCCTAAAAACCTTACCGTGGTTATTGACTAATAAATTAAAGGCCTGAATTTCGGTTTTAATTTCTTGATTGCTATTAATTTTTAAATGTGTTCCTAAATTATGAAAATGATGCGCATCAGAACCAGCTGCAAAAAATTTAATCTGCTGATAATTATTTTTAGATAAATTCCGAGAACGATTAATCATTTTAGCCGTTTTCTTAAAAACATTTTTATAAAAAGGAAATTTATCTAAAAAAAGATAAACATTATCTAATGCCCCCAAGGTTAATTCTATGGCCTGCAGTCTTTTTAAAGCATGTTCATAAGCCCCCTGACCCATATTTTTAGCCACTGAACTATAACCAATAAAATAAGGATGGGTTACAAAAGCATATAAACCCGGATGGGTTAAAACAAAATCAATTAATTCATAATAGCTTAATTTAAAAGCCCTTAATTCTTTATAATTATAAATACTTTCGTCTTTGGAGAAAACTACTGTATCAATGCCTTCCTTGCTAATATGCTCCATCCCTGGAAAACAAAAAATATGCTGTGGCTGAGTTTGCTTCATTAATTGATAAGTTCTTTGTGCCTCTTTAAAGACATGCTCCGTAATGATTACGCAATTTAAATTATTTTTTCGAATATATTTCCACCATTTTAAGCACTTTTTTAAAGCTCTTTGCTGATTTTTTGGCAAATAAGGATGAAAATGATAATCAACTCTTAATCTCTTCATTGTTTATTTTTTAAAAATTAGCTAAAATTAAAATAACAATACTTATTATAGCTTAAAAATACTTTATTCAAAAATATGAAAAAACCATTTTTATTCCTAATTTCAATTTTAATTTGTTCATCAACAGGATTCATCGGTTCTTTGTTTACTGCTCCTAATATTGGAACCTGGTATACTAATTTAATTAAACCTAATTTTAATCCTCCTAATTGGATATTTTCTCCAGTTTGGACAGGGTTATTTATTTTAATGGGCATTTCTCTATTTTTAATCTTAAAAATTAAAAATAATCAGCAGGCCCTATTTTTATTTGCTCTGCAATTGATTTTAAATATTGCTTGGTCATTTCTTTTCTTTCAGCTACAAAATCCTTTACTTGCTTTTATGGAAATTCTGGTTTTATTATTATTAATAATTTTAACTATTTTAAAATTTTATAAATTAAATAAGCTTGCCACCTATCTTTTGCTTCCTTATTTATTTTGGGTTAGTTTTGCGACAATTTTAAATTTTGCTATCTATAGATTAAATTAATAAAATTATGAAAAAAATAATCATTATAATTTTAATACTTTTAATTGGATTTTTAATCGGATTTAGTTTAATTCAAGACAAAAAACAAACCGAGATTAAAAACCAACAAAATCTAGCAACAGAGCAAATTTCTGCTGAACAAAAACTAAAACTAAACAAATACCTTCAAGAAAATATATCTCAATTATCCCCGGAAAAGGAGGTCTTGGGTGGTAAATTTTATATTACTGATATTAAATATCAAAATAATACTCAAGCCATTATTGAATATGAAGATGGGCATATTGCCTTAAAAGCAGAAATAGCTTTTAAAATTGAAAACGAACAAATAGAAATAATAAGCTTTGAATTAATAAATGAAAACGGTGTTATTATTACTGATGAACATATGAAATGTACTTCTCATGATGAATGCATGCCTCTACCAGGATGCCATTCTTATGAATGTATAAATAAAAAATATGCTGACTATTATCAGCAACCAGATGCTTGTACTATGATTTATGATAATTGTGCTGCCTATGAAAATAAAGATTGTCTATGTCAACAAGGCCTTTGTTTTAATGAAAATTTAATGAGTTCAGAATGTAGCCAATAAAAGTTATTTAAAAAATCCCGCTGAACGGGATTTAAAAAATATTTCTTGAAAAACTTACTCAAAATCTCCTACTAAATAATCGTATTGACCAGCAAAATTTGTATAAATGCCACAACTAGGTATCTGATTATTTGGATTAGGGCGGTCAGTAGCTGAAAACGATTCTAAATTAGTAACTCCTAAAATATAACTAGGCCCTAAAGATACACCACAATTATGTTCATCGGCTGCGTATCTTCTATAAAAATAATACATACCCTCTTCTTGACTATTTACTGGATCAAGCGGTGTTGCTTGTAAATATCCACCTATTACTAAATCTTTTAAAAAATTACCCCTATAACTATATTCAAATTCCGGATCAATTGGAGTTGGAGTATCAGATGCTAAAGCCTCAGGAATACTAAAAAAATTTTTATGCTTTTGTTCTTTAAAATTAAACAAAACCGCAACCTCTTCCACATATTGGTTATTATCAAGATAATACAAATCTAAGGCCCTTCTAATAACAGCTATATCTGAATATCTTTTAGCGTCTCTAGCTTTAGCCCTGGCCGAGCTCAAAGAAACAATTGCCAAAGTACTTAAAAGACCTATTATAGATATAACTACCAATAATTCAATCAAAGTGAAGGCCTTTTTATTTTTACATTTCTTCATGCTCTTTTAAATATTTTATAAAATCATCTGGGGAAATAAACTTTTCTTCTTCAATATTTTCTTTTTTAAACAAAAGAAATCCTATAACAATCCAGGAAATTATCATAATAACAATATAAATAATGCTCAATTTCTTTTTGGATAATTTTTTCTTTTTGGGTTTTTGATTTTGGTTTTGCTGTCTTTGCTCTATAACATCATCAAAAACATGACTAAAATCTATATCTGACTTTGATTCCTTATTAATTTGATTTTTTTGATAATTTTCTTGCATATTTATATTATATCAAAATATTTAAACTAAAAAAACACTTACCTTGACTAAATAGTATTTTACAATTATAATAATTAAACTTGCCGGAGTGGTGGAATTGGTAGACACGCATGGTTTAGGACCATGTGCCGTAAGGCGTGGGGGTTCAAGTCCCTTCTCCGGCACCATAAACCATTCGCTTCACTCAGGTTTATGGCACCGCCAAAAACAAAAGCGAACAAAAAATAATTTACTGTTTTAAATAAAAAATGGTTTATGTAGTGAACCCGAACCAAGGGTGAGTGGTTCACTACTGTTATATAATTCAAAATCCAAACCTATAAACATTCCTCTAACTCAAATTCATGAAACTTCCATAAATATTATTTATAACTCCATTTAAGAAACAGTTTTAAAATCATTGAGCTTAGCTCGATTTTTTATTTACTTAAAATTTATAAAGACCCACTTTTTCTTTTACGCCACTTTTCAATTTCAGCATGGTTTCCAGAAATTAAAACTGCAGGTACTTTATATTTTTTTCTTTTAAATTTAAAAATTTCTGGCCGAGTGTATTGTGGATATTCTTTAAAATTATCAGTAAAGGATTCAATTTTTAATGACTCTGCATTACCCAAAACACCCTTAATTAATCTAGCTGTAGAATCAATAATCATCGCTACAGCTAATTCACTATTAGATAAAACAAAACTGCCCAAAGAAATTTTCTCATCAACAAATTTATCAACTCGAGCGTCAATTCCTTCATAATATCCATTAATAAAAATAATCTGGTTTAATTTAGAAAATTTTCCAGCCAATTTTTGATTATATAATTTTCCTTTAGGATCTAATAAAATAACTTTGAAATTTTTCTTTTTTTTAATTGATTCTATTGCCTTAATAATGGGCTCTGCCTTTAAAATCATTCCTGGCCCACCTCCATAAGGAGTGTCGTCAACACTACGATGTTTATCATTAGTAAAATTTCTTAAATTATGATAATTAATCTTAATCTTCTTTTTTTCTAAAGCTCGACCAATAATACTCTCTTGATAATAAGAGCTCAAAAGTTCTGGAAAAATTGTGATAATATCATACTGCATAATCTAAATATACCAATAATAAAATTAATTTACAATTTTATTTCATACAAACTTATTCATTAAAACAAAAAATCCCCATTAAAGAAGATTTTTTGTTTATGAGAAGATTTTATAACTTTAAGTCTTCTACTTCGTCTGTAGCTGGTGCTTCTTCTCTGTGTTTAGGAGCTGGTCTTTCAGTTCCTTCTGGTTGGTTAATCTTAAGATTAACTCTAGCACTGTTTTTAGCACCTACTACTCTAAGCAACGTTCTAATTGCTCTGGCAGTATTACCACTTCTACCGATAATTTGACCCATGTCCTCTGGATCAACATCAAGAGTTAATAATACTCCCATTTCGTCGACACTGCGGTCAACTTTTACCTTGTCTGGTTTATCAACAAGGAATTTTACCATAGCTTCTAAGAACTGTTTGTCTGCATCTGCCATTTCTTTGCTGTTATTTCTTAAATTTTCAATCTACTACCTGTTGGTAGTATATAAAAGGATAGCATATCTAAGATATACTGTCAATATAAAAATAAAAAAATAATTAGAAATAATTTTTATAAAATAAAATTAAGTTCGTCTGATAAGCTTGACATATTTTCATAAAACTATATAATAATATCTACCTGTTGAAAATTTATTTATCTCTGTTATAATCTGATATAAATTACTAGATAGCTACAGCAAATTGACAACTAAATAGTGGTAGAAATTTTAACTATGCACCAAATTTTGGTGTAAGGTTTTTCTTAATTTTTTGTATGTTTTTTTTCCCAAAAACATTCCTTTTATGAGAGTTTGATCCTGGCTCAGGATAAACGCTGGCGGTATGTCTAAGGCATGCAAGTCTAAGGTGCTCTTCGGAGTGCCTGGCAAACGGGAGAGTAACACATCGGTAACTCACCCCTAGTTCAAGTATAACCCTATGAAAATGGGGACAATCCTTGATAGTCCATTAATCTCACGCAACTGAGTTTAATGGTAAAGGTCCGCCGACTAGGGAGAGGCCTATGGCTTATCAGCTTGTTGGTGAGGTAAAAGCTCACCAAGGCAATGACGAGTAGCGGGCGTAAGAGCGTGGCCCGTCTCACTGGAACTGAGACACTGTCCAGACTCCTACGGGAGGCTGCAGTCAAGAATCTTTCGCAATGGCCGAAAGGCTGACGGAGCAATACCGCGTGAAGGAAGACACCCTTCGGGGCGTAAACTTCTTTTCTCAGGGAAGAATTCGTGACGTTACCTGAGGAATAAGCCACTGCTAACTTCGTGCCAGCAGCAGCGGTAATACGAAGGTGGCAAGCGTTATCCGGAATTACTGGGCGTAAAGCGTCTGTAGGCGGTTTATTAAGTCTCAAATTAAAACTCTAGGCTCAACCTAGAGATAGTTTGAGAAACTAATAAGCTAGAGACTGGAAGAGGCAAACGGAATGGCTGGTGTAGTAGTAATATGCATTGATATCAGCTAGAACACCAAATGCGAAGGCAGTTTGCTAGAACAGATCTGACGCTGAGAGACGAAAGCGTGGGTAGCGAATGGGATTAGATACCCCAGTAGTCCACGCCGTAAACGATGGGTACTAAGTATTAGGAGTATCGATCCTCCTAGTGCTGTCGAGCTAAGCTAACGCATTAAGTACCCCGCCTGGGGAGTACGGTCGCAAGACTAAAACTCAAAGGAATTGACGGGAACCCGCACAAGCGGTGGAGCATGTGGTTTAATTCGACAATAAGCGGAAAACCTTACCAAGGCTTGACATCCCCGGAACCCTGAAGAAACTCAGGGGTGCCGCAAGGAACCGGGTGACAGGTGCTGCATGGTTGTCGTCAGCTCGTGTCGTGAGATGTCGGGTTAAGTCCTTTAACGAGCGCAACCCTCATCCTAATTTATAATTCATTAGGAAACTGCCCCGGATAACGGGGAGGAAGGTGAGGATGACGTCAAATCAGCATGGCTCTTACGCCTTGGGCCACACACGTGCTACAATGGCCAGTACAATGGGTCGCTAAGTCGCGAGATGGAGCTAATCCCATCAAAACTGGTCTCAGTTCGGATTGGAGTCTGCAATTCGACTCCATGAAGTTGGAATCGCTAGTAACCGCGTATCAGCTATGGCGCGGTGAATACGTTCTCGGGTTTTGTACACACCGCCCGTCACACCAATAGAGTTGGTAATACCCGAAAGCTCTACACCAATGTAGGGATGAAGGTAGGATCGGCAATAAGGGTGAAGTCGTAACAAGGCATCCGTAGCGGAAGCTGTGGATGGATCACCTCCTTTCTA
>CAZAOE010000034.1:0-4079 GCA_964486685.1 uncultured Gammaproteobacteria bacterium
TAAGAGTTTTAGATGGAGCAGTAACAATTTTTGACGGGAAAATGGGCGTAGAGCCACAATCAGAAACAGTTTGGCGTCAAGCCGATAAATATCATGTGCCACGAATGTGTTTTGTAAATAAAATAAATGCTTTAGGTGGTGATTTTGATATGACTTTAAAATCAATTAAAGAAAGATTATCTCCCAAGGCCTATGCCTTACAATTACCAATTGGCACCCAAGACCAACATCAAGGAATTGTAGATTTAGTTGAAATGAAGGCCTATGTTTATGCTAATGACGAACACACAGAAATTCAAGAAGCAGAAATCCCAGAGGACTTAAAAGAGAAAGCCGAAAAATTAAGGGCAGATATGTTAGAAAAAGTAGTTGAGTCAGACGAAGCCATGATGGAAAAATATTTAGGCGGAGAAAAATTAAGTGTTGCAGAAGTAAAAACTTTAATTAGAAAGGCAGTTATTGCTGTTGATTTTTTTCCGGTTTTAGTTGGTGATGGCAGAACAGCAATAATAAAAAGATTATTAGATGCTGTAATAGATTTTTTACCTTCTCCAGTTGATGTTCCTGATATTAAAGGAATTAAGAAAAGTACAGAAGAAGAAATTACTAGAGGTCCAAAAGATGAAAAATTTTCTGCTTTAGCTTTTAAAATAGCCACTGACCCTTTTGTGGGAAAATTAATTTTTGCTAGAATTTATTCAGGGATATTAAAATCAGGTTCTTATGTATATAATTCTTCAACAGACACTAAGGAAAGAATTGGTAGATTGGTTTTAATGCACGCTAATGCCAGAGAAGAAGTTCCCGAAGTCCATTCCGGAGATATAGTAGGTATTATTGGATTAAAAAATACTAAGACCGGAAACACTCTTTGTCCAGAGGGAGATGATATATTATTAGAATCAATTACATTTCCAGAAACAGTTATTTCTATGGCTATTGAACCCAAGACCAAACAAGATCAAGAAAAAATGGGTATTGCCTTAAATAAATTAAGTGAAGAAGACCCTACTTTTACAATGCATACTGATGACGAAACTCAGCAAGTTATTATTGCTGGTATGGGAGAATTACATTTAGAAGTTTTAGTAGATAGAATGAAAAGAGAATTTAGTGTAGAAGTTAATACTGGTAAACCTCAGGTTGCTTATAAAGAAACTATTAAAATAATGGCTGAAGCCGAGGGTAAATATATCAGACAATCAGGTGGTCGGGGACAATATGGTCATTGTTGGTTAAGAATAGAGCCCAAACAAAGAGGCGAGGGCTCGGAATTTTTAGATAAAATAAAGGGAGGATCTATTCCTAGAGAATATGTTCCAGCCGTAGAAAAGGGTGTTAAAGAAGCCCTAGGAGATGGTGTGTCAGCCCATTATCCAGTAGTTGATATTAAAACTACTGTATATGATGGTTCTTTTCATGAAGTTGATTCTTCTGAAGCGGCTTTTAAAATCGCTGGTTCTATGGCCTTTAAAGAGGCCTGTAGAAATGCCCAGCCAATTATATTAGAACCCATAATGAAAGTTAATGTCAGCACTCCAGAAAATTACATGGGAGATGTTATTGGAGATTTAAATTCTAAGCGGGGTCAAGTTGGAAAAATGGAAGATAGAGGAAATATTAAATCAATTGATGCAGAAGTTCCTTTAGCAGAATTGTTTGGATATTCAACTACTTTAAGAGGCATGACTCAGGGTAGGGCTAATTATTCTATGGAATTTGATCATTATCAAGAAGTTCCTAAAAAAATAGCTGAAGAGATAAAAAGTGGGGATAGAAAATAGTTGGTAGTCGGTAGTTGGTAGTCAAATATCAAATGTTAAATGTTAAAAGTATGGGTGGCTTATTGACATTATAATGGTTTTGCTGTAAATTATAATATTAAGTATTTAAAATAGAACATGATAGATTTAAATAAATTTAAAGATATTTTAAAAACAAATAAAGAAATATTTATAGCTGGAGAAAATGAAGAAATAGTAGTATTAATGTCTTTAGAACAATATAAAAAATTAAAATCTGAACAAAATTTTAATTTGTCAAAACATGAAGATGAATTTAATGAAGATTATATAAATAAGGTTAAAAAATCAGTAATAATTGATAATGGAGATAATGTTTTATAATTTTTTTGTTAGATACTTGCGTTTCTAGAAAAGTTTTGCTAAAATTATACCACGTTTTATAAAAAAATATTATTAAAAAATTAAATTAAACAAGCGGGCCAAACCCGCTGTTATAGGGAGAAATAAAAAAATGGCAGAAAATTTTGATAGATCAAAACCCCATGTCAATGTTGGTACCATTGGACACGTTGATCATGGTAAAACAACCTTAACAGCAGCTATTTTAAAAGTTTTAGCAGCTGCTGGTAAAATGGCTCAAGATAAGTCAGTAGACCAAATTGATAATGCCCCAGAAGAAAAAGAAAGGGGTATTACTATTGCTACTGCTCATGTTGAGTATGAAACAGATAAAAGACATTATGCTCACGTTGATTGTCCTGGACATGCTGATTATGTTAAAAATATGATTACTGGTGCCGCTCAAATGGATGGAGCAATTTTAGTTGTTTCCGCTACTGATGGGGCCATGCCTCAAACCAGAGAACATATTCTTTTAGCTAGACAGGTTGGCGTGCCATCAATGATTGTTTTTTTAAACAAAACAGACCAAGTTGACGATCCAGAATTAATTGATTTAGTAGAAGAAGAAATTAGAGATTTATTAAAGAAATATGATTTCCCAGGAGATGAAACTCCAATTATCAGGGGTTCGGCCCTTAAGGCCCTAGAAGATCCTAAGGGTGAGGATGCTAAAGCAGTTTTGGAATTATTAGATAAATTGGATGAATATATTCCTCAACCAAAAAGAGATTTAGATAAACCATTTTTAATGCCTATTGAAGATATTTTTTCAATTGAAGGTCGCGGAACTGTAGTTACCGGTAGAATTGAAAGAGGCGTTATTAAAATTAATGAAGAAGTAGAAATAGTTGGCATTAAAGATACTACTAAGACAGTTGTTACTGGAGTAGAGATGTTTAATAAATCCCTAGATCAAGGACAGGCCGGTGATAATGCTGGTATACTTTTAAGAGGTACTAAAAAAGATGAAGTGGAAAGAGGGCAAGTTTTAGCTAAGCCCGGAACCGTAACTCCTCATGCTGAATTTGAATGCGAGGTTTATGTTTTATCTAAAGATGAGGGTGGACGACATACTCCATTTTTTAAGGGTTATAAACCACAATTCTATATTAGAACTTGTGATGTAACTGGAGATGTTGAATTACCCGAAGGAACAGAGATGGTTATGCCGGGCGATACAGTTAATTTAAAAGTTAAACTTATTCATCCAGTAGCTTTAGAAGAAAAACTAAGATTTGCTATCAGAGAAGGCGGTAAAACCGTGGCCTCTGGAGTAGTAGTTAAGATTATTAAATAACTATGATATATTAATTCACCCTGAGCTTATAGATTGGTTCAGGGTGAATTTTTTAAAGAAATATGGTAGAGCAAAAAAATAAAAAAATTGAAGAAAAAGAAGAAAATCAAGAACAAATTTCTAATAAAATAAGAATCAAGATTAAGGCCTATGACCATGTCTTAATTGATCAGTCAACCAAGACCATTATTGATGTGGCTGTAAAAAATGGAGCAAAAGTAGTTGGCCCTGTTCCTTTACCCACTCATACCAAAAAATATACTGTTTTAAAATCAACCTTTGTGCATAAAGATTCCCGAGATCAATATGAAATGAGGGTTCATAAAAGATTGATTGATATATTAGAACCTAATAAAAAAACCATTGATGCTTTAATGAGCTTAGATCTCCCAAATGGAGTTGACATTGAGATCAAGATGTGATATATTTTTATAGATTAATATTTATTTTTTATTTTATTTATAAGTATAGAAAACCCCCTGGGAAGTGTCTATATAAGTAAATAAGATCAGGAGATTAATAATTCAATAAATTAAATTCTGCCCAAAATCGTTATTTTTAAGCAGGATCGCAATTTTGCTTTTTGACTTTATAGATATTAAAGTGGGGAAGTAAAATTACGATTTTTTATATTA
>CAZAOE010000034.1:4179-6311 GCA_964486685.1 uncultured Gammaproteobacteria bacterium
AAAATATGAACTTTGTATTAGGCCAAAAATTAGAAATGACACAGACATTTAGTATTTTGGGAAATTTTATTCCAGTCACTAAAATTAAAGTTGAACCCAACACGATTTTGAGAATTAAAGATCAAAAAAAAGATGGTTATACAGCTGTGGTTTTAGGTTTTAAAAATAAAAACAAAATTAAAAAATCATTAATGGGTGTTTTTAAAAATTTTGGAAAATTTAGATATATAAAAGAATTTAGAATTGATGAAGAAATGAATTTAAAACCAGGAGATAAGATAGGATTAAACAGTTTTCAAGTTGGAGATAGAGTTAAAGTATCGTCTATATCTAAAGGAAAAGGATTTCAGGGAGTTGTAAAAAGATATGGTTTTCGTGGTTCTAAGGCCACCCATGGTAATAAAGATCAAGCTAGAATGCCTGGTAGTATTGGGGCTACTGCTCCAGCTCATGTTTTCAAGGGAACTAGAATGGGCGGAAGAATGGGTGGAAATAGAGTCACAATTTCTAATTTAGAGGTAGTTAAAATAGATTTGGAAAATAATATTTTATATATTAAAGGAGCTTTTGCTGGTGCTAGAAATGCTCTAGTTTATATTCAGGGTCAAGGAGAATTAAAAGTTTATCAGAAGACAGAAGAAATTAAAACAAAAGAACAAGAAATTAAAGAACAAGAAAATAAATCCTCTTCCGCTACTTCCTTCGCTACTTCCTTCGCTAAAGTCTCGGAAGTCAAGAAAGCTACAGAGGACAAGGAAACAAAAGATCTACCTCCCAAAGCTTCAGCGCAGGGAGGACTAAAGAACGAAGAAACTAAAGAACTCAAGGATGAAAAAATTGAAAAATAACTTGTCCCGCGGAGCGGGATCCCGCAACAATTATATTTATAAATAGAGGCGGGATAACTTGCCTGCCCTCCGACCTGTCTCCCGGAACTTTAGTGAAGGGAGAAGCTCGACTTGTCCTCCGAAGCTCGAAGAGCGAAGGGGGAAGAGCGAAAGGGGGTAACTTGCAACTATATTTATTATGTTAAAAATTAAAGTATATAATTCAGAAGGCAAAGCAGACGGAGAAATTAAATTAAATCCAGAAATTTTTAATATAAAAGTAAATCCTGCTGTAGTTCAGCAAGTTGTTGAAAGCCATTTAGCTAATAAAAGACAGGTTTTAGCCCACACTAAAGTAATGTCCGAAGTTAGGGGCGGTGGTAAAAAACCTTGGCGACAAAAAGGAACTGGCCGAGCCAGACATGGTTCTTCTAGATCACCAATTTGGAAAGGCGGAGGAGTAACCTTTGGTCCTAGAAAAGATAGAAATTTTACTAAAAAGGTTAACGGAAAATTAAAAATCAAGGCCCTTTTTATGGTTTTAACAGATAAATTAAATGCTGATAAATTAAGAATTTTAAGTGAGGTTAAATTAAAAGCAAGAAAAACAAAAGATTTAATAAAAATTTTAGATAATAATAAATTAAAAGATAAAAAAGTTTTGATTGGTTTAGAAGATAAAGATGCTAATATTCAGGATTCAGCCAAAAATTTAAAAAATATAAAAGTAATTAAAGCCGATAGTTTAAATGTTTATGCTCTATTAAAGTATGAGTATCTAATTTTAACTAAAAAGGCAGTAGATAAAATAGATTCACATTTTAAGAAATAAAGCTATGGGAATATTCAGTATTTTTAAAAAGAAAGATAAAAAAGATCAAGCTGATCAGAAAAGTCAGAAAGTTTTAGATGATAAAAAAGTTAAAAAGGAAATTAAAGAGGATCAAATTGAAAAATCTGAAATTCAAAAAAAAGCTAAAGAAGTCAAAAAATTTCAGGATAAAGAATCCCCAAAAGGCAAAAAAGCTAAGGTTGAAAAAGATTTAACTATTGATGAAATTACTAGAGGCCCAGAAAAAAAAGACAAATTATCTAAATCAAAAAAGATTAATAAACACGATACTAAAGAGGCCTATCGAGTTTTAATTAGACCATTAATAACAGAAAAAGCCTCATTTTTAAAAGTAGAAAATAAATATTTATTTGAAGTAAATAAAAAAGCAAATAAAAGTGAAATTAAAAAGGCCGTTTATCATGTTTATGGGGTCTGGCCAACTAAGGTAAATATAATAAATTTGCAGGGTA
>CAZAOE010000035.1:0-6022 GCA_964486685.1 uncultured Gammaproteobacteria bacterium
TTTGTACTACTAAAATTCTGTTAATTCCTTCATTATTAAAATCACCTGAAACAACAGCAATTCCCATATCTTTATAATCCTTATTCAAAAGATTTTCCCTATGAGAAGGAGAATTAAGCCATCCTTTTATTACTTCTTCCGTATCTAAAAAATTCATTGCCAAATTTTCCCCAGCATAATAATAGTCATATCCAGATTTATCTATCCAATGCCAAGGAGAAACTCCAGTTGGGCTAAAATGCCCAAAATATTTGTTTTTAAACATGTCTTCAGCCTTTTCTTGAGCAGCTTTGTCTAACAAAGAATCTTTCTGCACAATAGGTAAATTATACTGCTGACGGACTTCGTTAGTCAGAGCCAATACTCTTTGAGCACTAATATCAGCAAAAAGAGAAGACTGTTTTACTAAAATTAAATTAAAACTAAAAATAACCTTTATTAACAAAAATAAAAGTATAAAAATAGAAATCGCCCTGTCACTTAAAACGCTTGGCTGAAAATTATTTCCCTTAGTGGGCAAAAACCAATTTCTTCCAATATTCAAAAATTTTATTAATTTCTTTGCCATCTTTTTTAAATATTTTATTGCCTTTATTATACCATATTTTCTATCTATTGACAAATAGCAGTAATGTGCCTAAATAAATAGCCCACTCATCTGCTGAGTGGGCTAACGCTTTGTACTACATTAGTGAAGTACTTTATCTCTGATGAAAATCGATTGATTTGTCGTTAATTTTCCAATATGCAAAATAAAGATAATTATCCCCTGGATATACATTGATAATTTCCTCATGTGAGACAGACCCACAATTATTACAATTATCAACTATATATACGGAAATTCTCTCTCCGCAAGGCATATTATAAACCGTAGCCGTGGGTTGCCCATAATCATCGTCGTAATCTATATACTTCCCCGTATTTACAATTTGTCCAGTAGATATAACTCGATAGTAGACAATACCCCACACCCAATATCCTGCCGTCACTGTCAAAGTACAAGTTTCTACTGGCGGGGTTATAGGTGGAGTAGTTGGCGGTGGACAACAGTCCGGTACGGTAAATATAATAGAACATCCAGTGAAAACAAAACTAACGATTAGAATTACTATGATCAGTCTTAATTTTTTCATTACTACTAAATCCTCCTTTTTCTTTCTTTTTTTTTATTTTTCTAAAGAAAATTCATAAATTCTATATATTTTTTCGTGCTGCTTATCACAAGACCAAAGTCCAAGTACTAATCCAAACACAATACTTAACGCTACGATTCCTAAAATTAACAATCTTCTCGTTTTCATCTCCTTTTTTCCTTTCTTATTTAAATTTAGATTTTATTAATTTTTCAATTACTTGTATTGATATCAATGATAAAACAATACTAAGATGCTAGTTAGATTATACTACATTCTTATGATTTGTCAACCCCCCATATCAAATTCCCACTTCTTGACAATTGATACTTTATGTGATAATATTGCAGATAATCAATTAAAACAACTTATATGATAAAATTATTTAATTATATGAAATATATGAAAATAAAAAGATATTTACTTCCAGGCATTATTTTGGCAGGAATTTTGTTATTCAGTTTAGTAAATTCTACCTTTGTAGATGCTAGCCATCCACCTTGTCATGATCCTTCTTGTACAACTACAACTACACATCCATTATGCCACTATCCCCCTTGCACTACTACAACTACCCAACCACCATCTACTACCACAACAACCTGTCCTCCTACTACAACTACAACAACTACTACTATTTGTCATTCTCCATCAGTAAATATTGCTGCTACCCCAATTTCTATCCCATATAATGGTTCTGCTGTTTTACATTGGACTTCTTCTAATACAAATTATTGTACTGCTTCTGCCTCTCCATATAATTATCAATGGAATAGTAATGTTAGTTTAAATGGAGATAAAAATATTAATAATCTTACTAAAACTACTGCTTTTTCTATTACTTGTACTGGTAATTGTGGCACAGCTACTGATAGCGCTACAGTCTATGTTCAATCTCCTCCACCTCCAACAAGATATTCTTGTAATACTTCTACGTGGCAATGTATTATTGACAGCTCTGGTGCTTACACTTCTTTGAGCACTTGCCAAGCTAATTGTCAGGCACCTGCTCCAACAAGATATTCCTGTAATACAAACACATGGCAATGTTATGAAACAACTTCTGGTGCTTATACTTCTTTGAATACATGTGAGACTAATTGTCAGGCACCTGTGACTAGATATACCTGTAATACTAATTACCAATGTGTAGTAGCTTCTAATGGACAATATACTTCTTTAAGCACTTGTCAAAATAACTGTATTGCTCCAACAAGATATTCTTGTAATACAAACACATGGCAATGTTATCAAACAACTTCTGGTGCTTACATTTCTTTGAGCACATGTGAGGCTAATTGTCAGGCACCTTCAGAAAACTTTGACTTCTCTCTCTAATAGTGGAGATATTACAGTAACTAAACCAACGTCTGGAAGTATAACAAGATCTAATACTATCACTGCTAATTTGGTTAACGGAACTACTCAATCTGTTAGTTTTTCTCAAAGTGGATTACCTTATGGAGTAAGCGCTTATTCTCTTTACTCTTGTTATCCTACTTGTTCTAAAACCAATACTTTAACTATTAATTCCTATGCATCAGTAGGAACATTTCCAATCACTGTTACTGCTACAGGCGGAGGAATTACCAGAACAACTACATATTACTTAACTATTCAGGATTCTTATAATAATACTCTTTCTGTCTCCTGCTATGCCTCTCCAAATCCAGCTGAAGAAAATGAAAGAGTAACTTTCCGTAGTAATGTTTCTGGAGGCTCAGGAAATTATTCATATTATTGGTCTGGAGCAACTGATGGTAGCAATTCATCTAGCCAAGAAAGATTTAATTCTGATGGTAATTATACAGCTTATTTAACTGTACATGATTCACAAAATAGAAGTGCAAGTACTTCTTGTAGAGTACATATAGATGAAGAAGACACAGATTCCCCAACACTTGACCTTTGGGCAGATGAATATACTATTGCTCAGGGAGAATCTACATATCTCCGTTGGGCATCTAATAATACTGACTATTGTACTGCTACTAATGGATGGAGTGGCAATAAATCAACTGATGGATATGAATCTGTTTCTCCTAATTCCGATACAAATTATAATTTAATTTGTTATGGCAATGGTGGACAAGTTACACGTTCTGTTACGATCTATGTAACTTCTGTAAGCACTTCTCTTAATTTAACAAAATTAGGAAGAAATCTTTCTGCTGGAGACAGAGTATATTCAAAGGTTATTCGTGTCACTGAAGGTGATGTAATTGAATTTTACTTAACCATAACTGCTGGTAGCAACAAAGACCTTTATAATGTAAACATAAAAGACATTATGCCTTCTATTCTTAGTTATATGCCTGGTACTACTAAAATTAATGGCATAGTACAACCTGATACAACTACTACAACAGGTTTATCACTAGGAACTGTCTATAAAGGAACTACTAAAACTATAATATTTCAAGCTATTAGTCTTTATCCAGGAACCTATTTAACCCATACTAATACCGCTGAAGTAACAGCAGATAATGAAAATAAAACAACAGATAGCGCTTCCATTACTTATGGATTAGTAGCTGGCGCTGCCACAATCCGTACAGGACCTTTAGATACTTTGTTTTTATCTTTTATTATTAGTCTTATATCAGCTTTAATAATTTGGTATTACTTAAGATTTAATCCTAAAGGTCAACTCGCTTTGGTCAGAACTGAAAGTAAAATCCGTGATATTTGGTTAGCGTATACTCGTAATCGAATCATGCGCCAAAATTAAAAATCACTAACAAAAAAACAACCCCAATTATCGGGGTTGTTTTAATTATGCTTTAATAAAAAAATGCTATCGCTTTTTGAAATTAGATAGCAAGCTATTTAATATCTCAAAACGACAGCATCCTTAGTATAGCAAAGAAAAATAATTTGTCAAGTATTTATCTCTAACGGGGTCCATTAAAAGACGTGTTTAGAACTTTAGATTGGGAAAAAGTAAAGGAAAAAATTGAACCTTTTAGAGTTATAATGGAACAAAGATTATTAGCAGTACTGATTTGATAATTTTAGGATAAATTGGGCATTACAAGCATAATCACAGCCTCCGTGTATTGAACCTTATGGTATCTTAAAATGTCGCTAAAACATCTAAATAACCTTTAAATAATTCTATTTCCTTATTCTCTTGTACATCAAAGGCCTTTAGAATCCAATTATCAAAGATTTCCACTCTTTCTTGAAAAATGAGATATTTTCCACTTTCAGAAAAACCCTCAAGAAATAATCTAAAGTCAGTACCCCTAAAGTTATCCATGTCTGTTAATTGCTTGTTATATATTTGAGAAACTTGATCGTTATCCAAATCAATAACAAAAATTCCTCTTATATCAAACTCTCTATGGGATATACTATCTAAAGCTATCTTTTTCTCATCTTTTGACCAAGTAATTTGATGGGGGCTTAAATCTAAAAAAGAAGATAAATCTATCTTTTTTATAGGATTAGCAAAATCATCAGTACTATATAACCATAATATTTTTTTATAATTACCATTAATAATATCATCATAACGGGGTTCAAATACAGCAAATTTATTTAAATTTGGACTAAAAGAAATTATACTTGTATTGGAATTAAAAATATTTAAATTCAAAAATTGAGTTTTCTCTTGGTCGTTTAAATCAAAAGCAAAAAGGTATCTTGTGGTGGCATCAAGGTATCTTGTGTATCCTGCGGCATCAAGGTATGTTGTGGCATCAAATATATGCCCATATAAAATATTCTTTTCAGAATCAAAAATACAATTCATTAGATTAAAAATACGATGGTCTAAGCTTATTGATTTTTTATCAGAAAATCTTTTTGAAAAAATATTAAAAATTAAATTCTTAATATCAGTAATAGTGCATTCTTTTTTCAAAAAATCGCAAAAATAGTTTTCTTCCCTTAAAAGAGGGTATATGCTCCTTGGATTGTCTGGATTATACTGACCCCATTTTACAGAATCTAAAATTTCAAGACTAAAAAAAGCGCTTTTCCTGTCTTTAGAAAAAGCCAAAATGTTAAGTATTTTTACTTCCTTTTCAGTGTCTTCTGCATCTATACCTGAAAAACTTTCCTTAGAAAGATAATCTTCAAGATAATCTCTTATTCCAACTAGACTTTCTGCTAATAATCCATATTTATTGAAAACATTACTATTACTATCTGAAATATTATTATTTACTAATAATTTTCCTGTGGGAATATCCATTAATCCATAATAAGATAGGCCTGAATTGTTATATCCCATAACAACTATTTTTTCATCCTCAGAACCATTTAGCTTTTTTGGTCTATTAAGGAGAGGATCCAAAAGAATATCTTTTTGAGATTTAAATAATATATTAAAAATAATGAGCAAGAAAAAAATTAAACAAACAAAAATTATTAAATAAATCCTTTTATTTTTGTTCATAATCTTTTAAATTTTATTAAATTTTTAATTTTTTCTTTCATAGATTTTTATTTTAAATACTCATTTATAATTATATCACAAGTTCTAACATTATTAATTACCAACTAAAAAAGCCTTTTAAATAAAGGCTTTTTAAATTAGCAGGGTGAGCGAGGAGATTTGAACTCCCAACCACTTCGGCCACAGCGAAGTGCTCTACCAAATTGAGCTACGCCCACCATCGTTTCAATTTTATTATAAATCAAAAAAACTTTTATTTCAAGTAAAGATATGCTAGAATAAAAACTAACCTTTCTTGAGTTTAATAAAGGAGACAATCTCCCTGTAGCTCAATGGATAGAGTGGCGGCCTTCTAAGCCGTTGATGGAGGTTCGACTCCTCCCGGGGAGACACAAAAAATATATCGGGGGATAGTGTAATGGTAGCACGAGTCTTTTGGGAAGATTTAGTCCGGGTTCAAGTCCCGGTTCCCCGACCAAAT
>CAZAOE010000036.1:0-5276 GCA_964486685.1 uncultured Gammaproteobacteria bacterium
AAATTAATGATTTTGGTAAATTTAGAGTGTTACCTATGTATCTCATCTTCTTCACTTTTAAGATTGACTTTAAGCAAATTTATTGATATTCTTAATTTACTTTTAAAATAATTTAAAGCTAAACGCTGACAGCTGATAGCTAAAAGCTAATATGCCTAAAAGAACATATCAACCGAAAAAAAGGAAAAGAGCTAAGACCCACGGTTTTCGCAAAAGAATGTCTTCAGTAGGGGGAAAAAGAATTTTAAAAAAGCGTCGAGCTAAAGGTCGAAAAAAACTTTCAGTTAGTTCAGAAAATAAAAAATATTAAATTGGCAAAATGATTGCTAAAAAATTTCGTTTACATAAAAAAAAGGACTTTAACCAAATTTTAAAATCACCATATAAATTTTATAGTAATAATTTTGTTTTAAAATTTGTAGAAAACAAAGAAGAACTAAGCCATTTTGCAGTTATAGTTTCCACTAAAATTAGCAAGAAGGCCGTAGAAAGAAATAAGCTTAGGCGCAGAATTTACGAAATTATTAGATTAAATATATCTAAAATTAAGTGCGGTTATAATTTAATGATTTTTGTTAAAAAAGGCGTTTTAAATCAAGAATATCAGGAAATTGAGCAAGAATTATTTTATATTTTTAAAAAAGCCAAGTTAATTCATAATTTATAGGTTTAAATTATTGAAAATTTAAAAAATAGTTTAGAGTTTTTATGTATTTAGTCTTCAATTACCAATAACCAATTACCAATTTACATTTAATTTCCAATGAAACAATTTACAATTAAATAAAATAAGATGAAAAGCGATTTTAAAAATAATTCTTTTGATTTAGAGGAAAGAACAGCTAAATTAGGAGAAAGAATAATAGATTTTTGCAGAATAATTAAGAAGGATGATTTAAATTTATCTATCATCAAACAATTAATTAGGTCTGCGACTAGTGTAGGAGCTAATTATATGGAAGCCAACGGGGCTTGTTCTAGAAAAGATTTTCGAAATAAAATTTATATTTGTAAGAAAGAAATCAAAGAAACAAAACACTGGTTAAGGATGTTAGTCAGAATTTTACCAGAAGAAAGAAATAAAATTAAAGTTCTTTGGAAAGAAGCAGAAGAATTAACAAAAATATTTGGTAAAATAACTTTTACCTTAGATAATAAAAATAAACAGAATAAAATAGATATTGATAATTGAAATATTGATTATTAAATGAAAATTGAAAAATGAAAATTGGTAATTGATATGCAAAGAATAATTTTATTTCTAATTCGTTTATACCAAAAGACCCTATCTCCAGACACGGGCTGGTTTTCCTTTAAACATCCGCATGGTTATTGTAAATATTATCCGACTTGTTCAGAATATAGCCATAGAGCTATTAAAAAATACGGAATTTTTAAGGGTTTTTTAAAGTCAATTTGGAGAATTTTGCGATGCAATCCTTTTTCTAAAGGTGGATATGATCCAATAGATTAATAGGATAATTGTTTAATTGCTTAATTGAATAAATATTTAAATTAATTAATATATAAAAATAAAATGGGAGATTTATTTAATACAGTTTTATACCAGCCCTTATTTAATTTATTGATATTTTTTTATAATTTAATTCCAGATATTGGAATCTCTATTATATTACTTACACTCGTAGTTAAAGCAATTTTATGGCCCTTATCACATAAGGGTTTAAAGTCCCAAAAAGCCCTCCAGGACTTACAGCCCAAAATGGATGCTTTAAAAGAGAAACATAAAGGCGATAAAGAAAAATTAGGACAAGAAATGATGAGTTTGTATAAAAGAGAAAAGATTAATCCTTTGTCTTCTTGTTTGCCTCTTTTAATTCAATTGCCAGTTATAATTGCTGTTTTTCGGGTTTTTAGAGTTGGTTTGATAGACACTAATTTTGATTTGCTTTATTCCTTTGTCTCCAATCCAGGCCCCTTAAACCCAATGATGTTAGGGATTATTGATTTGGCTAAACCGCAGATAGTTTTGGCTGTTTTAGCTGGAGTAGCCCAGTTTTGGCACAGCATGATTTTAATGAAAAAGAAAAAATCTACTCCTGCGCCTAAGACCGGTGGAGGCATGGCCCAAACCATGAGTAAACAAATGATGTATTTTATGCCGATCATTACGGTTTTTATAGCTGCCAGTTTTCCGGGGGGATTAGCTTTATATTGGTTAGTAATGACTTTGCTAAATGTTTTAGACCAATATATTATTAATAAATCCATTGACGAGAATATTTCTCAAGAGCCCCCAAAATTAGCTCAGCCAGAAATCATTGATTCTAAATAATATGCGTTTAAGCAAGGAACAATTAATTGGATTAAAAGTTGAAACCAAAGGTGGTCAAGAATTAGGCCACTTAGCAGATTTTGTGATAGATACAGGCACTCATAAAATTATTCAATATCTAATAAAACCAAATAGTTTAGTAAAAAAAATCACCGGAGAATTAATGATTATTCATTTTGAGCAAGTAATTAGTTTAGAAAAAGATAAAATGGTTGTAGAAGATAATACAGTTTATTTAAAGGACTTGATAAAAAACAAATCCGCGGATTTAAAAGAAGTTAAGACCAATGACAGAGAAGCCCCTTTTGCAGTTTAAAATTAAAATAGATTTTTTAAAAACCACTCAGTTTTGCTAAGTGGTTTTTTTGATTTTAGTATTGACATTTTTGAATAGACATAGTAAAATTTTTAGTTCAAATAATATAAACAATGAAAGGAGGAATAATAATGGAAAATGTTATTTTTCAACCCAAATCAATATGGCAAAAAGATGATTGTCTTTTTTGTGAAAATATTGCAACAATAGAAGCTGTTTATGCAAGGGGTTCGGTTAGTGCTAATATACGTTGTTGTGAAAGTGAACAATGTAAAAAGAAAGCTACTAAATTAGCAGAAGAACAAGTGAACGCTCTTTCTGGAATAAACAAGTAAATACAGAAAATTTAATTTAAAAGGCTCTGATGAAAGTCAGAGTTTTTTTGTTTAGAAAAATATTTAAAATTGCCGATTAGTGCCGACAATCATTTGTAGTTTTTCTTTAATCACGCTGATTTTAG
Source organism: uncultured Gammaproteobacteria bacterium (assembly GCA_964486685.1). Classification (GTDB taxonomy): domain Bacteria; phylum Patescibacteriota; class Patescibacteriia; order UBA1558; family S5-K13; genus JAIOTH01. The sequence goes on from CAZAOE010000036.1 coordinate 3,073, forward strand.
CCGGAGTATTAATTTTTTGATAATTGTCTAATAATAAAGGAACAGAGTCATTTTTAGAACTAATGTTTATTTCTTTAGTGGCAAATAAACTATGTTGAGAGGTTTTAGTGAATAATTTGCCGGGTTTTTCAATATACATTTCTAAAATTCCATCTGTGGGATTAGAGATATGGTTGCCAATTAGGCCTTCTTGGTCGAAATTTTTAATAATTATTTTATTATCAGCAGCAGCTTTGATTTCAAAATTATCTATTTTAATAATCACATCATTAGCGTTTTCTATTTGGACGGAATGTAAAAAATATTTTTGGTTTATTTTACCAATATCTATTTTTTTAATAATTCTTCCGCTAAGCACATCACAAGCCAAGTCCCCATAAGGAATGCCAAAAATTTGAGCAAAAACACTTTTATTATTTGTAGGAATAAAGCCCACCACAATATCTTTGGAAATAATATTATTTAAGGCCTGGCTAAAAGTATTGTCATCACCAATAATAACTACAGTATGAGCGCCTTGTTTTATTTCTCGGTCTATAAAATCACTGATATTTTTTAATAAATTTAAACGCAAATCCTTGCCCTTGATATCTAGGTCAATAATTTTATTTTCAATTTTATTGATCAGATTCTTGTATTTTTTGCCTTTTAAACAAGAATCATATATATAGAGGTACATAAAGATAGTTTAAAATTTAAAGTTTACCCAGTGAAATAGTATCGCTTCACGATAATTTCACGGGGTGAAAAGTTTAAAGTAATGGAATTTTTATAATTCTAATTTATCGTCCTCTGCCACTGCCTCTTCTTCAGATTTGTTTTTTGGGGTTTTTTCAGAGCCATTCATTTTAATATGGCCATTTACTTTACAACCGGCTTCCATAGCAATTGAACTGGCTTCAATATCGCCATCTATTTGAGCGGTTTTGGCAATGTCCAGAGAATTATTAATTTTAACATTGCCTTTTACTTGTCCAGAAACAAAGGCACTACCGGCCTTAATATCAGCATTAATTTCGGCCTTTTCACCAATTAAAATATGGCCATCAGTAGATAGGTTTCCATTTAATTTTCCTTCAATAATAATATTGCCATTACCTTTAAAATCGCCTTCAACAACAACTGATTCACCAATTATGGTTTCAGTATCTTTGACATTTTTTGAAGTTTCATTTTTAAACATAGGTTTTTGGTTAATTTTAAATTATAAATTATAAATTTTAATTCAATTTTAATTTGTTAAATTTTAAATTTTCTTTTTATCTACGGAAGAGGCTATTTTTCCAAAAATCATTGATAGTTCCTGGGCCTCTCTCCACAATTTTTTAATTTTTATTTCTTCTGTTGGTAGGCATTTATTTAACATTCTTAACCAGTGTTTTGTTTCTTGAGATTCTTTTTTACAGATATAAATTTTATTTCGAAAATCTTTTCTAGAACAAGCCCCGTCGGCTTCCATATAATTTGCACCAATACTGGTAGAAGACCTGATTAATTGATTTATAATTGGATTAATTAATGTGTTTTTGTTTATTTTCAAACATAATTCAATTACATTTTCCCCAAATTTAGCAGTTCTTTCTTCCAAATCAAAAGAATTGTTTTTTAAATCGCTTTTCATAGTTTTTTATTAATTTTTAAAATTTATTCATTATAAATTCATTTGAAATTTATAATTTGTAATTTTAAATTCTCTTATTATGGTAGCTCTATTTTAAGGTTTTGTTAAGCAGAAGTCAAATGAAATAGTTAGTATGGAGATAAAACAAAAAACTGCCGGGATGAGCCGACAGCTTGAAAATATTATTAGGCCTTTTCTATTTCAAAAGGTACCTCTCTGATACCTCCATCTTCAATTCTCAAATAGACAGTCCTTCCATTGTATATGGCTAATGCATATTTGAAAGATTTTTTTGAAAAAGTTTTATATGTTTCTTTAAGGTCAATAATTTTTATGAAAACAGCATTAGCATGCTTTCTAGTGACGCCCACTAAGCCGATAATTTTTTTTCTTCCTTGAAAAGAGAAAATTATCTTAATTTTGTCGCCTTTGTGTAGTTGTTTTAGAAAGTCTGACCATTTTTTTCTTGTTGTCATTTATTCCTCCGTCTAGTTTTTTTGGTAATATTTAAAGGTAGATTATATTGTTAATTTTGTCAAGACCTTGTACTAGATGACCACATAGGTAACACTTTTGTATATTT
>CAZAOE010000037.1:0-4376 GCA_964486685.1 uncultured Gammaproteobacteria bacterium
ATTGAATTTACTCAGAAATATACAAAAGTGTTACCTATGTGGTCATCTAGTACATTTTCTTGACATAAATATTACTAAGTAATAAGATAATTAAAAATAACAAACCATTTGGAGGACTAAAAATGGAAGAGTTAAAAAAACAAAACAAGCTCTTGAAAAAACAAAATGATCTCTTGAGAAAACAAAATGAAGCGCTAAAAAAAGAAAAAGCATCTACCAAAAAAACACTTGAAGAAATCAAAAATAAAGTAGATGAGATGAAGAGCCGTCAAGACGCCATAGACACTCAAGATGGACTAGACAATAAGGACAGATATTAAAAATTACCCCTCCTTCGCTTAATTAAAAGTGAAGGATTTTTTTAAAAAAACTTTCAAATTTTTCCTTTTATCTTTTTACTAATAAGCATTGCATCCCCAAAACTATAAAACCGATATTGATCTTTAATGGCCTTTTGATAAGCCTTTTTAATTAACTTTTGACCTGCTAAAGCCGAGACCAACATTAATAAAGTTGATTTAGGTAAATGAAAATTTGTTAATAAATTCTCAACAAACTTAAACTTATATCCAGGATAGATAAATATGTCTATCCATTTTTTATTTGCTTTTAAAATTCCATTTTTATTTGCAAAGGCCTCCATAACTCGCACAGTTGTAGTACCAACAATAATAATTCGTTGACCATTTTTTCGGGCCTGATTTAAATAATCAGCCGTGTCTTTATCTAAAATTCCAAATTCAGAATGGATTTGATGCTTTTCTATTCTTTCTTCCTTAACCGGCTCAAAAGTCCCTAAACCGACATGCAAAGTAATATATTTAAAAACCACTCCTTGTTTTTTTAATTTATTTAAAATTTGCTTGGTAAAATGAAAACCAGCCGTGGGAGCGGCCACTGATCCTCTTTTTTGGGCATAAATGGTCTGATATTCTTGCTTTAATTTGGCTGGAGAATCAGGATGCTTAATATAGGGTGGGATTGGTACTTGCCCACAATCATCAATTAATTTTTCTAATTTTTTTCCTGAAACATTAAATTTAATTTGCCACACTGAAGCATCAATTTGTTTAATTAATTTACCTTTAAGCTGGGGGCTAAAAATTATTTCCAAGCCCAGATGCTTACGCCGATTACCAACTAAAACATTCCAAATATTATTTTTATGTTGAGTTAATAAAAAAATTTGAATCTTGCCATTAGTTTCTTTTTTCTGTCCATACAAACGCGCTGGGAAAACCTTAGTATTATTAAAAACTAAAACATCTCCCTGCTTTAAAAAATCAGGCAGTTCTTTAAAAATATGATTGCTAATTTTTCCTGTCTGATAATCAACCAACATTAATTTAGAAGCATCTCGCGGACTAGCCAGATGTTGGGCAATCATTTCTGACGGTAAATTGTAATTAAATTCTGATAGTTTCATAAAATTATCTTACCACATTTTGATAATAAATCCCTACACCTAATTTTAAAAAAATTAAGCAAAAATTAATTTTTACTTAATAATTTAATTTTAACCTCTCTAATTTTAATTAGGTGAGGGGATAAAAAAATCCCCATCTCAACTTTAAAGTTAAGACGGGGAAGAAATTATTCATTCACAACTACCAACTCGACTGATAAATTAGAAAGAACCGGAATATCTTCATTAAAATTTTGTGCCTTAATGCCTTCATAGCGGCTAAAATAAGTAAATTTTTCTCAGTAATCCACTTATCTTCAAAAATTTGAAAAAAGTGGATAAGTTGGGCGGGAGTCGGAGAATTTTCCCAGCCAACGACATGTGATTTTTTTGACATCACACACCTCCTGTTTTTAATTTTTTTTTCACAATTACTGTGAATATATTATATTATCACCATTACATTAAAAAATCAAGCCCTTAAATTCTTAATACTTACTCCTTAATACTTAATTCTTACTTCTTAATACTTCATAGAAAATTCACACCCGCAATAATCTTGCCTATAAAATCCTTCTTCCTTAGAAATATCACAGGATTTTTTAAAACCTTCTTGTTTTTTCCAATCTGATGCTAAATATTCAATCTGATACTGCTCGGAAAGCTCCTGACCTATCTTATTAATCATCTGAGCGTCTTTATGAGGACTAATTGATAAAGTAGAGCAAAACATATCAAATCCTAATTTTTTGGCCTCTAGGGCCGTTTTTTCTAAACGAACTTTATAACAAATCTGACAACGCTTTCCTCTTTCTGGCTCTTGCTCATAGCCCTTAATTTTTTCTAACCAGTCCTGATGATTGTATTCACCTTCTATAAAATCAACTTTAATCTTTTGACAATATTTTTTAGCTTCTTTTAATCTTTTTTGATATTCCTCTTCAGGAAAAATATTAGGATTAAAATAAAACAGAGTCACTTTATATTTCTTTTGTAACTCTTTAATAACATAGGCGCTACACGGAGCGCAACAAGAATGTAGTAAAAGTTCAGGCATAATTTTCAATTACCAATAACCAATTTGAATTTTACCCTGTTAAATAGTATTTTGGAAAAATAATTTAACAGGGTTAATAGCCAATAATCAATTCTCAATTTTTATTTAACACACTATTATTAATTTCAAATTGATCATTTAAAATTTAATGAAAATTTTAAATTGTTAATTGTAAATTGTTTACAAACTATATTAATCACACTTTATAAATCAAACCAATTTATTCTGTGCATCTTTTGGATATTCCCTTTCAATATGCTTATATCCCTCTTCGGTCACTATACGGCCTTGGGGAGTGCGAGCTAAAAATCCAATCCGCATTAAGTATGGTTCATAAACTTCACTAATTGTTCCAATTTCTTCACCTATTGCTGCTGCCAAAGTACTTAAACCAACTGGCTTGCCCTTAAATTTATCAACTATTGTTTCTAAAATTCTTCTATCAATATAATCTAAACCATGACTATCTACATCCATCATAGAAAGAGCTTTTAAAGCATAATCTTTACTAATACTACCATCGCCTTCCACTTGAGCATAATCACGCACTCTTTTTAATAATCTATTTGCAATTCGCGGAGTTAAACGAGAGCGCTCGGCAATAATTTGTGCTCCGTCTCTGTCAATATCCACAATTAATTTTTTAGAATTATTTTTAATAATAATAGCAATCTCTTCTGGTTGATAATAATCTAAACGAAATACTAAACCAAATCTATCTCTAAACGGAGAAGATAATAAATCATAACGAGTAGTGGCCCCAATAATTGTAAATTTGGGTAAATCCAAACGCAAAGTCCGAGCTGAGGGCCCCTTACCAATCACAATATCCAAAGCATAATCCTCCATGGCTGGATACAAGACCTCTTCTATAACCCTACTTAAACGATGTACTTCATCAATAAATAAAGTATCTCCTTCTTCTAAATTGCTTAAAATCGCTGCCAAATCACCTGTTTTTTCAATGGCTGGCCCAGAAGTAACCTTAATATTGCTTTTCATCTCACGAGAAATAATATAAGCCAAAGTGGTTTTGCCTAAACCCGGGGGTCCGTAAAGCAAAACATGCTCAATTGGTTCTTTTCTTTGCTTAGCGGCCTTAATAGAAATGTCTAAATTATTTTTTATATTTTGCTGGCCAATATATTCCTTAAAATTCCGCGGACGCAAAGTCAGCTCCAAGGTCTTATCCTCTTTTCTTTCTTTAGAACTTAATATTTGAGTATCTTCTTCAATCATAGAATTTAGTTTAAAGTTAAAGGTATAAAGGTAAAAGTACTTTCTACTTTATACTTTTAACTTTTTACTTTTTTGCTTTTACCTCTTTACTTTATACTAAAATGAAAAATAACTCAATAAAAAAACAAAAAGCCCTTCTAAATTTATAAAAGGACTATAAAAAAATCAATCATTAATAAACTCTAAAACGAGATTATTACCGTTGTCTTTTTTAAATTCGATAATATAATCATCTCCCAAAACCGTTGCTGAAACGATTCTAAGTACAACTTCATCTTTAAATCCAGGAGAAATCTCAAATTTTCTATAAAGAAAAGCATTTTCTTTTTGAGTTTTTGAATCTTTCTGCACACGAATTATAAAAAGCTTTTCAATTTTACAATTAAAAGAAAAAATAACTACTGCATATTCAAGATAAGCAGTATGTCCATTTTCAATTTTAATTGGATTACTTCTTCTGCTTCCGTCTCGTAAATTTCCTCGAAATTCTTCAGGAAGGGCAGAAATAATTTTTTCGTAATCACACATGCTAATCCTCCATTCTTTTATTATTTTTTTACCTTTGTTTGTTCAAATTATCTTATATTAAAATATAAAATAATGCAAACCCTTTTGATGGCTCTCTGTCAAACACTGTGGTACTTAAGACAATAAAATATAATTATTACAGTAGTT
>CAZAOE010000038.1:0-4105 GCA_964486685.1 uncultured Gammaproteobacteria bacterium
ATGGTTGGGCACCAAATAATTGTGATAGTGGAAATCCTAATTATGTTGAAGATGTGAAAGAGAAAAGAGTAGATATTATGAACTTATTCTCTGAATGTAAATATGGATATTAAATAAGAAAATTTAAAAAATGAAAAGAAAAAAAGTAATCCAAAATAAAAAAGCAGATTCAATATCCTTTTTAGGGGGGAACACCCTAAATATTATTATTGCGGCTTTATGTCTTGTTATATTAATCAGTGTGGGTGTGAGTGCTTACACATTATTTAAAACTAAAACAAATATAAAATCTGCAGAAGATAATTTAAATGCATTTATTTCTGAATTTAAACTCTTTATGGAAAATACAGAAGAATTAAAAAGAGAATTTTTGGTTTTAGGTCCAAAGAAGTGGCAGATTATGTTTTATGAAATTCCAGGATATACCCCGGAAGCCTGTAAAAATTACAATTATTGTGTATGTATTTGCAAGGATAAAGATGAAACAACTTGTGATGAATCTAATAAAGGCATTTGTAAAGATTTAACATATAAATGGATTGGAAATAAAAAAAAATATAAAATAGATGAAATCCCCTATGCAATAAATCTAGAAAAAGATACAGAATAAAATAACTAAAAATGAAAATAAAACAATTTATAGAAAGAAAAAAGGCTATCAGCAGTAACATAATGCAAATTCTAGGGTGGATTATTTTTTTTGCTATTATATTATTTTCTGTTTATTTATTATTAAAAAATCTCTTAATTTAAAAAAATTAGTAAAATGAAAATAAGAAAAACAAACAAAAATGCTATGATCTCCAAACAGCTTCTAGCAATTATAATATTAATAATTAGTTTTGCCGTTCTTTTAATGTTTTATTTGATTGTAGATTGGAATCCTAAAATTGACAAAGAATCTTGTCATACTTCTATTGTACTCAGAAGCACTTTTAACAGTGCTACAAAAGCCTTAGAAGCCGGTAATGCAATTCCCTTAAAATGTAAAACAGAAAAGATTTGCTTTACAATATCTGGAGAAGATTGCGAGGCTTTTGGGACTCCTTCTAAAGAGAACCAAATAACAAGAATAAAATTAAATAGCGATCCAACAAAATCTAAAGAAACTATAAAAGAGACTATTGCAAATGCATTATATGATTGCAATTCAATGTTGGGCGAAGGAAAATTAGATTTCCTGCCCCATAAATTTTGGACACAGAATTATGGATTGATTTGTTCAAGATTTGCATTTGATAAACAAGCAAAAGAGGATCTTAAAGGATTAGGTTATGGAGAACTTTATTTATATTTGCAAAACAAAAAAATTCCAGATGGAAGAAGTTATTTAGAATATCTTTATCCAGGAATCCAAGATTGGGCTGTATCAAAAACAATTTTTGAAGATTTGAAAGAGCAAAGCCAGGATCCTGAATTTGAAAATTTAGAATTTAAAGATTGGAAGATTCAATTTGGAACAGCAGAAAATGGTTATGCAATAATAGCTCAAATGAAGAATACCGGAACCTGGGGGAAATATGCAGAAATTGCCGGGGTTTTTACTATAACTATTGGTATACTTGCAGCGATTCCTACTGGAGGCACAAGTAGTGCACTAGTTAGCATAGGGCTTGGTTTATTAAAAACAGCAGTAATTGCAAGCGCAAAAATTGGTTCTGGAGCGATCTTTATTTATGACCATCCTAATGGAAAATATAACTGGATTCCTCCAACAATTTATCCTTATAATAAGGAAGCCTTGGAGGGATTGGGATGTTCAAGTTTTGAAACAGCACCCTAAATAAAAAAGATAAAAATAAACATGAATAAAAAAGCATTGGGCCCAGTAATAGAAAAAGTAGTTTTCATCATTATAATTTTAGTTTTTGTATCTGCCTTATTTATTTTTATAAATCGTACAGGTAATTCAAATAGGTTGATTATGGAAAAATATTCCAGGCAAATCGCATTATTAATTGATAATGCAAAAACCGGTATGTTAATCGAACTAGACATTTCAGAACTTTATGATTTGGCTAAGAAACATCAAATTTCTATCAATTCTATATTAAATATAGATAATGAAAATAGGAAGATAAAACTCAAAACTTCTGATTCAAATTATTATGAATATACTTTTTTCTCAGATAACCCCATATTATGGAACTTAGACGATAATAAAGAAAAAATAATCTTAGAAATAAAATGATGCATTTTAAAATAAAAATTTTCAATAAAAAACAAGCAGATAGTAGGTGGTTATCTCCCTGGTTATTGGTTATTCTGGGTGTAATTGGATTAATCATTATTGTGGGAGTTTCTATTTGTTTTTCAAAATCCCTTGATTTAAGAGAATTAGAAACAAAAATTTTAACAAACAAATTAGTTGACTCTATCTCAGAAAATGGTTATTTAAAAAAAGACGTTTTAGAAGCGAACTTTGATGTATTAGAGGAAGCAAAATTAGACAAAAAAATAATGGAAAATGGGGGAAATTTTTATTTCAATATAACTATAATTTCTGAGGATTCTAAAAAAATTGTAAAGAAAATTCTCCAAGGTACAAAAGGTTTAGAAGTCCAATGTGGACTTCCAGGAAAAGCACTTGCTAAATGCTATCAAAGAAAATTAATTTTAGTAAATGAAGCGAATCCTTTAGAAAATCTAAAAATTCAGATTTTAACAGTTATAGAAAAATCTGAATTTTAAAAAATATAAAATCCTTTAAAATGAAAATAAAAAACAAATTAAAAAAACTCGAAAAAAATAAAAAAGCAAGCATTGGTGCAACTTTCACGGGGATACTCGCCTTATTTATAATCCTTGTTTTTTCTGTAATATTTATCTTAGGATGTATTGCGCTCGGAGAAGGGGATAAATTAATTAATATGAATGAGAAAATAATTTTAGATTATAAAACAGATTTAATATTTCAAAAAGCATTTTTTGGATTTTTAGAAAAAAGGATAAATTTTAATAATGAAACAATAAATATAATTGATCTCATAGATAAAGATTCTCCAGAAAACCCAAATAAAGAAAAACTAGAAAAATTTAGAGAATTCTCAGATAATTTTCTGCAAAATAATGCCCAAGAATATGGGAAGGCGTGGATTAGAATTTATGAACAAAGTAGGGAGGACTTCCAATATTTTCATGGAGAAACCTACCAAGAGTTTGAAGCTTATTATGGTATATCTGCCCCTTCTGCAAATCCCTGCGATCCAAATTGGGGTGGGGCAATATTATTTACATTTCCTTTATTAAAAAACAAAAGACTGGTTATTTGTTTAGAACCAGAAATAAAACCCAAAATAATATGAAATTAAAAAATAACAAAAAAGCTATGTCAATTGCAATAACCTTTTTGGTGTTATTTAGTATCGCTATAATGGTTCTTATATTATTCTACTTAAATCTACAAAAACAAGATGCAAAAGAAAAAATAACTATCTTTAACACCCTTGATAAAGTTTATATTGAATCTAATTTACTAGATTATTATACTGAGAAAATTTTCAAAAGCTCTGGCTCTAATTTCAAACCTTCAAATACAAAATCAGAATTTATTATTGAATTTTTGAGTAATCTAAATGAATACAAAAATTCAGAGGGAATTTATTTTGTCCCAGGATTAAAACAAATAGAGGCCCAAATAAATGAAGAAAATATTTTACTAAATTCTTCAAGATTAAAATTAAAACTAAACATAAATTCAGAAAAATGCTTGTTAAAGGATGGCAAGAAAATCATTGACATTAAATATACTTATTCAAAAACATTTGAAAAAGTTTTTAAACTCTAAATTCTTTACTAAAAAATAAAAAAGAGGAAAATGGAAAAAAAAGCTTCAGAAATCACTATTGGAACTATTATTTTTATAATTCTCGGGATTTTAGTATTAGTAATTCTTATTTACGGATTTTCTACTGGATGGTCAAATCTTTGGGAAAGAATAATTGGAATTTCTGGAGGAGATGAAAATGTTCAATTAATTGTTCAAAATTGTATGATTGCTTGTGAAACTCACAGTCAATATGATTATTGTACCAAAATAAGAACAATTAAATTCAAAGAGGGTGAAACATTATATACAATTAAAGGAACCTGTGATAATTTAGAA
>CAZAOE010000039.1:0-4071 GCA_964486685.1 uncultured Gammaproteobacteria bacterium
AATATATTTATGGTGTCCGGTCTAATATTCTGCCCGATGAATTAAAAGAATATATGTTTCAAGATAATCTGGACTTTTTAATCGTTCTGGGAAAAGACCAGCTACCAAAGTAATTTTAAGAATTAAATGGTTAAATTGTTAAATGGTTAAATTGTTAAAATTCAGCAATTTGTCAATTTATCCTAACACCTTTTTTAAAATGAATCATCAAAATCAAAACCTCCCTATTGTCTGTATCATTGGTCGTACCAATGTTGGTAAGTCCACGCTTTTTAATTTGCTAGTAAAAAATAAAGCCATTATTAGCAGAATCCCTGGGACAACCAGAGATACAAATTATCAAACCACTGAATGGCTGGGAAAAAAAATTATCGTAGTAGATACTGGTGGTTTAGAAACGCTTTATACCAACAAAAAATCAGCTGAGATAGATCAAAAAATAGCTGAAAAAACAATCAAATCTATTCAAAGTTCAGATCTGATATTATTTATCGTAGATGCCAAAACTGGAATCATGCCTCAAGACAAAGAATTTGCTGAGTTTATTAAAAAAAATAAATTAAATCATATTTTAGTTGTTAATAAATGTGATAATAAAAAAATTTCTCAGAATTCTTCAGAATTTTATAAATTAGGAATCAAAGACATTGCCTTAGCATCTGCCATATCTGGAAGTCGAGTAGGAGATTTATTAGACCTGGTGCTTAAAAAAATTCCTAAAAAATCTTTTAGCAAAAAAAAGGAACCAAAAACGCTCACCGCCCCTCCCATTAAATTAGCTTTTATTGGTAAAACAAATGTTGGTAAATCCTCTTTGATTAATGCTCTTTTGAATGAAGAAAAAATAATTGTTTCTGACGCAGAACATACTACCCGAGACATGCAAATTATTCCTTTTAAATACCAAAATTATGATTTCAAATTAATAGATACAGCTGGCATTCGAAAAAAAAGAACCAAAATAAAAAAAGACGAACTAGAATTAAAATCCGTTCAGCAAACCAAAAAAGCTATTAAAAATGCTGACATTATAATATTGATTACTGATGTTTCTAAAAACTTAAGCGTGGCTGATTTAAAATTTGCTAAATTAATTAAAGGGGCTAAAAAGGGCTTAATTATTGTAGCCAATAAATGGGATTTAATAAAAGATAAAGATACTAAAATATATGACGAGTATTTATTATATTATAAAAAAACAATTCCTTATTTGATGTGGGCAAAATTTATACCTACTTCTGCCACAAAAAATATTAAAACCACTCATATCTTAGACGAGGCCTTAGAAATTAATCAAAAATTTAGTTTAAAAATAGAAAAACAAACACTAGATAATTTTTTACAAGAAATATTGAGAATTCATAAGCCCACCATAGGAAAAGGAACTCGGCGACCTAAAATTTATGAAATCAAACAAGTAGATACTAAACCCCAAACTTTTGAAGTTCTTATCGGAGCTAAAACTAGTTTAAATAATTCCTATTTAAAATTTATAGAAAATAAAATCAGAACAAAATTTAAACTCCGCGGACTTCCAGTTGTGGCCTATGTCCGTAAACTTAAAAACATTATATAATACCAATATACAAATGTATACTAATTATACAAATATAATACGAATAAATATCCTAATCGACATAAGTAGTTATAATCATTAGTATAATATTCGTATTATTGGTATCAATTCGTATATTAGCATCGCACATTAGTATATATGAAACTTATTATAGGATTGGGAAATCCCGGCCCAAAATATCAACACACTAAACATAATGCTGGCTTTATAGCCATGGATTTTTTAGTTAAAGAATTATTGGGTAAAAATATTCAATGGAATAAATCCCCTAAAGAAAAATATTTATATTTAAAAACTGAACTTAACAAAAAAAACATAGAAATTATTAAACCGCAAACTTTTATGAATAATTCTGGATTGGCCGTCAATTATATCTTCAAAAAACATAATTTAAAACCAGAAGATATTTTTATAGTATATGATGATATAGACATCAATCTTGGAAATTTAAAAATTGGTTATTTTGATTCTGCTGGCGGACATAATGGACTTAAATCAATTATTCAACACCTGGGTTTTAAAAATTTTTTAAGATTTAGAATTGGAATCAAAACTCCTCTTTTAGAAAAAATACCAGCTGATAAATATGTTCTCTCTCGCTTTTCTATTTTTGAAAAAATGAAATTGAAAAAAATTTTACAACAAACAAGTGATGCGATCCAATTGGCTCTAACAGAATCCTCTCAAGAAGCCATGAATAAATATAACTAAGTTACAAGTTGCCCCCTTTCGCTCAAGCTTCAGGGGGCAGGCAAGTTACAAGTTAAAAGTTAAAAGCTTATAAACTTATTGTCCTGTTATCCTGTCTTCCCAAAAACAAAAAGCCTCGTCTTTTTTTAAACGAGGCGTTTTTTATTTTTTCAATTTTCCAATTTTTCATACAAGACGTCAAGAAATTCAAGTTCAATTTTCTTTTTCTTTAAATGCCGAAGATTAAAATAACAAAGTCGGCACATAAAAAGAAAAAAATTTTTACAACCAATTTCATTTTCAAATTCTATCTTAATGGTGTCATCTTTGGTTTCAACGAGCCTAGTAAATTCATCATATAGCTTCTGTTCTTTCAGCTCCTCTAAAAGATTTTGTTCTAAAATTTCTTTTGTTTTTAAAACTAAATTAGTTCCTGAGGCAACTAAAACGCATTCACAGATATCTTCAACAAATTGTAAACAATAATGAATTAAATCTGATTTCGAAGACATTTGAATTTTTAATGATAAATTCCTAAGAGAAACTTCTTCATCCTTGGATATTTGCATTAGAATCTCCAATCAAATCAATAATCTTTTGATGATTCTCTGGTTTATTAAATTTCTGAACCTGAATATAAATTATTTTTCCATCAACTTTAACAAACATATCTTGAAATCCTTTACCTGGTTCATAAACAATCATTACTTCTATTTCATAGGTCGTATCAACTATTAAATCATATAAGGCATCCCAGAGATCAGCTATTGGCCACAACCAACCAGCAAATGTTGATTTATAAACTACTAAATTAACACTTACCCATTGATTAAAGGGTATGCTAGTCCCAGATTGAAAAGTGTGCCCTCCGCTAGCTATATAAGAGTCCTGACAATAAATAATGTCAGCTTTTCTCATTTGATAACCTATGGGATTGCCTGGCCCATTGATCAACAAAATCGAAACTCCTTGTGTGGTGTTCGCTATAATATAGAAATCAACATTTCCTAATAAACCCTGCCCTGGTCCAATATGATAAACCCAATCCTCATTATCATCATTAACAGTCACCTCTGTAATCTTGGTGCAAGAAAAAAGTACCAAAATTACTACTAAAAAGAAAATTATCTTTTTCATTTAAACTCCTCGTCGAGCTTAGCCCGACTTTATTTCTTTAATTTTTCTATTAAATTATTTCTTTTTTCAATCCATTTTTCAAAGGGAATAAAGGATTCAATTCTCTCTAAAAATTCCCGAATCTCTTCATCTGTCAAAATGCAAATCCACATCTTTTCCAGATTATTAATAATCTTCTTCTGTGGTTTGTCGGCAAACATTAAAGAAAAACCCTTAGAAATATAGAATGTATAAAAATCATCTTCTTCTTCTAGTTCTATAAGTAAATCTTTAAATAGCTTCACTATTTTTTCAACTTCTGTCTGGGAAAGCTTTTCTAATTCAAAAAACTCTAAGCTTACAATTTCCTCAGCTGTGAGTTCTATACCAACCTTGTATAATATTTCTAACACCGCATTAAGAATACTTATTATAATTCTTGGAAATAGCGCCCTCTGATCTTTAAAAGGATCCATGTTTTCCTCCATTATTTTATTTTTTTAATATTATACAATACTATATTAAAAATAAAAAAACAAGGCCTTGTCCCTGTTTTTAAATTATACTCACATTATTGTCCGCTGGTGTAAATAGATCTCACAAGGCGAACCAAGAAGATTTATCTAACTTGCGTTCAAAGCAACAAGGAGGGGTGTTACTAAGAACTACCGACGGACAAAAATCTAAAT
>CAZAOE010000040.1:0-3854 GCA_964486685.1 uncultured Gammaproteobacteria bacterium
ATAAAATTTTCTAAATTGAAGAGTCTCAATTTTTCTACCTCTTTAATGACTAACCCCAATTATATTTTAAATTTTATAAATCTTTTGATAAATCAAAATAAGAAATTGCAGCTTAATATTCAAATTTCTCTTGACGGACCAGCATTTATTACTGATATAAATAGAATTAAAGGAGCCAGCAAGAAAGTCCCTGAAAATTTTTGCTGGATTATCAAAGAGCTAAACAAAACTAAATTTACCAATCTTAATATAAGATTCAGAATTAAATCTACTTTTACGATTAATAATATCAGAATGCTTAATAGGTCGCCCGGCCTGATTAAAGAATATTTTAAGTATTTTGATAAAATTGAAAAGGATTTTAAAAAACTTAATAAAAATAAAGAAATAACTTTTACTAATTCTTGTGCTCCGACTCTTTCTCTGCCTGGGGAATATACTTCTGAGGACGGAAAAGAATTAGCAGTTCTCTTTAAGTATTTAAGGAAAAGGAATTGCCCGAACGTCTATTATCTTAGAATGAAAAAAGTTTTTGGTTCTAAAGATATGTTGTTTGTAAAACCGCATATGTTTACATGTTCGGGTGGAAGAAATAATATTGGGCTTGGAATAAAAGGAGACTTACATATTTGTCATCGTTCATTTTTTCTTAACAACAAAGAGCATCTGGACAGTATTTTAAAGCAAAATAAAGCGGAGAATTGGGAAATAAATTTATTCGAACAAGATAAGGCTAAGCTAATAGCTAATAATTTTATAATCGATATTGATGATGAAAAAGGAAAAATAAGATGGCAATATGTAATGAGAAATTACCACGATTTTACTAGATTAAAAAATAACTATACAATAGCGATGCTAAAAGAATTAGCCCTTTGCGGACAAGCTAACAAGCAGTACCTTGTGGATAGCAATCTCTGTAGACTATTTGCCATATTTGTTAATACGGCTGTTTCTTGTCCTGAAGCACATTTACTTAATACGGGATGTGTTTATTTTTTACCCGTGAGCCTGATAAGAATTTTTGCTAATGGTGTGTTTTTAGGGTTCTTAAAACAATTTTTAAAAGATGAAATTTAAAGAAGAAAATAGTATTTTGTTAAATTCTTTTTGGAATCGTATTTTTTTAAGAACATCCAAAAGGTCCAAAGAACCTGAAATGAGGTTTGAATTTTTTACGGGGACTCATTGCGATTTAAAATGCAAATATTGTTATTTGATAAATCATGGCGAAGCATTATATCCCGAAGAAATTCAAAAGCCAGATGTCATTTTAAATAATTTGAAAATCTCTTTGGATTGGCTGATAAAAAGCGTTCATCGACCATATCGGATTGACCTTTTTGGGGGGGAATTACTCTCTCAGGAATTAGGCTTTGATTGCTTAAAATTAATTTTAGATAAGTTGAAGCAAGTGAAAAACAGGCCCAAATGCATTTTCATCCCTACCAATTATATTTTTTTATTGTCAGATAAAAGAACCAAGATGGTAAAAGATTTTATTAAATGTTTTAAAAGAATAAGAATTCCAGTTGTTTTATCAGCTTCATTTGATGGTAAATATTGCGAAGAGAGCAGACCTTTTCGAGGTGGAAAAGAAAAGCGCGACGATAAATACTATAAAAAAGTTTTTTCTTTCAGCAAAAAATATCATTTTGGTTTTCATCCAATGATATGTTCAGAATCAATAGAGAACTGGAGAAAAAACTTTCTCTGGTTTCAAGAAAATTTTAAAAAGTTTAATATTCCATTATTCAGACTTTATTTATTAGAAGTGAGAGACGCAAATTGGAGCAAAAAGCAGATTAAAAAATTTGCAGATTTTATAGATTTTTTGATTGAATGGACATTCAGTATTCCTTGTAAAAATGATGCAGATAAATTTCTTGATTTCCTATTTGAAATGAAAGGATTTAATATCCTACGCGCTCCCTTTATAGAAACTGGAAGAGGTATAATGTGTGCTCTCCAAAATAATTTCTGTGTAAGATTAGGTGATTTAACAATAACTCCTTGTCATAGAACATCGTATTCTCCGTTTATTTTAGGGAAATTTAGGGTGAAAAATAATAAAATTGTAGGGATAGAAGCTAAGAATCCTGAATTGGCGATTGCTATCCGAACATTTGATGTTAGAAGTTCTCCTCTATGTGAAAGTTGCCCTTTGAAATATTTATGTTCGGGAGGATGCTTAGGTTCACAATTTGAAACGACGGGAGATTTGTTTTCTCCCATTCCTACCGTTTGTCAACTCGAACATGCAAAAATTTACGCTATGGTAAAAGCATATAAAAGACTGGGAATCTACAATAAAATTTATCTTAGATTAAATGAGGACAAAAAGAATTCTTTAGACTTTTTGGATGAGATAATGGAAAAAATAGAAATGCAATAAAAAATTCCGCCAAAACCAATTAAAAGTTTTGGCGGAATTACTTTTGTTTTAAACATTAAAGTGCATCTACTCTGCCTGTAGCTTGGACTTCGTGACCATTGTTATCTATGCCGTTGACTGTAAATATCTCGTGGGTTACCATACAACCACAGCCAGCTGTAATAGTCATCGAGGAAAAAGCGGGTATATAAGACGAACCGAGCCACTCTTCCATCCAGACCTCGTCGTAAGTATGAGAAGCAACTTTTTCATCTCCGACATACACATCTTGGACTATAGTTTCAAGTGTTACTCCAACTCCGTTAATCTCGCTAATGATTGTTTTCCAAGATAGATGTTCGTTTTCGCAGGGTACCGGATTTGGATCGAAAGTTATTTCAAGCTGAGCAGTTTTTAATCCAACACATCCAGCTAGACTGATCAGTAGTATTGCTACCATAAAAATCCAGAATAATTTCTTACTTAACATTCAAGACACCTCCTTAAAATTTATTTTTAACTATCTTTATTCAGTTTTTAAAGAAATACGATAAATTATACTGCAACATTACGTTCTAATTATATCACAAGAAGAGAATCTGTCAAGTATTTTGTGATTGTTTAGCGATATGCAAAATTATGTCAAATGAGCCACTTTCCATCTATCAAAAGCTTTTTAGAAAGCTTTTTAGAAACTATTTAAGGAAAAACCAAAGGGATATAGTGTTTATAGGTACGGTGTCTGATTTAATAACTAGAATTAGAAGAGAGGTTAGGATGTTATTAACAGATGATGAAGCCAGTCGGATATATTGGGCTGTAAAGTCCACTGAAAAAATAAATGGAGAGATTGGAAAGGTGGGCGTTTATCAAGGTGGTAGCGCAAAACTTATCTGTGAAGTAAAAAAAGATAGAAACTTGTATTTATTTGATAGCTTTGAAGGACTTCCTAAACCCAATAAGCTCTATGATAGTAGATTTCATGAAGGGAGACTAAGAGAGCCATTAGAAAATGTTAAGCGGTATTTAATAGGATATAAGAATGTATATTTTTATAAAGGAGTGTTTCCTGATACCGCTCAGGCGGTAAAAGAAAAGCATTTTTCATTTGTTCATTTAGATGTGGATTTATATAAAAGTACCTTAGACTGTTTAAGATTCTTTTATCCACGGATGAGTAAAGGAGGGGTGCTTATATCCCATGACTACCCCTCTGCTAATGGGGTCAAAAAAGCATTTGATGAGTTTTTTGAAGATAAACCAGAGCCAATAATACGTATATCCATTGATCAATGTTTAATTGTGAAAACCGAGAGATGAGAGAATTAAAAAGAATAAGCTTTTAACTAAAGGTCTTGTTAAGCATGAAACTGGACTGACCTCCAGAATTTGGATACGGGCTAAAGTCAAGACATCTTAAAGGTCTTACAAATGCAACTCATCTTTTGCAATTTTGCATCATAATGATTGATGATTTAGA
>CAZAOE010000041.1:0-2556 GCA_964486685.1 uncultured Gammaproteobacteria bacterium
ATATAGGTATCTTAAATGGTTTATTTGGATTTTTTTATAATTTAGTGCAAAAATTGATATTTTTATAAATCCAGGCACCTTAATTATGAGGCATTTTAAGGTACTGGGTAAAAACATTCTTGACCTATAAAATTAATTATGTTATTCTAAAGGAACTTTTATAGGATTTATGAAAGTTATTTTTTATTAAACTTATTAAATTGTTAAACTGCTAAATTGTTCTATTGTTACAATTTCAACAATTCGACAGTTCAACAATATAACAATTCAACAATTAAATTTTATGCCGACAATAAATCAATTGGTAAAAGGCGCTAGAAAAGATAAAGGTAAAAAAACTAAGTCCGCTGCTCTTAAGTTTCGTCAAAATACTTTAAAAAGAAGAAAAAAACAATATAGAGTTGGAGCACCTTTTATGAGAGGCGTATGCGTTAAAGTTACTACAGTTACTCCCAAAAAACCAAATTCAGCTTTGAGAAAAATTGCCAGAGTACGACTTTCTAATGGACAAGAAGTTACGGCTTATATTCCAGGAATTGGACATAATTTACAAGAGCATTCGGTTGTTTTAATTAGAGGCGGAAGAGTAAAAGATTTATCTGGGGTAGCTTACCATATTGTCAGAGGAGTATATGATACTCAAGGAGTTGAAAATAGAAAACAAGGTCGTTCTCTTTATGGTGCTAAAAAACTTAAAAAATAATTTTAAATTTTTATATTAACTAACATTATGAGAGGTAAAAAAGTATCTAAAAGAAAAATTCAGCCAGATTCTAAATTTAATAGCTTGCCATTAGGTAAATTTATTAATTATGTGATGAAAAATGGTAAAAAATCATTAGCCCAGGCAATTGTTTATCAGGCCTTAGATATAATTTCAAAAAAAACCAAACAAGACGGGCTGGCTATTTTTAATCAAGCAATTAAAAATGTTGGACCAGCTTTAGAAGTTCGGGGTCGCAGAATTGGCGGAGCTAATTATCAAATTCCAGTTGTAGTTTCTGGTCAGAGAAAACAGGTTTTGGCTTTTAGGTGGATTTTAGAAGCTACTCGAGCCAGAAAAGGAAAACCAATGTCAGAAAAATTAGCCGATGAATTAATTTCTGCTTCTAAAAATGAAGGTGACGCTCTTAAGAAAAGAGGCAATGTTCATAAAATGGCAGAATCTAATCGGGCCTTTGCTCACTTTTCTCGTTAATTTTAATTATGATTAATTTTTCCAAAATTTTTTTATTTATACTATTAATACTAAGTTTAGGCTTAGTATTATCTGCTTGCGGAAATAAAGAAATCAATCAACCAAATGATCAACCAGGAGTTGTTTCTGAAGAAAATCAAGAACAAGTAATTGAAGAAGATGGCCAATCTAACGAAGAATTAGAAGAATTATCAGTTAGTGATTGGCGGGTTTATGAGAATGAATATTTTAATATTAAGTTTAAATATCATAATCAATGGTATTTTCATCGAGTTCAGCTCGATTCTAATCAAGTTGAACAGTATATTGCAGTTTATGGATTTGCTCCTAGTTTAGAAGAGTTGAATAAGAAGGATTATGCAATCCAATTATTTATTTTAAATTCAACAGATAATTTTACAGAAGATTTTTCTTTCTTCAAAGAAAGAGAGAACGGAAATAAAAAATATATTTTAGTTTCTAATCAAGAGGAATATCAAGAAATTTTAAATTTAATGTTTGAAAATTTAGAGTTTTTAGATATAGATACAAAAGGAGTTATAAATTGGAATACTTATACAAATAATAGATATGCCTACAAAATAAAATATCCTAAAAGTTTAGTATTAAATGATGATTTTTCAGAAAATGATTTTAGTACTAGGGGTCCAGAGAAAGAATTAATAGGAGGGGATACTGAGTGGTCTGAAAATATTTTTTTGCATATTTATAAAATTAAAGAAGGGACTGGTATAGAAAATTTTATTAATAAAAAGCATTTTGAAGGTATAACTGATATCGAAAATATTACAATAGCCAGCGGAGAACAAGGAGAGAGATATATTTTTACAAGCATAGATCATCCATCGGGCGTGAAGGGAATGAATACTTTTTTACCAAGAGAAGATAAAATGTATGTTTTTAATTTGTCTAATTGGGATTTAAAAGATGTCTATGAATTGATGCTTGAAAATTTAGAATTTACAAAATAATTAAATAAACCTTTAACTTGAAACTTTTAACTAAAATAAACATATGGCCGAACGACAATATTCATTAGAAAATACAAGAAACATAGGGATTATTGCCCATATAGACGCTGGTAAAACAACGGTTACCGAGCGAGTTCTTTTTTATACTGGAAAAAAACATAAAATTGGTGAGGTTCATGATGGTGCTGCAGAAATGGATTGGATGGAGCAAGAAAAAGAAAGAGGCATTACCATTACCTCTGCTGCTACTACTTGTTTTTGGAAGGGTACTAGAATTAATATTATTGATACTCCCGGCCATGTCGATTTTACAGCTGAAGTAGAGCGTTCTTTAAGAGTTTTAGATGGAGCAGTAACAATTTTTGACGGGAAAATGGGCGTAGAGCC
>CAZAOE010000042.1:0-2555 GCA_964486685.1 uncultured Gammaproteobacteria bacterium
TTTTAACACTTATGTATTTATTTAGTTTATAATTAATTTATAGCATTATGGAAAACATTATTAAACCAAAAATTCTTAGAGGAACACGCGATTTTTTGCCAGAAGAAATGGCTCGACGTAACTTTGTGGAACGACAAATCATTTCTGTGTTTGAGTGTTTTGGTTATGACAGTATTGACACTCCAGCAATAGAATATGCTGAAACGCTTTTAGGTAAATACGGAGATGAAGGATCTAGACAGTTATATAAATTTCAAGATAATGGTGGGCGTGATGTAGTATTACGCTTTGATCAAACTGTTCCTTTCGCTCGAGTCATAGCAATGAATTATACTAAATTAACTATGCCATTTAAACGCTACCAAATTTCAAAAATTTGGCGGGCGGATAAACCGGCCAAGGGTAGGTATAGAGAATTTACCCAATGTGATATTGACATTATTGGCACAAAAAATTTGGTAGCCGAGACTGAAATTATCAAAACAATGTATTCTGTATTTAAAAAAATAGGTTTTAAAAAATTTATTATTAAAATTAATAGTCGTCGACTCATTAATAGTATTTTAGATGATTTGGGAGTTGAATTAGAAAAACAGACGGATATTATTCGAGCGCTTGATAAACTTAATAAAACTGATCGAAATAGTGTAGCTATTGAGATGGAAAAAGTCTGTAATAAAACAACTGTTCAGAACATTCTCAATACAATGTTAGTAAAAGGTACAAATCAAGAAAAGATAAAAAGGCTTAGTAAATATGATACCACAGAAATAGAAAAATTATTAAAACTATCCGAACAAGCAGGAATACCAGATGATGTTTTAGAATTTGATGTGAGTTTAGCTCGCGGACTCGATTATTATACGGGGATTATTTATGAGGTATATATTGATGAAATAGATATTGGAGCAGTATGTGCCGGTGGTCGATATGATAATTTATGTAATTTATTTACAGATAAAGAATTTAGTGGCGTTGGGGTAGCCTTTGGATTTGATCGAGTGGTTGTGGCCATGGAAACTCTCGGGCTTCTTGATAAAGTTGGACTTAATACTGAAGTTTTAGTTACTTATTTTAATGAAGATACTTTGTCTAAAACTTTTGAAATATGGAATCAATTACAATGCGTTGGCATTAACACGGAGATATATTTTGAACCGGATAAAATACAGAAACAATTTAAATATGCTGATAAGAAAAAAATACCTTTTGTGGTAATTTGTGGTCCAGACGAGATTAGTAAAGGAATGGTTACAATAAAAAATATGCGGACGGGGAAACAAAAAATAATTCCTCAAATGCAACTCAATAATTATTTTAATAAATATAATTAATTGTAAGAATTAAGAATTTTAAAAATTTTTCAAGAAGAAAAAAAATAAAATCCTGAGGAGGATTAAAATGAAAAAGAAAATTGATAAAAGGTATCAAGAGCACCAAGGAGAAAAAAAATTAAAGTATGGAATTATTGAAGTCACTACTCGATGTCAATGTCGTTGCCCAGGTTGTTATATGGTTAAAAGGGATCTTTTACAGGGTCAGCAAATGACCTTAGAACAGGCTATTAATATTTTGGATCTTTGTCGGGAATATGTTGGTCAAGAATTAGAAACAATGGATGTTTTAGGTGGAGAACCCCTGTTGTGGCCCTACCTTAAAGAATATTTGGAAATTTTGCTGAATCGGGGAATTAAGCCTTGGATTTTTACTAACATGATGGAGATTACTCCTGCATTAGCAAGGTGGCTTTTTCAGAGGAAGATTCATATTACCGGCAAGTTAAATATTGATCCCAGTGATGCATCTCAATTGTATCTTCAAGCAGCAATGATTGGTCAGAATGTGGTGATGGCAGAAAAAATGATTTCGGCGATCAATATTTTTTTGGAAGCTGGTTATATAGATCCCCTATTCCGTTTGCAGAATTTGATCCGAAAGAAGAATATCAATTTGGTGCCGGGATATTATCGGTGGTGTTTAGAACATAATATTGGTACTGATTTAGAGCTAATGGGTTCAGGAGAACCTATTAATGAAGAATATTGGCGAGTTGCTCCTAGGCCTTCAGAAATTGCAGAGATGATTGTCAAAATTCAGGAAGTACGAAAAAGTTTTGACCTTGAAAAACTCGAGGTTTTAATGCCTCACGTTTTTGGTTCTTGTCCGTTTTATGATAAAGGCTTGTATTTTGGAGTTGATGGTCATATTCGGGCATGTAGTAATAGTACTTTTCGTTTATCTTATGTCACCGATCCGGAACCGATAAAAATGGCTTTTGAATCGCCCTTGATTTGTAATCGGATTTTGCTTAATCAAAATTTGGTTGGCGAGCCGTGCTCTTCGTGTTCAAAGTGGAATAAATGTCGGGGTGGCTGTCGGGCCACCGTAGAGGGCATGGGTAATCCCTTTGGGGGATATAGCCTGTGCCCGGTTCCATTTTTGGATACGTAAAATTATGGCTGAGGAAATTATTTTCCTCAGCCAATTTATTATTAATTTAAAAATTACCTATAAATTAAGTCAATCCCTTTTTAAACAAAGCATTATTAAATAAA
>CAZAOE010000043.1:0-2324 GCA_964486685.1 uncultured Gammaproteobacteria bacterium
AGCAATTGGTGATTTAGAAAAAGTGAAAGAAGGAAACATAGCTAATCATTACTGGTCAAAAGCGAAAAAAAACAAAGGACAAGGGAATTCGGTTGTGTCTGCAAGCAGACCTGGACCAACAATGCGAACTGAGCATCATGGGAACATAGAATATCACTGGAATGGAAAAAGAAGATTATCAGCAAGAGAGGCAGCACGAATACAATCATTCCCAGACGATTTTATTTTTTATCCCTCAACTTCTGCGGCTTATAAGCAAATTGGGAATGCTGTACCTCCAGTGTTGAGTTGGCATATAGCAAACGCTATCCAACATTTTTTAAACAAGTATTATAGATAATTTATGCCTAATCATTTAAAACAATTATTTGTTAATAAGGATATAGTTAAAAGGATAAAAGAAAAAATGCCAAGTTTATTTCAACTGGCTGAAATAGATAGTTCTCGTGATGGTAAATTGGGAATGGAAGTTGGTTCGATCAGAGAAAAAATTATTATAGCCCTTTTAATCTATAAATTTGGTGAAAAAAATGTAAAAACTAATATTCCAATTACTAAAGCAGAAATAGACGTTATTCTTTTCAATAAACCAATCTCGATAAAAACTATAAGTGGAAATTTAGCCGGAGTTAAATTAATTTGGACAGTGGATCCACAAAAAGCTTTAGAGTTTAGCCAAAAATATCACCTAAGCATAGATTTATTACTAATAAATGTAAATTGGGGTGAGAGAGGTTCATTTTATTATTTTCCGAAAGAAAGCCAAGCTAGAGTTTTTAATAAATTAGGACGTCAAAAATATTTAAAACTACCAAAACAAGGAACTAATCCACGAGGGGTAGAAATAACCAAAGAAGCACTAGAATTATTGACTAAAGATGAAGATATTACTTTCATTGATATAGACTGGAAAAGAAAAAAGATTAAATATGCCGCTTATGATCGGTGGGTTCAATTATGGGGAAAATAATTTCTTTATATGTCCAAAATAAATAATTATTTAGGCCGTAATTTTAAAAAGAAAAAAAATAAGGATAGAATTTCTAAGCGGGAACGATCCGAATTAATGTCTAAAATTCGTTCCAAGAATACCAGATTTGAAAGAGAATTCATTAATATTCTTAAAGAGAATACTAATAAAAAATTTCAAATAAATGTTGTTTCAATAAAAGGGAAGCCTGACATTGTTTTTCCAAAAGATAAAGTTTGTGTTTTTCTTGATAGCGATTTTTGGCATGGTTGGCAGTATCCACGCTGGCGCCATTTACTCAAAAATGATTTTTGGCGAGAGAAAATAGAGAATAATCGGAAAAGAGATAAGAGGGTAACGATGTACTTGCGGAAAAATAATTGGTTTGTTTTGCGTTTTTGGGAGCATGAATTAAAAAATTTCAGTCAATGTATCACGGACATTTTAGGCAAAATTGTTTAAAATTTGGTCACATAATGATTTAGAAGAATATTTGTGCACTATTACAAGTATCGGAGAAAGTAAATACATCAGATTTTAATATTGTTTAGACGTTTGAGTCAAAAAGGTTCCAACATTGTTCCATAGCCCCAACCGTCTAGTTCTTTTATCGAGGAACCGAGATACGGCATATTGACTTATGCAATTAAATATGTTATATTTATAATATCCTATTATAGGATATTTTTAGTTCTTTGAAAATATACCTTCTCATAGGCACAAGAAAAGTGGTTATTAATTTTTCTTAGTAGCTAGTTTTCTTGTGTCTATATTTTAAAAAATTTAAATTAAGGGAGGTAAAGTATATGTGTAATTTGAGATCAGCTTCTTCTTCAAAAAAAATTCTTTTTTTTAAAGAGAGACCTTACTTTGGTCCTAGACAAATTAGGACGTTGAGAGGATTGCATGTAGGGCAAAAGATTATTGAATTTGGTGAAGGGTATGGTGCTACTAATCTTTTTGAAATCAAATCATTAGATGGGGCAAGTAAAACCGGGTTTATAAAAGTAAGTACAATAGGATTTGATGGTAGTAGTAAATATCATAATAAATTTTATGAGGAGAATATTTCTTTGGAAGATCGTAATATAATGCCTTATGATAATTCTTGGCCAGGACCATGGAATTCTATCTGGTGTTTGTTAAGAACAAAAGCAAATACCGAGAAAGGATTACGCAAGAAAAAGAAAAATTTAATTAGAAGAAGTTAAAAGAAAGTAAAAATAATAATATAAAAGACAAGTATTTTAAACGAAGCCCTCTTAAAAGTGTTTTAAGAGGGCTTTTATTACCCAAAAAAGGTTCCAACATCGTTCCATAGCCCCAGTAAATTAGAATCGTCAAATAGGCGATT
>CAZAOE010000044.1:0-2300 GCA_964486685.1 uncultured Gammaproteobacteria bacterium
GGGCAGGAGTGGCTTCTTCGGCTAAACATATATTTATACCAATCAAAAAAATAAATCATCCGCGGTCTAAAGACCGCAGTATTAACGATCTTTATTCTGTTCTTTAATATATTTTTTGATAATATCTTCTGTAACAGTACTATGAGTAGAAACAAAATAGCCATCAGCCCAGAAACTATCACCCCACAAGAACTCTTTAATTTCTGACAATTCTTTCCGTAGTATTCTAGAACTTCCACCTTTGATTAATCTCATTATCTCTGCTGGTGAATATCTTGGCTTAGCTGAGAGTAATAGATGGATATGATCTTCTTGTATTGAAAGTTCTAAAACTTCAAATTGATTTATTTCCGTATATTCATAGATTAACTCTTTTACTCTTTTACCTATCTTTCCATTCAATATTCTTTTTCTGTACTTTGGTATCCAAACAAAATGGTATTGAATGTCATATGTAGCATTGTGTGTTGATTTCTTCATATACCTACATATTAGCATGCCCTCGCTTCGCTCGGAAAGGTGTCGTATTCATCTCCCGCTTTAAAAAGCGGGAGTATTCTACGACTTAAATAAAACAAAATACTAGTAAGAATAAAATTTTAGTTTTAGAAAATTTATCCATTGTTTTTATCATATTTAAATATTTTTCTAATAAATATAGTATGTATTAAAAAGAAGTTCCGTACCCTTCTCTGGGTGGCAAACCACAACACCATTTAATTCGATTGTGTCCATTAACTGGCTGACACGATTCGCTTCGTCCTATCTTTTCTATACAAACTGCAAGATGATAAGTTTCCATACCTGGCGGATCTGATGTTTCACATGTAAAATTCTCAGGAAGACAAGCCCATGCATATTTTGTGCCTTCAGGTCCATATGCAGAAAGCTCTGGAAAATTACCACAACAAACTAATTTAGTATATGGATCACTAATACATGTTATTGGCTCTCCTAAGCCCTCAATAGAACAAGTATAAAGTGGATAAGTGTTGGCTTTAGGATTGGTATTTTCGCAAGTAAATCCCTCTTCAACACATCTGTACTCAAATCCTCTTTCCATAGGAGCTATTCTCACCAATTCACTCAAATCCTGAATCTTAACTAATTCAGGATTAATTATATTTAATAACATATAAGAACTTAAAGCCAAGACCAAACCAATAATAGCGCCGGTAATTCTTTCTTTGGCTTCACCTATTTTACTTTGATTTCCTGCGGCAGTTACCCATTGAAAACCAGCTATCATAATTACTATAACTGCTAATATACCGGCTAACCAGACAATATAATTATAAAATCCATTAATAACCCTACCTAATAAAGCTCCATTTATAGTAGCGTCCTCTGGAAAACCGGGAATATTAACTTCGGGAGTAAATTTCAAGCTTGAATTAACCTCCTCATTGGCACTAGCGGGAGCGGGAGTGGCTTCTTCGGCTAAACATATATTTATACTTGTTAAAAAAATAAAACAGAATATTAATAAAAATAAAATTTTGTTTTTAAACTTTTTGGATGTGTTATTTATTTTTATCATATTTTAGATAGTTAAATTGATAAATTGATAAATTGTTAAACTTTTTACCCCTCTGTCCTCCGCCTGCCTGCCGGTAGGCAGGGACATCTCCCCTTAATAAGGGGAGAAAGAGAGGAGTTTAATGGTTAAATTATTAAAATTGTAACTTGTCCTGCGAGGCGGGATAATTTGTAATTCTCTGCTTACTTTATATAATTTTGCAAAAATGATTCTAAATTCTCCAAACTAATTTCTTGTTCAAATTTACTTTGATTAATAAAAATCGTTGGAATTTTCTCTATATCAAAATAATAGGCCTCTTGGGAATTGTATTCTATATCTATTAAATATCTTTGGGCTTGATAACATTCTAAAAATTGCGACAAATTAATTTCTAATTCTAAAGCAGTTTGTTGATAAAATTCAAAAGATAAATTATTTTGATTATCTAATAACTGCTGATTATATTCCCAATATTTATTTTGTTCCCCAGCACAACGCGCTGCTAAAGCTGATGACTTAGCAAAAAAATTTTTAGATAAAGGTAAATCTTTCCAAATTAAATTAATTTTATCTGGATATTTTTCATATAACTGATTCAAGACATCCATGGCTAATTTGCTTTTTCTTTCTTCGTGGTCAGCAAAAATATAAATATTTATTAAGGCCTGAGCAGAACCCTTAATCGGATCATTTATCAAGGGAGTTAAAACATATTTTTCTCCTTCACTAGATATTTGAATAGGATTATTCTTTTTGCTCCAAATGCCAATACTAGAAC
>CAZAOE010000045.1:0-2183 GCA_964486685.1 uncultured Gammaproteobacteria bacterium
ACGATAATCATATAGATTGATAAAAAAGCAGGGAGTGCGCAGTCCCTGTTTTTTTAATTAAAAAAGGAAGTTAAATTTTATATTACTTCCTTTATTCCTTTTATAGAAAGATTGATATTCTCTTTTATAAAAGCTGCAAGGCCATTTCCAACGTTAATGTTAATTTTTTCCGCTAAAATTTTATCTGGATCATCAGTAAAATTACATTCTGGATGTAATCTACTTTCCGCAAAAGATTCAAGGGGCACAAATATAAATCTAAGATATTGTTCAATAAAATTTTCTAGGTCAAGTTCATCCGGAAAAAATTTTTCTTTAATTATTTTTGTTATTTTTAATAAACGTTTAATTCTCCGTTTATTTTTTCTTGATAGGTCCAGGTCTAGTCCTTTTATAATCTTCATAATTTCTAAAAATTTTTGATTTTTTTTCATCTTACCTCCAATATATTTTGCTTTTTTATTAATATATAATTATTTTTCAAAAAAAGCAAATATTTTAAAATAATAATTAACTTTATACTTTCTGCTTTATCACTTTAAACTCTTCTAAATTGATTTTCTACTTGCTATAAGGTAAAATATAAAAACATTATGAAAATAAAATTAAAAATAATTATTCTTGTTTTAATTATTCTGCTTTGTGGCGGATTTTTATATTTTTTAAATTATCAAAAAAATATTAACCAAGAAAAAAATTCCATTCTTGAAGAAAAAATTGTTGAAAGTCCTTATTATGAAACTTCTTTAAAAATAGAACCCGAATGTACTTATGGAGAACTAATGACTCAGGCAGAAATTTGCAATGCTACTTCCACTATAATTTTTGAAACAGCCCAAGATATTTATGACTTATCTAAAATTAGAATCGGCCGAGAAATTAAATTATTTAAAGACAAACAAACCAATGAATTAAAACAATTAATTTACCGGATAGATACTGAAGAAGAATTATATGTCACTTTACAAGAAGATGGTACTTGGCAAGCTGAACGCAAACCTATTGAATATGAAGTAAAAATTAAAACTTCTCAAGGAACAATTGAATCCTCTCTTTATGAAACCGGCTTAGAACAAAATTTAGATGAAGTGGCTATTATTGAATTAGCCGAGGTTTTTCAATGGACAATTGACTTTGCCATGAATATCCGAACAGGAGATTATTTTAAATTTATTTATGAAGAAAGATATTTAAATGGAGAATATATTATGCCAGGAAATATTCTCGCAGCTAAATTTATTAATGATGGAAAAGAATACTCTGCTTACTACTTTGAAAATTCTGCTGGAGAATATGGTTACTTTAACGAACAAGGCGAAAGCATGCAAAAAATATTTTTAAAAGCTCCAGTGGCCTATAAATACATTTCCTCGGGATTTACGACTGGCTTAAGATATGTAGAGGCCTTTAATGTCGCCACCAAACATCGCGCCATTGATTATGCCGCTCCCATAGGAACTCCAATTAAAGCTGTTGGCGACGGCACCGTAGTTTATGCTGGTTGGAATGGTGCTTATGGAAACTTTATTAGCATCCGTCATAATGAAGTTTATACTACTAATTATGCTCACCTCTCTCGTTACGCTGTAAAATATGGACAAAAAGTAAGCCAAGGTCAAACCATTGGCTATGTCGGCTCCACTGGCTTTTCTACTGGCCCGCATGTTCATTATGAAATGGTTAAATATGGCACTAAAATAAATCCCCAAACCGAGGACTTTCCTAGTACTGACGGAATCAAAGAAGAAGAAATGGAAAGCTTTCAACGAATTGTGGAAAAATACCAAGAAAAACTCTAAATAATTTATTTAAATAAACAAAAAATCGCTGATATTTAATAGCGATTCTTTTTATTTATTTTCTATTTTATTCTCTTTTATTCTCTAAAAAATTAAATAATTATTATAGCTGGTTCTATCATTTTCCACATAAAAAATAAAACTGCTGCCCCAATAGTTATATAGGGCAATTTTTCAAAAACAAAACCTAAAACAAAATCTGCTATTTTTTCAAAAATTATTGGAATCCACTCAAACATTTTTTTAAAATAATTTATAATCACAGCATAACACCTTCTTATTTTTTGTCAAATCTTAAAAACTACATTGATAAATCAATTTTTTTATACTATTTGTATTTTAAGCGCCCTTACAACAATTTAGATACAATTCGAATAAAGACGA
>CAZAOE010000046.1:0-2177 GCA_964486685.1 uncultured Gammaproteobacteria bacterium
ATTTTAATACTTCTGGATTGAAATTTGTTACATACGCTGCTTCATAATTTTCAGAACCCCATCCAAGTAAAGGTTTTTGCAAAAAACTTTTCCAAGCTGTCCCAGCAGAAAAAATACGGGATTTAGCTGTTGGGTCCGATAAAGAAATAGTAGAAAATCTACCAAGAATTTTATTGTTTTTTACAAAATTAGTATTCTTACCAGCAAAAGTAAAAACAGATACAACTAAAATACCAATTAAAAATACAATGAATATTTTCTTCAAAGGGACAAGAAGATCAGGCTTCTTTTGAAAATCTGATTTCAAAAAAACAATACCTAAAGCTATTAATATAATACTTATCAAGTATCCTATCATTGATCCTCTGGTCAGAGTAGCAAAAATAAGAAAGCTTTGCCCCAAAAAAACAAGTAGCCACCAATTAAATAATTTCTTATCAAAAATATATTGACGAAAATAAAAATAAAGAGCTAAAAATGCATTAAAAAGTAAATAAACAGCAAAAAATGAAGGATTACCAGTATAACCAGCTAAACGATTACCAGTTAATTGAGCTGTAACTTTTCCTACACCAGAATAAGCTAAAAGAGCAACTATTGAATAAAGAATACCTATTCCTATCTGAATCTTAAGAATCTTTTCTATTTCTAAATATTTAAAAGTCGTAGTAATAATTAAAAAGAAAGCAATAAAATGCCAGATCCCGAACACTCCCTCCATCCTCTCATTTCCTGAGAATAAACTATAATAAAAATCTACTCCAAAAAGAGCAGAAATAAATATTATAACTCCAAAAATAAGAATCGCTTTGGTTAAAGGCGTTAAAGAAATCGGACTTTCTTTTGAAGTTTTGTTTCTAATTAACCAAAATGCCCAAACTACTAACATTAAACCTACTATTATCCGAAAAGCTGTAGCCTTAGCAGTAATAAAAGGAAAATATGTATGAGTATCTATTAGAAAAGGCGTAAATAAAGCCGCAACAACAAGATAAAAAAGTATTGTTTTTAATCTATTCATCATTAATTATTTATTGCTGCACGCGTTAATGGTCCAAAATAACCCGTAGTAATAATACTTTGCGATGCTTGATATCTTTGAACTGCAGCTCTAGTTAAAGGTCCAAAATAACCTGTAACTAATCCTTCCGGATAAATTTCAGTGCCTAAAGCTTTTAAATATTGTTGTAAACAACTTACTTGATTACTATTCATTCCATAATAAAGGTCTCCGTAAAAAGGCGAACATACTGAAGAATTTTGGTCTGTTGATAAAACGAATAATTGCGCCTGGAGTTTAACTATCTCTTGTTGAAGAATAAGAATCTTAGCTTGCAATGCCTTTATTGCCTCTTCTTCCATTTGATCTGAATTTTCTAACACAGTAACCTCCCATGAGAAATAATAAAGTTTATCAGAATGAGTTGATATAAGAAAAGGAATAGTAATTAAAGCAATGTTTTTATCCCCAAAATCTGAAACAAAAATTTCATCCATATTGCTTCCCTCAAAATCAAAAAAACCAACTTTATTTTGCCCATCATCTTGAACAATAATATATGGCACACGAGAAATTGAGGTATTTTCTGGTATTGTCCACTCCATTTTTATAATATCCTTTCCACCAATAATCTTTTGCCATTTTGCGCTCCAAGAATTTAAAGAATCTGTTACTGACAAAGAAGCTCTGCCTGTTGTTGGTAAATAATAAACATAAGAAGTAATCGTAAAATTTTTTAAATAAGGATTTTTGTAACAATATTTTGGGTTTTCAGAACAATCATTAACCACATTAGCAATTAACCAATCCATAAAAACATCTGAAAAATCTTCAGAAAATCCATTTTTTTGTAAAGCATAATTAATGGCAGCTACACCTGCTTCAGAAGAATGCAAAGAATCAACTAAAATATCAATACCATAATGATCAACTAAATAGTGAGTTAGTAAATTAACTTTGGCATAATCATAATTAGTATTATCCCAGTCTAATAAAGAAATCTTTGTGCTATTTAAAAATTGCTTAATTCTTCTTTGTAAATTACTATTATCCCAATCTTTTCCATAATCCAATAAAGTTTCAATGTATTCAGCCCTGGCTTCATTTAACCAAACTTCTTCATTAGGATTTTGTTTAAGAGTTATCAAATGCATAAATTCATGAGCTAAATGATAAT
>CAZAOE010000047.1:0-2084 GCA_964486685.1 uncultured Gammaproteobacteria bacterium
AATTTTAGTCAGGAAAAAATGGTAAATGATTACCTAAAAGTATATGAAAATATTTTAAAATAATTTCACAACTGTTCATGCATAACATATGGTTATCTTAATGATATTCTAATATTTTCCTTATTCTGGGTAAAAGTAATTCAAATTTTATAGGTTTTTTAATAAATTCAACAGCACCAAGTTCCAAACCTTTAGTTTCGTATTCTTCAGTTGGATAACCGGTTATAAACACAACTGGGACAGTAATATTTTTTTTATTCATAAACTCAATTAGTTGAAATCCATCAAAATCGGGCATCTGAATATCTGATAGAATCAAATCGAATTTCTTTTTTGCGATTTGCATAAGGGCTTCAATTCCTTCTGATGCTTCCTCAACCTGATAACCATCTTCTTCCAATAGTTTCATTATTATTTCCCGGAAATCATCATCATCATCAACTATTAATATAGAAGCCTTTTTTTCTTTTGACTTCATACGAGGTATATCAGATTGAGAGAATAAGCTACTAAATAATTCGTCCAAAGATATACTTGCAAAAGTAGAGGCATAATCTGACATGCCATAAGGGATAATCAGATTACCATTGTGGATAATAGAACCGCAAGAGTAAACGACATTGGGCACATAACCTTCTCTTTCTTCATCATTAGGTTCTAATAACGGCTCATGGAGACGCGCAATTACTTTTGAGGGATCATCTAGGTCTAGAAGTGTTGCACCAAGACAATATTTTCTCATCGGACCAACCCCATGTGTTATTAACAACCAGCCCTTTTCAGTTTCAATAGGTGAACCACAGTTACCAATTTGTACGAATTCCCAAGGATATTTTGGCTCTTGCATTTTTTGAGCATCTTGCCAGATGTTAATATTATCAGAAAACATAATATAATTATTCACACCATCAAATCGTGAGATCATTGCATATTTACCTTTAATTTTTCTTGGAAAAAGGGCCATATTTTTATTTTGTGCTTTTTCTCCATTTATAGGCATAATATTGAAATGATAAAAATCCTTTGTTTGTAATAATTTTGGCAGAATCGCATAACCGTTATAAGCAGTGTAAGTTGCATAATAAGTTATGATTCGGTCATCATCAACAAATCTAACAAATCTTGCATCCTCAATACCATTGCTTTCGGTATAAGAAGTAGGAAAGATGACCCGTTCTGAAATTGCCGTATCAAGGGAAAATGATATTTCATAATGAGCATCAGCCAGCCAATTAATTGCCTCAACCACTTTTTTTCTTGTATAACTTAACTTTGTATCTTTCATTGCTACAGCAATACTTGCTTGTAATTCACCATAAATAAATTTATCTCTCAGTTTATCCATAACTAAGCCAATAACATCTTTGTGAATATTCATTTCATCAAGTTTTTTTAGAAATAAATTTTTTTCATAAACATGACGTTTCACAACTTCTGGTACATCCACATATTTACCTGGAGCTTTAAATTTTAAGTTATTGTTTTTATCAATTATACCACTCCTAAATACAATTGACGATATATGTCCTTCACCTGTAGCACGAAAACTTACTATTACTCTTTTCTGCCCTTCTTCTAAATCAGTTTGGTCAGGATCTTTAACTATTGCTGGATTAAAGAAGGCTGTTGATTCAATAGAATATTCCATAGTGAAGTATGAACCAATAAGCAATTTTTTTTCTAAAGATAAATTTTCAGAATCAATATCTAGTTCATTCAATATATGTTTTACATTATTGAAATTTTTTTCAAATATCTTTGTAATATTACGATGTCGCTGCGAAAAATTTCTCAAAACTTGATTAATTGTAATATGAACATCCTTATTAGATAGATTTATAACTTTTTTAATAATGGGTATTGCCCTATCAGCTCCACCAGGCATAAAGAAGCGTGCAATTACTCTTTTTGAATCAGGATAAAATTTTATTGATTTTCTCTTTGTAGTTATCATAATATTTTTCTATGCTTTCCACGATCCATATTTTAGATATAATTTCAATTATAATCGGAATATTTTATCATTATCTTTGGTAGGTTCAAGTTTTTATTGCAACAATTAAATTATTAAATACCTCTTTAGG
>CAZAOE010000048.1:0-1934 GCA_964486685.1 uncultured Gammaproteobacteria bacterium
TAATAGATTTTTAAAAAAATTCTTAGATTGGTTAAAATCAAATAATTTAGAAGATTTAAAACCTCATGAATTAACTACTGATCATATCTGGAAATATCGAGTTTTTCTTTCCCGTCGGTATCTCCCTAAAACAAAAATACCTCTTAAAAAGACTACCCAGAATTATTATTTAATCGCATTGAGGTCCTTTTTGAATTATTTTGCTGATAGAAATATCTTATCTTTACCATCTGAGAAGATAAAATTAGCTAAAGATAGAGATGAAAAACAAGTTAGTTTTTTAAATTTAGAACAATTAGAAAAATTATTTTCAGCTCCTGATGTTTCTAAAAAGCAAGGGTTACGAGACAGAGCTATTTTAGAAATTCTATTTTCTACTGGAATGAGAATAGCAGAATTAGTTTCATTAAACCGGGATCAAATTAAAATAAATTCTGGAATAAAAGAATTAGAAGTTGGTATTATTGGAAAAGGAAGTAAAGTACGAACTGTTTATTTCTCTGAAAGAGCTCTATCTTGGTTGTCTAAATATATTAAAACTCGAATTGATGATGATAAGGCGTTATTTATCAATTATAGGAGTAAAAAAGGAGCGCCTCGAAGATTAACTCCCCGTTCCATTGAAAAGAATATGAAAAAATATGTGGCTATGTCAGGAGTGCCAATAACAATTACTCCTCATTCGATGCGCCATAGTTTCGCAACTGATCTTTTAAATCAAGGAGTAGATTTAAGAATACTCCAGGAATTTCTTGGTCATAAAAGTATTGCTGCTACCCAAATTTATGCTCATGTTACTAGTAAAAAACTACGTGAAATTCATCAAAAATTTCATAGCGGTCGTAAATTAAAAAAATAAATAATATAAATAAAATAAGGTAGAGGTTTGTCCCCCTACCTTATAAGCTTAGCTTCTATTTTCTGTTTTTATTTTATTATTCATAATAGGTGCTTTGAAATATTTTTTCCCTTGCTTTTTCCCCTCCACATTCTGGACATTTAAAATCAGCTTCTATTCTATAGCCTAAATGATATTTTATTATTTCTACTCTAACTGGTTTACATATAATCTCATCGGAAAAATTACAATTTATACATTCTATATAGCGTTTGCGAGAAAGACTTATTCGTTGTGCTTCTTTCTGGGAATCTTTTTCTATAAATTCTTCAGATTGATGTCCTGCTTTTGGAAAACCGCACTTAGGACAAGGATCAGCTTCTTCACTAATCTTTGCCTTACATTCTGGACATATAACTAACATTTCTTACACCTCCTTTTATTTTTTAATTCTAAAACTCTAAAAGTCTTTCCACAGTTAGAACAGATGTGCTTTTTTCTTATTTTTGTAGCTAGCCATCCAGAGATTTTATATCCACAACTTGGGTTTGGGCATGAAATTTCTGGTATGCCATCCTCTATCAATTTTTTAGCGAAAAATAAGAATTTATTCTGAATAGTCATTTCTTTTACCCACCTTCTTTTTTTTTATCTATTTCACTTGCCATTTTTTTAATCTTTCATCTTTGTTTATTTTTAAACTTTTTAGGATTGCTCCCACTTGGTCTCTTGATTCCTTAGCAATGGAATTTCCACGTTTCTTTTTGTTTTTTTGACTAATCTTTTTTCGTGTTTTTTCCTGAATAGGCTCTGTATCGTGATTTAGAACAGAACACAACTTTAATTGTTCTTCTTTCATTACAATCCCCTCCTTTTCTCTTTTCTATATATTTTTAAATTTATTAATTTATTCAGTTTTCAAGCTACACGATTATGTAATCTTATTATATCAATAATAACTCTATCTGTCAATATGTAAAATTGAACAAATAAATGCTAAGATAATTAATATAATTCATTGTTATTTGTTATGAGAATAAGTTATTCCAGTTTAGAGAATTTTAAACAATGTCCTCTAAAATATAAACTTTCTAAT
>CAZAOE010000049.1:0-1624 GCA_964486685.1 uncultured Gammaproteobacteria bacterium
ATATATTCTTTTAATTCATCGGGCAGAATATTAGACCGGACACCATAAATATATTCTTGGATTTTTTGTAAGCTTTCTGGTTTTTCATTATTTGAAAGGTCATAAATGGCAGTAGTAGTTGTATTTTGATTAGGAGCATTACCAATTCTAGCTACATTTAGGTCGTGATTTAAAAGTATTTGAGATTTAATGGCAGCTAAACCAGAATAGCTTGTGCCGTTCAATATTTGAATAACTGCTTCTTCCTTTTTTATTTTATCTATTTTAAAAATATTTTCAAAAAATAATTTTATAATTCCATAATCATTATTTTTAGGAGTTAAAATAAAAGCCCCATCAAGAGTTGAGGTAGCACTTCTTAATAAATTATCTGGAGCATCATTTAAGACCTTATTAAATATTTTATCTTGGTCCATTGATTTTAATATTTCTCCAAAACGGATGGCCTCCCAACTTTCAATATCAGTTTTTATATATTCATTTAATATTTGGAATAATTTAATTACTTTATTGGGATTGGTGAGTGTGGAAAAACTCATTATTTTATTTTTAATGGATTCAATAATTTTAAATTGTCTTTCCGAGCGAGCATAATCAGAGGCTTCAAAACCATTACCTGCGCTAACTATACCGTGGCGGGAACGAGCAAATTCTAAGGCCTCTTTTCCGTCTAAATGTCGATAGCCATTTTCAAAAGATACGGTCATTATTTTGTGGTCTGTAGTAGGGTAATTATAATCAGTGAAAGTATTTTCTATATAAACATTAACTCCTCCCAGGGCATCTACTATTTCTTCAAAACCAAAAAAATCAATAGCTATGCCATAATGAATGGGTATTCCTATGTTTTGAGAAATTATTTTTTTACTATAAGAAATACCAGTTTCGTTTTCCATGTATTCTCCGGCAGTATATAAATAATTTATTTTTTGATATTGATTTTCACCAGTTTTAGTCAAAAAATCTCTAGGGACAGAAACCAAAGAAGTTTCCTCAGTTTCATAATTATAACTCAAGATGATAATAGTATCTGTTAATAAAGCTCCATCATGTCCATAACCACCCATGCCTAGAATTAAAAGATTGGTTTGACCATCGTTTTCGCCTTTTAATGTTTTAGTGTCAGCGGATATTAAATGGGATATTTGATTAATTAAAAAATTTTTCTTTACAGATTGAGCAAAATTAGATTCAGAATTAGCGGCTATATTTGACAACAATAAGATGCAACCCATAAATAATAATAAAAACAAAAAAAGCACATTTTTTATTATGAACTTGGTTCGGTTTTTTCGATAATACTGATCAGACATTTCCAAAGAGGCACCTTTTTCTGATTTGTTAAGTAAATTCATATTTTTGTTTTTGAGTATTTTTTTAGTCAATGTATGTTTATAATAGTATAAAAAAATTGATTTATCAATCTTTTAAGGTTCTACAATATAACCTGTGGTGGATAAGTATGCTTTTATTATTATCTAAGCTATAAAATAGCACTTTCCACCTTTATAATTTTTTATCTAAAATAAAATAAGTATTATTTGTTGAAGAATGAATAAATACAAATTTTAAACTTAGCTTAACTTATTTTAATAATATATTATTTAGTTAATAGCAAAAATGT
>CAZAOE010000050.1:0-1564 GCA_964486685.1 uncultured Gammaproteobacteria bacterium
GGCTCGTTTTCTTTTGATGATTACCATTATTAAAAAATTTAATTTGGTATCTCAATAAATCTCCCTCCGGGGCAAATTTTATAAGTTCCCGAATCTTATTTAGTAAATAAAAAGTTTTTCTTTTGGCATAATTTTTTTCACCGTTCATAGTAATTCAATGTAATTATCATTTAATGTTGTGGATGAAAAGTTTTTGTTATATAATAATGGTATCAAATGTTAAGTTATAACGCAATGATAAAAAAGAGAAAAATTGAACATAAATCACTAACAGAGCTTCTAACTCTTAAAGAAACGTGTAAAATTTTAAGGTGTCACCCAAATACTTTAAGACAATGGGACAAGAAAGGTATTTTGGTTGCTGTTCGTTTTGGCGAGCGCAAAGATAGACGTTATCACAGAGAGGATATAGTGAATTTTATAAAACACAAAAAATATGAAAAAGATTGAAGTTAAAATTTTAAAAGATAATCGACCAAACACCAAAAGGAAAGGTTTGGCAATCGCAAGTTTAATATTTGGTATAATTGGTACTACAGCATTTTCAACAGGGAGTATTATCGCTATTATATGTGGGTATATAGCTCTTTCTAAAATAAAAAAACAGCCAGATGTATATGGAGGTAAAAAAAATGCTATTGCTGGCTTGGTTCTTGGTTATATTGGGCTAATACTTGCAATGGTGTTGGGTATTATGCGTGGACTTGTAAAAGTGAAATTAAATGAATTAGGATTTTAATTTTTTGTGAAATATGGAAAAGTTTATAATTATAGCTCTATTCATTCTCGGCGCACTGTTCTCTAACGCTTCACATATTCCCCAGTGGCTGCTATCCGGCGGCGTTAAGCCTAAACATTCCCATTGGAAATTATACGGAATTATCGCGGCTATAATTTGGATTTTACTATTGATCTTAAGCAATACTATTTTATAAAAATATGAAAAAATTTATAGATATGCTTATTGAAATTGGTATAGATAAAACTGTTGAATGTAAATTCAGTAGAAATGTAGTTATTGATATAATTCACGATATAATTCACAGTCAACAGTTTGATATTTTCGTTTCAAAACTTAATGTTGTAGAAAGAAGCCTACTCATAAAAGGTTTGTGTAAATTTGAAGAATATCCGCATATGCAGTTTGGCAGCACATCTCAAATAAAAAATCTAATTAAATCAATAGACGATGGTATTGAAAAAAGTAATCTAATAGATTGGTTGTTTATAAATAGAAAAAATCCTTACATCCCATATGGTTTTCATATTCCTTTGTCTATAAAATCTGAGGCAGAGTACGTTGATTACGAACAAAAAAGATCTGAACATAGAAAAAATATGCTGGATATAGATCAAAAAGATCACTTAGAAGCCCTTGAAAGAAAGCGAAAAAAGATACAAGAGCATTTAGCACGACATAAGAATAATAAATAATTGTAGAGAATTGGAAATAATTATGATGAATTGGATAAGGACACAAAACTCAAATAAGATATACTAGTACATAGTTTTATATTTTAATTATTATGATTAGTTTTTCAAAGAAATTGATTACAAAATATAA
>CAZAOE010000051.1:0-1527 GCA_964486685.1 uncultured Gammaproteobacteria bacterium
AAAGAAAGCGCTGTTGTCAAAGCTGAAGCGCCGGGAATAGATTCTACTATATTTTTTTCTGGAAATTTTTCAACTATGACCTGAACTAATTTACCAATTGGATCACTAATTCCTGGAGTACCGGCATCACTCAAATAAGCTATATTTTGACCCTGTCTTAATAAATCTAATATCTGCCTTATTTTTTTATCTGTTGAGTGCTGATGAAAAGAATCTAATTTTTTATTAATCTGATAATGATCTAAAAATTTTCTACTAACCCGAGTATCCTCACAAAAAATAATATCTACTGCTTTTAAAATTTCTAAAGCCCGTAAACTAATATCTTTCAAATTTCCAATCGGTGTGGCTATAATATATAACATAAATAATTTACAATTAACAATTTACAATTTACATTTAATAATCAATTACTCAATTATCAATTTTACCCCCTCTTTAATTCTCCCCCTAGTATAGGGGGAGATGTCCAGCGGACAAAGGGGGTAAAATTGATAATTGAATCTATACTTTACGTTTGTTTAAAAAATCACCTATAAAAACTGATAAAGCAGCAACAATGGGTACGGCCACTAAACCACCCAACATTCCTCCCAATTTAAAACCTACTAAAATAGCAATAATTACCACTAAAGGATTTAAACCCACTGATTTACCAATTACTTTAGGAACAATAATAGTATTTTCTAATTGCTGGATTAATAAATATAAAATTATTACAAACACCGCAGCTATTGGTGGGGCTTGGGTTAAAGTTAAAAGCACGGCAAAAATCGCTGCAATCCAAGGCCCAAAATAAGGAATTATCTCAAAGACCCCGGCTAATAAAGCTAAAATTAAAATATACTTAATATCAAAAAATATACTTAAAACCATTAAGCCCAAAAAGGTGATACCAAAAATTATTAAAGATAAAATTAATTGTCCCCTAAACCACTGACCTAATTTTTCCTGAACACGGGAAATCGAATCAAAAATATAAGAATGATATTTTTTAGGAATAATAGAATCCGCCATTTTTTTAACAGCATTTTCTTCCATAGTAAAATAAAAAGCTATTACTAACATAGACAAGAAAAAAACTATTCCGCCAAAGACCTGGGCTGTGGCATTAAAAATTGAACCAATGATTTGGTTTAGATTATTACTCAAAGAACTCAAACTAAATTGAACATCTTTAACCATATTGTCGCCACCCAAAGTACTAAACTTACTGAAAACTCCAGTAAGTTTTTCATAATATTCCGGAAATAAACGCGCTAATTGCGAAATTTCACTAGCAACAGGAGGAATAACTAAAGTAATAGTTGTAACAATAACTCCTATAAAAACAATATAAATTATTAAAATACTTAAGGTCTTGGGTATTTTTTTCTTCATTAACCAGCGCACCCACGGTCCTATGGCCGAAGCCAAAATTAAGGCCAAAAAAATCAAAACAATAATCTCTTTGATAATGTACAAAAAGGCAATTAAAACAAATAAAATTATTATTTTTAAAAACGTTGCTGTGGAAATATCCACTTT